>DATLZI010000331.1:0-3512 GCA_035574075.1 bacterium | reverse complement strand
CTGCTCGAGATCGCGCCCGCCGAGCTGTTCGCTCAGGCCGGGGTGACGCTGCAGCCGCGCTCCCGGGCCGAGGCCGGGGAGGCCCTGCGCGCCCGCCAGGCGGCGGCGGCGGTGCTCACCCGCGCCGAGGCCTGGACGGTGCCGCTGGCCCCCACCCGGCCGCTGGCCGCCGTCCTCGCCGAGGTCGTGAGCGCGTATCGCGGCCGGGTCCGCATCTACCGCGTGCCGACGGACGACGTCGACGCGCTGGCCCGGGAGTACGGCGAGCAGGCGACGGTCGTCGCCTTCCCCCGGCTGGAGAAGGCGGACATCCTCGAGATCGCCGGCTCCGCGGCGCGCCTGCCCACCGGCATCACGCGCCACCTCATCCCCGGCCGCGCCCTGCGGGTGAACGTGCCGATGGCGCTGCTCACCGCGGGCGACGATCCCGCCCGGCTGCACGAGCAGCTGCAGGCCCTCATCCGGCAGCGCCTGCTCGAGGGCAGCGTGCGCTACTACCCGGAGGGCGCCTTCCTGTTCGATGAGTGAGCCGACGATGCGCGAGCCGACGGTGCGCCCGCGCCGGGGAAGCGGGCTCCTCGACCAGATCGGCCACACCCCCCTCATCCGGCTGCAGCGCGTCACCGCCGATCTGCCGTCGGCGGTCGAAGTGTACCTCAAGGCGGAGTGGTTCAACCCCGGCGGCTCGGTGAAGGATCGTCCCATCCGCGCCATCATCGAGGATGCCGAGCGCGACGGCCGGCTCACCCCCGACCGGACCATCCTGGACTCCTCCTCCGGGAACGCGGGCATCGCCTACGCCATGATCGGCGCGGCGAAGGGCTACCGCGTGCGCCTGGTCGTGCCCGAGAACGTCAGCGAGGAGCGCAAGCGGATCCTGCGGGCGCTGGGCGCCGAGGTGCAGTACTCGAACCCGCTCGAGGGCAGCGACGGGGCGATCCTCGTGGCCAGGGCCCTGGCCGCCGCCGACCCCGCGCGGTACTTCTTCGCCGACCAGTACAACAACCCGAGCAACGTGCGGGCGCATTACGAGACGACCGGGCCCGAGATCCTGGCCCAGACCGACGGCCGGATCACGCACTTCATCGCTGGCCTGGGCACCAGCGGCACGCTCGTCGGAGCCGGCCGCTTCCTGCGCGAGCGCCGGCCGGGCGTGGAGATCGTGGCCGTCGAGCCGGACAGCGGCCTGCACGGCATCGAGGGCCTGAAGCACATGGCGTCGGCGATCGTCCCAGGCATCTACGATCCGAGCGTGCACGACCACAAGGTCTCCGTGCGCACCGAGGCGGCGTACGCGATGGCCGTGCGGCTGGCCCGGGAGGAGGGGCTGCTCGTCGGCCAGTCCACGGGGGCGGCGGTGGTCGGGGCGCTGGCTTTCGCGCGCACGCTGCGGGCCGGAGTGGTGGTGGCGGTGGCGCCCGACGGAGGCGACCGCTACCTCTCCACGACGATGTGGGACGTCCCGGCCGACGAGGCGCCGCACGACGGGTTCGTGGCCGTGGAAACTCGACTTGGGGCGGTTTCTTTCCGCCGGCGGTTCTGCTATATAAGGAGGGAGGACGCCCTGACGGTGGGCCGGGACCAGCTCGCCGCGATGCTCGCGCAGGCCCGGCGAGAGGCTCCCAATGAGTGTTGCGGGCTCCTGCTGGGACGGGGGAGCCGGGCGGAGCGGGTCCTCCCGGGCACGAACATCGACCGCAGCCCGGTGACCTACAACATGGACCCGCAGGAACTCTACCAGGCCCACCGCCTGATGGAGGCGGAAGGGCTCGACCTCGTGGCGATCTACCACTCGCATCCGAGGACGCGGGCCTACCCGTCGAGCACCGATGTGGCGAAGGCCACGTATCCGGACGCGACCTACGTGATCATCTCGCTGCAGGACGCCGCGGTCCCGGACGTGCGGGCGTTCCGGATCGTCGGCGGACAGGTGCGCGAAGGGATCGTGATCGTGGCATGAAGGTCAGCACGCGCGCGGAGTACGGGCTGCGGGCGCTCATCGACCTCGCCAACCACTTCGGCGAAGGACCGGTGCAGATCCGCGACATCGCCGAGCGGCAGGGGTTGCCCGAGCCCTACCTCAACCAGCTGATGAGCACGCTGCGGCGGGCCGGGCTGGTGGCCAGCAAGCGCGGGCCGAGCGGCGGCCATGTCCTCGCCCGGCGGCCCGAGGAGATCAACCTGCGCGAGGCGTTCGACGTCCTGGAGGGCTCCACGGCGCCCTGGTGGTGCGTGGAGACCGACGAGCCGGACTGCGTCTACGCCGCCGGGTGCAGCCTGCGGCCGGTCTGGCACGCGATCAACGGCGCCGTGGCGCAGGTCCTCGGCCGGATGTCGCTGGCCGACATCAGCGCCCGCGCCCGCCAGCCGGTGGGCTCCGCGCCGCGCACACCCTGAGCGGCGTCGGCCGGTCCCGACGCACCCCGAGACCAGGGCGCGCACCTGGTCTCGCGTCGTGTTGATGGGGAATGTCGCCCGGTCGGCCCGCGTTCCACCGGGCGACCGAGATGGGAGCGGTACTCGTGGCTGAGCAGCGGGAGCGGACCGCCGAGGACCGGGCGCGGTTCGAGGCGATGGTCAGCGAACACCTGGACGGCCTCTTCGGCGCCAGCCTGCGGCTGACCCGCAACCGGACGCGCGCGGAGGATCTCCTCCAGGAGACCTTCCTGCGCGCCTGGCGCTCCTTCCATACCTTCAAGCCGGGCACGAACGTCCGGGCCTGGTTGTACCGCATCCTGATGAACGCGCACATCGACAGCTACCGCAAGAGCGAGCGGGAGCCGGACGTCGTCGATCAGGAGGACGTGGACGAGTTCTACCTCTACTCCCGGGTCCACGAGAGCGAAGACTACCGGCGCGCCGGCAATCCGGAAGAGGTCCTCCTGAACAACCTGATGGACGCCGACGTGAAGGGGGCGCTGGAGAGCCTGCCGGAGACGTTCCGCGACGTCGTCATCCTGGCGGACATCGAGGGGTTCGCCTACCGCGAGATCGCCGAGATCCTCGGCATCCCGATCGGCACGGTGATGTCGCGGCTGCACCGCGGGCGGCGGCAGCTGCAGGTCAAGCTCTGGGAGTACGCGCGCCGCGCGCACTACGTGGGATCCGCGGCCCGGCCCAAGGCCGCGGGAGCGGAGGGCGCGTGATGGCCGAGCTCGACTGCGAGCAGGTCCTCGAGCAGGTGTGGAGCTACCTGGACGGCGAGCTGAGCGAGGACGCCTACCTCGAGATCCAGGCCCACGTCGCGGAGTGCGAGGGCTGCGGCTCGAAGTACGACTTCCAGCGGCGGCTGATCGAGCTCATCGAGCGCAAGTGCCGGGAGGGGCCGATCCCGGCGGAGCTGAAGCAGCGCCTGTTCCGCCTGCTGGACAGCGAGAGCCCTCCCGCCCGATCCCCGGGCTAGTCCACCCCCGCTATTGCACTTTCGCCCCGGGCCGCTATCATCGGCATCGAGCGGAGGGCCGAGGAGGTCCTCCGTGCCTGCCGTTCGCCTGCTGATCGTCGACGACCAC
>DATLZI010000330.1:0-13515 GCA_035574075.1 bacterium | reverse complement strand
CGAGGATCTGCGCGTGGCGCGGGCGCAGGTGGAGCAGGCGGACGCCGCATACGCCGCGGCCCGGGCCGCTCTGGCCTTGGCCCGCGTGCAGCTCGAGAATGCTGTGATCCGCGCTCCCTTCGCCGGCCGCATCGCCGAGCTGCCGGCGGTGCGGGGCGAGTACGTGGCGCCCGGTGTCAGGGTGGCGGTGCTCTACGACGATCGCGCCCTCGAAGTCGAGGTCGCCGTGGGCGAGCGCGATCTGCCTCTGGTGCGCGCGGGCCAGCCGGTCGTGGTGCGGGCCGAGGCCTACCCGGGGACGCCGATCGCGGGGGTGGTCAGCCGGATCCAGCCCGCGGCCGACCCGCTGTCGCGCGCGGCGAAGGCGCGTATCGCGCTCCGCGCCGCGCCATCCGCGCTGCTGCCGGGGACCTCGGTGCGCGCCGAGCTGCTCGTGCAACGGCGGGAGAACGTCATCCTGGTGCCCAGCTCGGCGCTGCGGCAGAACGGCCAGACCGAGATCGTCGTGGTCAAGGACGGCCGGGCCTCGGTGCGCCGCGTGCTGCTCGGCCTGCGTCACCATCACATCGCGCAGGTCATCTACGGGATTGCCGAGGGCGAGCTGGTCGTCACGCTGGGGCCGGAGGCGCTGAGCGACGGCCAGCCGGTGAAGGTGGTGAACCGGTAATGTCGCTGTCCGCGCTCTCCATCCGCCGGCCGGTCTTCGTGCTGATGGTCATCCTGGCTCTGCTCGTGCTGGGCGCCATCGCCTACGTGCGGATGCCCGTGGAACTGATGCCGAACGTGCAGTTCCCCTTCGTCACGGTGATCACCGCCTACCCCGGGGCCGGGCCGGAAGAGGTCGAGACGCTGATCACCAAGCCGCTCGAGGAGCAGCTCAGCTCGCTGCCCAACGTGCGCCGGGTCTACAGCACCAGCGAGGAGGGGGCCTCGGTCATCGGGATCGAGTACCGCCTGGGCACGAACCTCGACGCGGCCACGGCGGACGTCCGCCAGCGGGTCGACCTGGTCAAGGGCACGCTGCCGCGCGACGCCGAGGATCCGTCGGTGCAGAAGTTCGACGTCGCCAGCCAGCCGATCATGTTCCTGGGGATGGGCGGCCGGTTGAGCGGCTACGAGCTGCGCGAGCTGGCGGAGACCGTCGTCAAGCCGCGCTTCGAGCGCGTGGACGGCGTGGCCGCGGTGGCCGTCTCCGGCGGCCGCCGCCGGGAGCTGCGCGTGGAGGTCGACCAGGACCGGCTCCGCGCCTACGGCCTCTCCGTGCTGCAGATCGAGGACATCTTGCGCCGCGAGAACCTGAACATCCCCAGCGGCCGCGTGCGCCAGGGGGAGGAGGAATTCCTGGTCCGGGTGCTGGGGCAGTTCGGCTCAGTGGACGAGATCGCCGACATCCGCATCCCGCGCGTCGGCGCGCCGCCGGTGCGACTGGGGGACGTGGCCCGGATCGTCGACACGCTGCAGGATCCGGAGCGCCTGACCCGGCTGAACGGCCGCGAGAGCGTCGGCCTGACCATCCAGAAGCAGGCCGATGCGAATACCGTGGCCGTCGCGGACGGCGTGCGCGCGGCGATCGCCGAGCTGCGCGGCGCCCTGCCGGAGGGCGTGGCGATCGAGGTCGCCGTGGACGCCTCGCTGTTCATCAAGGACTCCGTGGCCGACGTCCAGGGCAACCTGATCCTGGGCTCGATCCTGGCGACGCTGATCGTCTTCCTCTTTCTGCATCAGGTGCGCAACACGCTGATCATCGCCCTGGCCCTGCCCGCGGCGATTGTCGCCACCTACATCCCGATGTACTTCGCAGGATTCTCGCTGAACATCCTCTCCCTGCTCGGTCTGGCCATCGCCATCGGCCTGATGATCGACAACGCCATCGTCGTGAACGAGAACATCAGCCGGCACCTCGAGGAGATCGGCGACCCGCGCGAGGCCGCCCTGCGCGGGGCGCGGGAGATCGAGCTCGCGGTGATGGCCAGCAACCTGGCGAACATCGCCGTGTTCCTGCCGATCGCCTTCATGCGCGGGCTGGTGGGCCAGTTCTTCCGGCAGTTCGGCCTGACCGTGGCCTTCGCCAACCTCTTCAGCATCCTGATCGGGTTCACGCTCACGCCGATGCTCTCCGCGCGCTGGCTGCGGCGCGCCGGACCCCCGCGAGGGCGGGCCAGCCGGTTTGCCGCGCAGTGGGATCGCGCCTACGCCTGGCTGAGCGCGCGGTACCGCGACGGGCTGCAGTGGTCGCTGCTGCACCGGGGCCGCGTCCTGGCCGTCGCCGGCGCGCTGTTCGCGGGCAGCCTCGTCCTGGTGGCCTCGCCCCTGATCGGCAAGGAGTTCATGCCGATGGGCGACTACGGCCAGTTCCAGGTGGACATCACGATGCCCCCGGGTTCTTCCCTGGTCCAGACCGACCGGGCGACGAAGGCCGTCGAGGCGCAGCTGCGGCAGATGCAGGAAGTCTCGACCTTCTTCACCCTCGTCGGCGGGGCCGACACCGGCTTCGGTTTCTCCGAAGGAGGCACGCAGCGCGCCCAGGTGTTCGTCAACCTCGTGCCGCGGTCAGCGCGCCGCCGCAGCGTGGAGGCGGTGATGGCCGATCTGCGCCAGCGCGTGCGGGACGTCCCCGCCGCCACCGTGAAGGTCGGCGCGCAGGGCGTGGCCGGCGGGACGGCGCCCGTGATGATCGAGATCACGGGGTCGGACGAGCGGGTCCTGCGCCAGCTCGGCGAGCGCGTGCTGGCGATCGTCCGCGCCACGCCGGGGACGACGAACGTGGACAGCAACCTGCGCAGCGGCAAGACCGAGGTGGCGGTGCGGCTGAGCCGCAGCCGCATGGCCGAGCTGGGGCTGACCACCGCCGAGGTCGGCGCCCAGCTGCGGACCAACATCGCTGGCAGCGCCGTGACGCGCTACCGCGTCGGCGGGTCGGAGTACGACATCACGGTGCGCGCGGTCGAGGACGACCGCAACGCGGTGACTGAGCTGCGCGACCTGCGGGTGGGCGCCGCGAACGGCACGCCCGTGCGCCTGGGCGACATCGCCACGCTGGAGCTGCGCCGCGGCCCGATCACGATCGACCGGCTGAACCGCCAGCGCCTCGTCACCGTGGAGGCCGGGCTGGTCGGCCGGCCGCTGGGCGCGGTGGTCGCGGAGATCCAGGCCCGGCTGAAGGACGTGCCGGTGCCAGCCGGCTATCGCCTGGCCTTCGGCGGCGAGGCGGAGTTCCAGCGGGAGACCTTCGGGGACATGCTCTTCGCTCTGGCCCTGGGCACGCTGCTCGTCTACATGGCGATCGCCGCGCAGTTCGAGTCGCTGCTGAACCCCTTGGCGATCATGTTCAGCCTGCCGCTGGCCAGCATCGGCGTTTTCCTCATGCTGCTCCTCACCCGCACGACGGTGAGCATCATGTCGCTGCTGGGGATCATGATGCTCGCCGGCATCGTCGTGAACAACGCCATCCTGCTCATCGAGTTCATCACCCAGTTGCGGGCGCGGGGGCTACCCCGGCGGGAGGCGATCCTGCAGGCCGGCCAGACCCGGCTGCGCCCCATCCTGATGACCGCGCTGGTCTCGATCATGGGCGGCCTGCCGGTCGCTCTGGGGATCGGCAGCAGCGGCGCGGAGTGGCGCAAGCCGCTGGGCATCGCCGTCCTGGGCGGTCTGACGACCTCGACCTTCCTGACGCTGTTCGTCATCCCGGTGGTCTACACGCTGCTGGACGACCTGGTGGCCCGCGTGCGCCGCCAGGAGGCGGTGCCGTCCGCCGTCCCGCAGCCTGTGGCCGGGGCGGAGCGGGGCGCGGAGGAGTAGCGGGTCAGCGCCGCCGTGTGAGCAGCCAGCCCGCCACGCCGGCAGCCGCGCCGCCCAGGTGGGCGAGGGCGGAGACGTTCGTCAGGCCGGCCAGCTGCTGGCCGGCCAGGATGGCCTGCAGCAGGAGCCAGAAGCCGACGTAGGCGTAGGCCGGGACGTTCACCCAGCGGAAGTAGAGGAAGATCCGCAGCAGCAGCCCTAACCGCGCCCGCGGGAAGCGCAGCGCGTAGTAGAGGATGATCCCCGAGATGCCTCCGCTGGCCCCCACCACGGGCACCTCCGACCGCGGATCGAAGGCGATGTGCAGGGCGTCGCCGGCCAGCGCCGCGGCGAGGAGCAGCAGGAGGTAGGCTCCCTTCCCCATCGCGTCCTCCACGTTGTCGCCGAAGACCAGCAGGAAGTACATGTTGGAGAGCAGGTGGAAGAGGCTGCCGTGCAGCAGGAACGAGGTGAGCAGCGTCGCCCCGCCGTGCCGCCAGGGCGCCGTCGGCAGCAGAGCCCATTCGCTCACCGCCGCGTCGAGCTGCCCAAAGGCGGCCAGGCTCACGCCGGCAGCCAGCGCGGCAACCAGCCATGTCGCCCAGGGCAGGCGCGAGAGCGGGGATGTCTCGTACTCCACGGGCATGCCGAGGAGCGCCGGCAGGATCTTCCACATCTCTTCGGGCGGCTCGCTCCCAACGGCGACTGGCGGGCGGGAACTTGCGGCGATGTGCTCCGCCGCGGCGGCGGCCAGGATCTCGCGCGCCGCCTCCGGCAGCTCCGGCTCCGGCGGCGGGGCGGGCGGGGCCGGCAACGCCTCGAGCTCGGCGGCGTCGAACCAGAGGAGGTGACAGCGCGGGCAGACGTCCACGGCCGGGGTCGGTCCGTTGACGGGGGCCCGCACCTCTGCCATCAGCTGGCCGCAGGCGGGGCAGGTCCTGCTGCGCGTCCGGTCGGCGGCGCGGCCTGCCACCCAGAGCGCGGTGACGACGTCGGACCGCAGCACCCGGCGGGCGACGCCCACGCCGACGGCCCGCCCCCCGCACTTCGGGCAATCCCAGACGACGCCGTAGGGAGACTTCGCCCGCGTCAGCGGCGCGTGATCGGACGGACAGGTGAACACATCGAGGGCCTGCCCGCCGCGGGCCGGGGCCAGTCCGGGGGTTTACTCCTCGTGGGTCGGCGGGTGCTCCCGCATGCGCCGCACGACGACCTCGAGCATGCGCACGGCCAGTTCGGGGTTCTCTTTGAGCAGCGCGCGGAAGTCCCAGCGCACCAGGGCCAGGCAGCGGGTGGGCGTCTTCGCCGTGACGGTGGCGGTGCGGATGCGTTCCTCCAGCAGCGCCATCTCGCCGAAGAACTCCCCCGGGCCCATCTCGCGGATGGTGTGGCCGTCGTGCCGCACCTCGACGCGGCCGTCGACGATCATGAAGAAGCCGATGCCCGGGTCGCCCTGTTTGACGATGACCGCTCCCGGCTCGAAGGCGCGCTCCTTCACCGAGCGGGCGATGAACTCCAGCTCGCGCTCGGGCAGACCCTGGAAGATGGGAACCCTGCGGAGGTACTCGCGATACGCCGTGAGATCCGCCATGCCGCCGCCTCCTCGCCGGTGCCGCCCGGGGACTCCGTCAATTGTTCTCTCCGCCCCCGGCGTTCCCTCCAGGGCGCGACGATAGGACTGGGGAGCCGGAGCGCCAAGGTTGCACCACCATCGTCGAGCCCCCGACGCCGCGCCACGGCGCGCGGCGCGTCCGGCCCGATCCCAGAGGCCAGATCGGGGGCAGCGAGTGGAACTCGGGGAACGTGTCGCTGTACGACCCGGGAGCCGGCGGGTCTGGCGGCCGCCCCGGGGGAGGTGCGAGGCGCCGGGTCAGGGACGAACAGCTTGCGCGATCCGGACCCGCTAGATCGGCTCGTGCCGCCGGCTGTCGGGGCGGCGCACCATCTGCTCCACGAGCTGGATGAGGGTGCCGGCGCCGAGCAGCAGCAGCGCGGCGGCGGTCGTGATCAGGACGACCTTGAGCAGTTCGCCCATGGACGATCCCTCCGATCAGGCTGTATCCACCACCTGCCCGCGCGACCCGGCGGCTAGGCGGCAGACCTGATATAATCGGGATGTCGCACGCGCCCGTAGCTCAGCGGATAGAGCGTCGGCCTCCGGAGCCGAAGGCCTAGGGTTCAAATCCCTACGGGCGCGCCATCAAACCCCTTGACAGACGCAGCTTTTCGCTCATGCAGTCCCACCGGCCAGCTGCGCCGCGGGGGCCACTTCCGGTAGCAATCCGGTGGCAGCGCCCCCTGCCTGCGTGGCCCGGGCGAGCGACTGGGTCAGGGCCCCACGGCCACCTCCTGCAGGTCCCGCCTCACCCAGCTGCAGCGTTCCAGCGTGAACGCCACTGAGTGATATCCCGCCTGCTCCGCGACGATCTTCGCGCTGACGCCTTTGCGCATCAGCACCGTCTGAGAAATCGACTACCAATGCCCCCATGCCAGGTGATCGAGGTCTTGGGAAGAGGCAAACGGGCTTTCGTGGGGACCTAACAGAATCAAGTCAGGCAAACGGCCAGACAGGTCGCTCCGATGCAAGGAGTTCAGGGACCAAAATGGAAACTCCGGTACATACCCAGCAGTCGGCCGGGGGGGGAGCATGCGCATGAGGGGATCCGTCCTCAAGGGGACGTCGGCGGTTGTTCTCGCATTGCTCATAGCGTATGCGATACCAGGTGCGCTGGAAGCGGCGAGTGACGAAATTGACCAGAAGGTCACAGATCACCCCTACACGCGCCTAGATGGCGGCAGTGATGATGTCCTCGCCTTCTGCAGCGATGACACGTCGTCCGACGACACCACAACCGCAGACGACAAAGGCGGTAACCGGCAGCAGAATGAGCCGACGATAGCTGTCAACCCTTCCCACCCAACTGTCCTCGCGGCGGGAGCCAACGACTACTGTACCTTCGGCACCACCGGAGATGCCTGGGCCGGCTTCTATTGGACAGATGACGGCGGAGCGTCGTGGAGGAACAGCCTGCTTCCAGGGTATCCGGGCGACACGTCTCCGGCCGGCCGAGCCTCCCCTCTCAACAAGGGAGGCTTTGGCGCTGCCGGTGACCCGGTCATGGCGTGGGACACGGGTAACTACCTCTTCTACGGGGGCATCGCCTTCGATAGGGGTATCCCCGCGGGTGCTTCCTTTGTCACCCGGTCAAACTTCGGAGGCGTATGGGTCGCCACGTATCGGTGGAATGCTGCGACTAGCGAAATGGAGTATCTCCGAACGGTGCTCGTTGCAAGCAATACTCCGGGCAACGGGCTGTTTCAGGACAAGACCGCGATACAGACCGATCAGTGGGCATTGAGCCCGCACAAGGACAATGTCTACTTCACCTGGAGTCGCTTCCAGGGCTTCGGCAACAATGCCATCTATGTGAGCCGATCCACCGATCACGGCGCGACCTTCTCGAAGCCGATCAAGATCTCAGACGGCATCCATGGGAACCAGACCACCGACATCGCGGTCGCGCCGAACGGGGACGTCTATGTGACGTGGCGCCAGTTCAACGACCCTAGCCCGCAAGACACGGCCATCGTGTTCTCTAAGTCCACAGACGGCGGGTTGACATGGTCCAAGCCAAGAATCATCACCGAGATCGATCCCTTCGACTCGCGTGAGTTCTCAGGTTCCAACGCCCGAGACTGCGGGGACGGACCGTTCGCTTGCCCGACCGGGTTTGTCTTCCACCGTCAGAGCAGTCAGCCGAGTATTGCCGCCAATGCGGCCGGGGTGTACGTCGTCTACAACGAAGAACAGCCGAGCGGACAGTCAAAAGTCATGTTCACTCGGTCAATCGATGGCGGCGCAACGTGGAGCACACCTATCGCCATCGATCCAGCGACGACGGTTGGTCACGAATGGTGGCCCGACATTGCGGCGACGGACATCCTCGTCGGCGTGGCCTACTACACCAGCCGCGACGACACCGGTTACGCTGCCAGCCGCCCACCGTGCAACTCGACCGTAGGGACGTCCACCTGCAGCGGGAGCAGTGGGGTGAATGTCTACTACGCACAGAGCACGGACAACGGCGCCAACTGGGATGCTCCGATCAAGATTAGCGACCAAGCACACAACCCAAACTACGAGATGTTTGGCAATCGCGACGTACCATTCCATGGCGACTACATCTACATCTCCATGACCGGGACCAGTATCTATGTTGCCTGGACTGACAATCGCGACGTCGTAACCGGCACTGACCCACGTTACAGCCCGCCTGACGGGACGGACGGCTTCGATGTGCTACAGTGTCGGGTCCCCGCCACATCACCCGACAATTGTCCGAACAAGGGAGGGCTCAACCAAAACATCTACGCGACAAAGGTCACCCCCTAATCACGCGTTCGGACGAGTCATGAGAACGGCCCCGGCTCCGGCCGGGGCCGTTTCAGCGAGGATCAGCTGCGGCTCCCCGGGTCGGAAGGCGTGGCGGAGGTCATTCGCCCTGCTAGCCCCCGGTCCCGCGGGCGCGCCACGAGACTGCCGCGCCGGCCGACGTCTTCCCCCGAAGTCTTCCCCGCGGATCGGACTTGGCTGGACCGCCCCCGGGCGGGCATGATAGGGAGGACGACGCCCGGGAGGGTGCGCATGATCAACCGGATCGATCGGTCCCGCGACTGGGCCGTGCTCGTCCTCCGTCTCGCTCTCGGCGTGACCTTCATCATGCACGGCATCCCCAAGCTCGTCTCAGACGGTCCCGGCGGTTTCGCCGGCTTCCTCCGCGGCCTGGGCTTCCCGCTGCCGCACCTTCTGGCCTGGATTGTCGCCGTGCTCGAGGTCGGCGGCGGCGCGGCGATGGTCCTCGGCGTGCTGGTGCGCTACGTGGGGGGGCTGCTGATCGTGGAGATGCTGGTCACCACGCTGCGGGTGAAGGTGGCGGGCGGCGTCGGGTTCATCGCGCAGCGCGGTGCGGGCTGGGAGCTGGACATGGTGCTCGCGGCGGCGGCGCTGGCGGTCGTGCTCCTCGGTCCCGGCGCGTTCGCGCTCGCCCCCGGCTCGCGGGCGAAGCGGAGACGGTTCCCCCGGTGACCCGATGACGGTGCGGCAGGGTGCGGTCGTCGGCTACCGGCGGGCTGCCCTCACCGACGGGGCCGGACGGATTCTGGCCTACGTCGATCGGATCGCCGTACACCCTGCGCCCTCCGGCGGCGGCGCCGTCGGCCTGGGCG
Organism: bacterium; assembly: GCA_035574075.1. Taxonomy (GTDB): domain Bacteria; phylum Sysuimicrobiota; class Sysuimicrobiia; order Sysuimicrobiales; family Kaftiobacteriaceae; genus Kaftiobacterium. The sequence goes on along the minus strand of DATLZI010000330.1, from coordinate 4,509 downwards.
GTATCGCCTTCGCCCCGGGCGCGTTCGAGCGCCTGGCCGGAGGCGGTATCCGGGCGGTGGTGGCCTCCCGCGGGGTCAGACGGCTGGAGCTGCGCGGTTTGCGCCTGGCCTTCCACGCCGGCGAGCAGCGCGCTCCGGGGGGCGGCTGGTACGTCGAGGCCGCCGTCGGTACCGCCCGCGCGGTCGTCCGCCCCCCACGGCGGCGGCGCGGGCGCAGCGTGCGGACCGTCTAAACCCCTCCCAGCGGGGCATAGCATCACCCGAGAGGTCAAATCTAGGAGGCGGCCCGTCCCCGCGCGAGGACGGGTCGTTTTTCCATCCGGGGTGGGGGCGCATGGAAGAGATCTCCGCGATCGAGCGCGCGCTGCTGAGCGGATTCATCCGCGACCGATTCCTCCTCCGCCGCGCCCTCGAGGCAGGCTTCCGGCCGGAGCTGATGCCCCACAGCCTGGGCCGCACCGTGGCCAAGGTCCTCATCGAGCTCCTCGAGCAGACCGACGCCACGCTCGACCCCCTCACCGTGCGGGCCATGCTCAACGAGCGGCGCGCCGGCTCGCCCGAGATGAAGAAGTTCATGGATCAGGTCGTCGCCACGCCCGAGCCCGACGCGGCGCGGGTGCTCACCTACGTGGACATCCTCAAGGCCCGGCACAGCCGCCTGCGCTTGGTCGAGGTGAACGCCGCGATCACGAACTTCCTCGAGCACGATCCGGAGAAGGAGGACGGCGCCGCCGAGCCGCAGGACCTCGTGGAGTTCGTGGGCCGCCTGCTGCCGACGCTGATGGAGATCCAGCAGGCCCGCCTGGCCCGCACGACGGTGCCGGCCAGCGAGGTCGGCCGGGGCATCGTCGCCGAGATCACCGGCGGCCACGCCGGCCGCATGCTCGGCTACGACCTCGCGCCGTTCGAGCGCCTGAACGAGGCCCTCTCCGGGCTGCGGCGGGGTTTCTACTACGGCCTGGCCGGCGCGCCGCGGCGCGGCAAGACCAACTTCGCTCTCGAGCTGGCCAACGCCGTGGCCGCGCGGCACCGTATCCCCGTGCTCTACTTCTCGTGGGAGCAGACCAGCCGCGTGCTCTTCGCCCGGCTGCTCGGGCGGGAAGCGCTGATCAACCCCGCCGCCCTGCTGACCGCGGAGGCCGGCGCGCCAAGCATCCAGGGCCGGGTCAAGGATGCCTGGGAACGGATGCGGACCGGGCTGAGCACGCTGTTCCTCATCGAGGCCGGCCGCCACGACACCGTGGAGCATATCCGCGCCCGCGCCCACAACCTGATGCATCTCTTCCAAACCGACGAGTGCGCGATCTTCATCGACTACCTGCAGCGCGTGCCGCTGGAGGAGCCGGTGCATGACGAGAAGGCCCGCACCGACCTGATCTCGGGGAAGCTGGCCGACCTCAGCCTGGAACTGAACTGTCCGGTCTTCGCCATCTCCCCGCTGGACAAGGAGGGCTGCCGGCTGGACGAGCGGCCGGCGGAAGACGTCGCCGAGGTGTCCGAGTTCCGCCGGCCGACGATGCACCACAGCGTGGGCTCGGGCGACCTGGAGTACGACCTGGACGTGGCGATGGTGTTCAGCAAGGATTGGGTGGCGACGAAGAACCTCCAGGACATCCTGCTCACCGAAGCCAAGGCCGGTCGCGCGGAGAGCGACTTCCTGCCGCGCATCGACATCATCGATCTCCACCTGGACAAGAACCGCGACGCCCCGGACACCGTGGCCTCGACGATCCAGTACGCCTTCTTCGTCACCCTGAACAAGTTCGTGGAGATCGGCTACAAGACGCAGGACCAGTTCAGCACCGGGTTCCGCGACTTCGCCAAGATGCAGCAGATCCTCGAGCAGCTGCGCGAGGGAGGGTTGCTCTCGCCGGTGTAGAAGGGAAAGGGGGAATGCGGCTCATCGCGCTGCACGCGCTTCCCGCTCTCCTCTGGCTCGAGATCGCGGGCAACGCCGTGCTGGCGGGGTGGGCTCTCCTCAGCGACTTGCGCCGGCGCTCCGCGCTCAGCACCGCCTTCTGGACCGTCCTGCTGATCGTCGTCCTCCTGGTCGCCGTGCAGGCCGGGGCCGGCATCCTGCTCGCTGTCGGCGGCGCCCGGCCGCGCGCCCCGCTGCACTTCCTCTACGGTCTGCTCGTCGGCATCGGCGCCGTGCTGCAATTTGGTCTGCGTCCCGGCGGCGGGCTGCGGCGCGCGGTGTGGGGCGCGGGCGCCGGTCCCGGTCGGGAGTCCCGCGCCCTGACTCTCCTCTGCCTGACCCAGGCGGCGCTGCTGGTGCGGGCATACACGACGGGCGCGTTCGGGCGATAGCCCCGGTTCCGCGGGGCGAAAGGAGGCGGGCGCCTGAGGCGGAGCGGGAAAAGCCCCGCTGAGTGAGCGGCGGCACAATCTGCCGAGATGAGGTGATGCGATGCGCACGGTTCGCCTGATGGCTCCGGGCACGCGGCGGCGCGGGTTCGTGATCCCGATTCCGCACACCCGATCCGGGCAGAAGCACCTCCAGGCCTACATCCAGACGCTGCGGCCGATGGTCGAGGACATCGCCGCGACACTGGAGGTCGATCGCGCCGCGCTGCGGGAAGAACGCGACCCCGACCGGGTCGGCGCGGCCTACCTCGCCGCGTTCCTCGACGACCTGGTCCGGAGGCTGCTCGACTGAGCGCGCGCTGGCCGAAGTGGCAACGCCTGATCACTCAGCTGCGTGACGTCCTGCGCCGCGAGTTCGGCGCCCAGGATGCCTGGGTGGTGCGCACGGCGGAGGGGTTGCGCCTGGAGGTCCGCGTCGGCGGCCGCCGCCTGACCCTGCTCACCGACACCGAAGACGGGTTCTGGGCGCGGTTCTACGCGCCGGTCGAGCGCGAGCGGATGCGCCTGGGCGAGCCCGTGCGCGAGATCGAGCAGTGGCGCCGGTCGCCGCCGGAACTCGCCGCGATCCTCAGGCCGCTCTGGGCGGCGCGCGTCGGATCGCCCGACGGAGGATCAGGGCCCCGCTCAGCGACAGGGTGATGCCGATGGCGAAGACGACGCGCACGGCGACATGGGGCGGGCCGAGCAGCGGGAGCAGCGCGCCGGAGAGGAAGGGGGCGGTCGAGCCCCGCAGCCCCACCGCCGTATTGTAGATCGCCACGTAGTGCCGGATCTGCCCCGGCGGGGCGTACTCCAGGACCGCGGTCAGCCAGCCCAGGTCGAAGCCGGCCGAGGTCAGCCCCTCCGTCACCCCTGCCAGCTGGACCGCCCAGGCGTTCGTGGAGAGGAAGTAGATCGTGGGCGTGATCGCCCCGATGAAGAGGACGACGCTCATCGTGCCGGCGGCGGAGCGGCGATCGATCATGCGCCCCCAGAAGGTGTAGGAGAAGAGCCACGTCGCCGAGCTGACGGCGCCGAGCAGGCCGGCCTGGAAGCTGGTTGCGTGCAGGACGTCGACGAGGAGGAGCGGGATGGCCGGGCTGATGAACCAGACCCCGAAGCCGTAGACCAGCAGGCCGAGCAGGAACAGGCGATAGGGACGGTTCTCCCGCAGGATCTCCCGGGTGCGCGAGAGATCGATCGGCTCCTCCGCCGGCACGTCCTGGGGCAGGCGCATCCGGCTGAAGATGAGCGAGCTGGTGATCCCGAAGCAGCCCGCCGCGGCGAAGACCCACTGGAAGGGGAGGAACTGCATCAGCCGGCCGCCGAGCAGCGAGGCGATGATCCACATCAGTGCCATCCCTACCCGGACGAGGGCCATGATCCGTCCGCGGATCTCCGGAGGATAGACCGCCCGCATCACCTGCGCGTACCCCAGGGTGCTGATCGAGCCGATGGCGTAGTGGCCCAGGATCACGGCCACGTAGGCCGCGGGCGTGTGCACCGCGGGCATCAGCAGGAGGAGGGCGCGGGCGATGATCGAGGGGACGATGACCAGCCGCACCGGGTTGCGGGCCCGCACGAAGCGGGCGAACCACAGCGAGAGGAGCAGGACGACGCCCTCTGCCGCGATCACGATCGACACCTCGATCGCGCTGGCCCCCAGCCGGTCGCGGGCCATGAAGGCCACGAACGGTCGGGTCAGCCCGCCGAACACGCCGAAGAACGCCGCGGCGGCGAGGTCGATTCGCGCGTTCCGCCGGGCGGCGGGCGGGATCCAGGTTCCGAGGGGCGCAAGTCTCGAGAGCGGCGGCACCGGTGTTCCCGCCCCCTGTGTTCGAGTTCGCGGGACAGGAAGCCTCTCGGGTCGTCCCGAAGCACCAGGTGATGCTCCCCGTGATCCTCGGTCTGGTAGCGGCGTTGCTCGCGGCGCCGGTCGCGGCGGCGGCGACGCTCGAGGACCAGGTGGACGCCATCGCCCGCGAGCTGATGTGCCCGGTGTGCGCCGGCCAGACCGTGGCGGAGTCGAGCTCGACCCTGGCCGTGCAGATGCGGGCGGAGATCCGTCGGCGGCTGCTGGCCGGGCAGACGCGGGAGCAGCTCACCGACGCCGTGCGCGACTACCTCCGCGCGCTGCCGGAACGCCTCGTGCGCAGCGGCTTC
>DATLZI010000329.1:0-2297 GCA_035574075.1 bacterium | reverse complement strand
GCGCCCGGTCGGCGGCCTGGGCCGCGCGCTCGAAGGCCAGGTCGTCGCCGCCCTTGCCCTTCGAGAGCCGCGCCACCATCGCCGCCAGGGCGGCGGCCATCGCGCCGGCCACCGCCGCGGCGCTCCCGCCGCCGGGCGTCGGGGTCGGGGAAGCCAGGGCGTCGAGGAACTCGCCCACGGTGCGGGCGCGGATCTCCGCCCTGCCCGGTTCCCGCCCGTCCATCAGCCGCCGCCCCATCTCGCGGCGACGCGGCCGCGCTTGATCACGGTGCGCACGGGATTCGTGCCAAACGCCATCGGCAGCTCCCGGTAGTCCGTGAGATCGAGGATCACGGCGTCCGCGGCCTTGCCGGGCTCCAGGCTGCCCACTTCCTCCGCCGCGCCGATCGCGTGCGCCGCGTTGATCGTCGCGGCGACGATCGCCTCGGCCGGATCGAGCCGCATCCCGATGCAGGCCAGGGCGATGGCCATCGGCATCGCGTAGCCTGGGCTGGTGCCGGGGTTGAAATCGGTGCCGAGGGCCACCGCCACGCCCAGCTCGATCATCCGCCTGGCTGAGGCATACGGCAAGCCCAGGAAGAAGGCCGTCCCCGGCAGCAGCACGGCCATCGTCCCGCTGGAGGCCATCGCGGACAGACCGTCCTCGGAGGCGTGCAGGAGATGATCGGCGGAGCGCGCGCCGACCTCGGCGGCCAGACGCGCTCCGCCGAGATCGGAGAGTTCGTCGGCGTGGATCTTCGGCTCCAGCCCGGCCTCCGCCCCGGCGGTGAGGACGGCCCGCGCCTGGGCGGGGCTGAACGCGCCGGCCTCGCAGAAGACATCGCAGAACTCGGCGAGGTCTTCCTCCACGACGGCGGGAATCATCTCCTCGACGACCAGCCGGACGTAGCCGTCGGGGTCGCCGGCGAACTCCGGGGGCACGGCGTGCGCGCCGAGGAAGGTGGGCACGAGATCCACCTCGTGCAGCGCGTTGAGCCGGTGGATGACCCGCAGCAGCTTCAACTCATCGTCCACCGTCAGACCGTAGCCGCTCTTTCCCTCCACCGTCGTGGTGCCGTGCGCGACCAGGCGGTCCAGCCGGGCCCGCCCCAGCGCCACGAGGTCGTCCTCGCTGGCCGCGCGGGTGGCCCGCATCGTGGCCAGGATGCCCCCGCCGCGCCGGCTGATCTCCTGGTAGGTGGCGCCGGCCAGCCGCTGCGCGAACTCGTCGGCCCGCGACCCCGCGAAGACGAGGTGGGTGTGGGGATCGACCAGACCGGGGAGGACGACGGCGCCGGCGGCGTCGAGGCGCACGCCCCCCGGAGCGAGGACCACCTCGTCGAGCACCTGCTCTGCCGTTCCCGCGGCGATGATCACGCCGTCGGCGGCGGCCAGCGCCCCGCCTTCGACGAGCCCCACCTCGCGCAGCGCCCGCCCGGTGCGTGGCCACTCGTTGGGCCCGGCCAGCGTGAGCAACTGCCCCACGTTGACGATGAGGAGATCGGCGCTGGCTTTCACTCCATCAGTCGGGTCTCCAGGATCTGCTCGCGGGCGAAGCCGCGCAGCCGCAGGTAGAAGCGCGCCGCATCGACCAGGGCGTCGAGGGGGATCAGGCCGACGACCTGGCTCTCCACGATCTCCGCTCCCCAGCGCGCGGCCTCCAGCCGCACCAGCTCGAAGGCGCGGGGCAGCGGCGTGCGCGTGTGATCGAGCAGGTTCATCGATACCTGCGCCATCCCGGTCTCGCTCTTCACGCCCATCGCCTGCACGTTGACCAGTCCCCCGCTGCTCTCGCGCACGGCGCGAGCCACCTGGCGGGCGATCTCGACGTCGGGGGTGTTCAGGTTGATGTTGTAGGCGATGAGCGGCCGCCGCGCGCCCACCACCGTGGCCCCGGCGGTGGGGTGCGGCGTCGGCTCGCCGACGTCCGGCGCCCAGAGCGGATCGGCCATCTTCGCCGCCAGCCCCTCGTACTCGCCCTTGCGGATGTCGGGCAGGCGTCGCCGCTCCGGCCGCGTCGCGGCCTCGGCGTAAAAGAACACCGGCACCCGGTAGCGTTCCCACAGCCGCCGCCCCAGCTCCCGCGCCGCCTCGACGCACTCGGCCATCGAGACGCCGGCTATGGGCACCAGCGGGATGACATCGGCGGCGCCGATCCGGGGGTGCTCGCCCTGGTGGGTGTTCAGATCGATGAGCTCGATCGCCCGGCCGGCCGCGGCCAGCGCCGCCTCGACCACCGCTTCCAGCTCGCCGACGAACGACAGCACGCAGCGGTTGTGGCTTGGATCGGCCTGGATGTCCAGCAACCGCACGCCCCC
>DATLZI010000328.1:0-24310 GCA_035574075.1 bacterium | reverse complement strand
GCACCGCGGCCCCGCGCAGATGCGGCGCCACCTCCACCTCGCGGGCCTGGGGCTCGTCCGCGACCACGACGGCGGAAGGCAGCGGAGGGACGAGCAGGTAGCGGTCGAGCACGTCCACGCGCAGCGCGGCCGGCGCACGGGCGAGGGACGCGGACCGCGCCAGTGCGCCCGCCGGCGCCACGACCAGCGCGCAAACGATGCCCGTCCAGCCCAGCCGCCTCGACCACATGGGACGGACACCATCTACCAGGACGGCGGCGGATTTCCTCCCCGCGTCTTCGCTATAATGGGACCGTCGTGGGGACGTAGCTCAGCGGGAGAGCACCTGCTTTGCACGCAGGGGGTCGCCGGTTCGAATCCGGTCGTCTCCACCACCGCTTCGCCTGCCGCCCGACAGTCAGCAGCCGTGAGCCCCGCTGGATTGTGACGGGGCGGCCTTCTGCGCGAGAGTGCCCTCCCCTGGGACCGAGGAAGTGCACCGGAAGTAAGCAAATTCCAGAAAGACCCGGCGCGCGAGAGGACACCAGACCACTGAGGCCCGAATAGTCCATCCACCCCAGGAGGTGTGCGCCGACGCCGGATTCCCGAAAGGACGGTCGGGGGATGCGCGAAGTCCTCAACCATGTCGCCGGGGAGTGGACGAGGGCGACCAGCGGCCGGACCCTCGAGGTGTTCAATCCGGCCAGCGGCGAGGTCATCGCCCGCGTGCCGCTGTCCGGGGCGGCCGACGTGGACCACGCTGCGCAGGCGGCGGCGCGGGCCTTCCAGGAGTGGCGGCGCACACCGGCGCCGGAGCGCGTCCAGCCCCTCTTCCACCTGAAGCGCCTGCTCGAGGAGCATCTCGACGACCTGGCCCGCACCGTCACCGAGGAGTGCGGCAAGACGTACGACGAGTCGGTGGGCGAGCTGCGGCGGGGGATCGAGAACGTCGAGGTGGCCTGCGGCATCCCCGCCCTGCTGCAGGGCTACAACAGCGAGGACGTGGCCCGCGGCATCGACGAGCATCTCTTCCGCCAGCCCCTCGGGGTCGTCGCCGCCATCACGCCGTTCAACTTCCCTGGGATGATCCCCTTATGGTTCCTGCCCTACGCCGTGGCCTGCGGCAACGCCATCATCGTCAAGCCGTCCGAGAAAGTCCCCCTGACGATGCAGAAGATCATGCGCCTGATCGAGCAGGCCGGGGTCCCGGCCGGGGTGGTGAACGTCGTCAACGGCGCGGCGGAGACCGTGCAGGCCATCTGCGATCACCCGCTCGTCCGCGCCGTGAGCTTCGTCGGCTCGACCCCGGCGGCCCGGCAGGTCTACGCGCGGGCCGCGGCGGCCGGCAAGCGGGCCCAGTGCCAGGGCGGAGCCAAGAACCCGGCGATCGTCCTCCCCGACGCGGACATGGCCGCGGTGCCGCGTCTGGTCGCCGACTCGGCGTTCGGCTGCGCCGGCCAGCGCTGCCTGGCGTCGTCGCTGGCCATCGTCGTCGGCGAGGCGCGGGCGCCGTTCACCGAGGCGGTCGCCGCGCTGGCCGCCGCCCGCCGGGTGGGCGACGGGCTGGAGCCGGGGGTGGAGATGGGACCGCTGATCCGCGCCGAGAGCCAGCGGCGCGTCGAGGGGCTGATCGGCCAGGCCGAGGCCGAGGGCGCCCGGATCATCGTCGACGGGCGGGGGACCCGCATCCCTGGCCGGGAGGGGGGGTTCTTCGTCCGGCCCACGGTGCTGGACGAGGTGCCTCCCGGGGGAACGATCGCCCGCACCGAGATCTTCGGACCGGTGCTGGGGCTGATCCCCGTGCGCACGATCGACGAGGCGATCGCCCTGGTCAACAGCCAGGACTACGGCAACATGGCCTGCCTGTTCACGCGCAGCGGGGCGGCCGCGCGGCGGTTCCGGTACGAGGCGCAGGTGGGCAACATCGGCATCAACGTCGGGGTCGCCGCGCCGATGGCCTTCTTCCCCTTCGCCGGCTGGAACCAGAGCTTCTTCGGCGACCTGCACGGCCAGGGGCGCGACGCGGTGGAGTTCTACACCGAGAAGAAGGTGGTGGTCGAGCGGTGGCCGTGAGCGTGCCGCGCTCGCTCTCTGCCGCCCTGTCGAACGGGCGCGCTCTGTTCGAGCGCGAGCGCGTGCTCGGCCCCCTGCTGCTCACCCCCGCCGTGCTCTACATCGTGCTCCTCGTCGGCTTCCCCTTCCTCTTCGCCCTCTACCTCAGCCTGACCGACGCGACGACCGGCAACCCCTACGGGCGCTACATCGGCCTGGCCAACTTCATCGAGGTCTTCCAGGACCCTGTGGCGATGCGCGCCCTGCGGAACACCTTCACCTTCACCGTCCTGGCCCAGGTCGCGGTCCTCGTCCTGGCCAACGTCCTGGCCCACGCCCTGCAGCGGCCCTTCCGGGGCCGCGGGCTGGTGATGTTCCTCGTGCTCCTGCCGTGGGTCGCGCCGGTCTCCCTGACGACGATCGGCTGGCTGTGGATCTTCCACGCCCGGTTCAGCATCCTCGACTGGATGCTGCGCGGCATCGGCTGGCTGGGGCCCGGCGAGAACATGTTCTGGCTGGGCCGGCCGACCCTGGCGATGTTCTCCGTGGTCACCGTGCACGTCTGGCGCATGCTGCCCTTCGCCACGGTGATCCTCCTGGCCGGCCTGGCCGCGCTGCCCCGCGACGTGCTCGATCAGGCGGAGGTGGACGGTGCCGGTTTCTGGCGGCGGCTGGTCCACATCGTGCTGCCCCTGCTGGCGCCCGTGACCGCGGTGGCCGTGCTGTTCGGCACGATCTTCACCTTCACGGACATGGCCGTGGTCTACGTCCTGACCCGGGGCGGCCCGTTCGACACCACCCAGGTCCTCTCCAGCCTGGCCTTCTTCAAGGGGATCTTCGGCGGCAACCTCAGCGTGGGCGCCTCGATCTCCCTGCTCCTCTTCCCCGTGCTCCTGGTCGCCGCGGTGCTGGTGCTGCGCCTGGCGCGCCGCGTGGAGGTGGCCTAGGTGCGGGCGCGGGGGACCCTGCTCGCCCTGGGCCGCGCCGGGATCCTCGGCGCCTTCGTCATCACCGCGGCCACGCCGTTCGCCTGGATGCTGATCACGGCCTTCAAGCGCAACTCCGACCTCTACAATCCGCTGCACAACCCCTTCTGGTTCCACGAGCCGCCGACGCTGGAACACTGGCAGTACGTGTTCACGAAGACGTTGTACGCCCGCTGGGTGCTCAACACGGCGCTGGTCGGCGTGGCGGTGGTGGTGATCACCCTCCTGCTCGCCCTGCCCGCGGCCTACAGCCTGGCGCGCTATCTGGGCCGCTGGGGCGAGCGGGCGAGCATCGGCATCTTCCTCGTCTACCTCGTCCCACCGACGCTGCTGTTCATCCCCATGGCGCGGGTGGTGACGACGCTCGGCCTGCAGAACACCCTGTGGTCCCTGATCGTGGTCTACCCCACGATCACCGTGCCGCTGAGCGTCTGGCTGCTCACCGGCTTCCTGCGCGGCGTGCCGCGGGAACTGGAGGAGGCGGCCCTCGTGGACGGCTGCACCCGGCTGCGGGCGCTGTGGCGGGTGGTGATCCCCCTCACGTTGCCGGGCATCGCCACGGTGGTGATCTTCGGCTTCACCCTCTCCGCCCAGGAGTTCGTCTACGCCCTGACCTTCGTGACGAGCATCGCTCAGAAGACCGTCAGCGTCGGCGTGCCGGCGGACATGGTGCGGGGCGACATCTTCGACTGGGGGCCGCTGATGGCCTCGGCCTTCCTGGCCAGCGTGCCCGTGGCGGCGATGTACTACGCGGTGATCGAGCGGTTCGTGGGCAGCTTCACCGTCAGTGGGGCGATCAAGTGATCCCGCGGCCGGCACGGCCGCAGCGAAGGGAGGCGGGGAGGATGGCTGAAGGGGAATGGGTCTGGACGCGGGTGGCCGACGGCCGCTGGCGGCTCACCCGGCGGGAGCTGCTGAAGACCGCCGGCGCCCTGGCCGCCGCGGCAGGGCTGGGGCCGCTGCTGCTGCCCCGCGGGGCGTCCGCGCAGCCGGTGACGCTCCGCATCCTGCAGTGGCGGCACTTCGTGCCGCCCTACGACGAATGGCTGGATCGCGTCTTCGCCCCCCGCTGGGGGGAGAAGAACGGCGTGCGCGTCGTCCTCGACCACATCGGCCTGGCCGACATCCCCGCCGTCGCCGCGGCGGAGGCGTCCCGCGTGGCCGCCGGCGCCGATCCCGGCCACGACCTCATCCAGCACCTGAGCCCCCCGGCCACGCTGGAGCGCCAGGTGGACACCGACGCGCATCGCGAGGTCGTCGAGGAGCTCAAGCGCCGCGCGGGCAGCTACATCCCGCTCGCGGAGAGGAGCACGTTCAACCCGGTGACGCGGCGCTACTTCGGCGTCTCGGACAACTTCGTCCCCGATCCCGTGCACTATCGCGCCGACCTGTGGCGCCAGGTGTCCGCCCGCATCGTGGGCGCCGAGCGCGTCCCGCTGCGCGGCCCGGTCACCTGGGATCATATCCGCTGGGGCGGCCGGGAGCTGAAGAAGCTCGGCCACCCGGTCGGGCTGGGGCTCTCCCAGGAGATCGACACCAACATGTGGCTGCACGCCCTGATGTACTCCTGGGGCACCTCGGAGGTGGACGAGGAGAGCAACGTCGTCATCGACCGTCCGCCGTTCCGGCAGCGCACCCTCGACGCGCTGCGCTTCGTGAAGGCGCTGTACGAGGAGGCGATGTTCCCGGGGGTCTTCGCCTGGACCGCGGCCTCCAACAACGAGGAGTTCCTGGCCGGGCGCATCTCGATGGCCGCCAACGCCATCTCGATCACCCGCACCGCGCAGGCCCAGGCCATCGCCGCCCTGCGCCGCGGCGAGGATCCCAACACCTCGGCCGCGGTGCAGTTCGCGCGCAACACCTGGGTCACGGAGCGCGCCCCGCAGGGCCCATCCGGCGCGCGGGGGTTGGAGCACGTCATGGGCGTCTACACCCTGTGGCGGAACCGGCCGGCGCCGGTGCGCAACGCGGCCCAGAAGTTCCTGGTGGACCTCATCGCAAGCTACGACCCGGATGTCGCCGCCCGCGAGGGATGGTCCCCCGGGAAGTTCCACGCCAGCCAGGCCTACGACTTCCCCACGTTCACAGGGGCCATTTCCAAAGAGAAGCGGCTGGCCTACCTGCGCGACGATCCGATCTCCAAGGCGGCGGGCGACCGCAAGGACAAACTGGCCACGATCGAAACGGCCTACGAGTGGGCCTACCACGTCGGCTGGCCGGGCCCGTCGAGCGCGGCGATGGACGAAGCCTTCAACACCTGGGTCATCCCGGTGATGTTCGCCCGCGTGGCTCAGGGCATCGACACGCCCGAGGCGGCGCTGACGGCTGCGGCGGCGCAGCTGCGGCGGATCTACCGCAAGTGGCGGGAGCAGGGCCTGGTCGGCGGGCGGTTCTAGGGGCGTGATCGAGGCGCTGGACGGGCGTCCGCGTCTCTGCGGGCGCCCGTCCTGATGCGCCCGCGAACGACCTGATCGTCCGGACGTCAGCCGTCTGGCTGTAGGGAGGCCCGCGCGGAGCGCCGGCGGCTACGGGCTGAGCAGGGCGCGCAGCTGGTCGGGGCTGACGTTGCCGCCGCTGCAGATCAGGGCGACGCGCCGGCCGGCGAGCGACTCGCGGAGCCGGAGGGCCGCGGCCAGGGGCGCCGCCCCGGCGGCCTCGACGAGGTTGCGGGTCTTCTCGATCATCGCCCGCTGCGCGGCGCGGATCTCGTCGTCACTGACGAGGACGAAGTCGCGCAGGTGCTCCCAGAGGATGCGCTGGGGGAGCTCGAACGCCGTGCGGGTGGCCAGTCCCTCGGCATAGGTGCGCATGCGGTCCTCGACGAGCCGCCGGGCCTGCCAGGAGCGGTAGGCGGCGGGCGCGTCCGCGGACTGCACGCCGATCACCCGCACCGCAGGCCGCAGCGCGCTGACGACGACGCAGGCCCCAGCCGCGCCGCTGCCCCCGCCGACCGGCACGATGATCGCCTCGATATCGGGCCGCTCCTCGAGGATCTCCAGCGTGGCCGTGGCCACGCCGGCGATGAGCAGCGGCTCGTTGCCGGAGTGGATGTAGCGGTAGCCCTCGTCGGCGGCCAGGCGCTCGCAGTGCTCCCGCGCCTCGTCGTAGTCGCGGCCGCGCATGACGACTTCCGCGCCGAGGTCCCGCATCGCCTCCACCTTGACCGGGTTCGCCCCCTCGGGGACGCAGATGATCGCGCGGACCCCGAACAGCCGCGCGGCGAAGGCGATGGACTGGCCGTGATTGCCGGTGGACGCGGCGATGACGCCCCGCCGCCGTTCGTCGGGGGGGAGCTGGGACAGCAGGTTCACGCCGCCCCGCACCTTGAACGCGCCGACGGGCAGGTGGTTCTCGTGCTTCACCCAGATCTCCGCGCCGACAAGGCGGTCGAGCGCCGGATAGGCGTACAGCGGCGTGGGGCGAAGGTAGGGACGAATGCGCCCCCGGGCGGCATGGACGTCGGCCAGCGTGGGGATCTGCATGGTGGATGCAGGATTACAGGCGGAGGGAGCGCGCTCCTGCCCTGGCCGGGCGGACGAAGGCATGGAGAGAGGGAGGCGGGGAACGATGCTCACCTCGGTACGGCGCCAGGGCCCCATCGCCCTGGTCGTGATCGCCGCCCTCCTGGCCGGCGGGATCCCGTCCGCCGGGAGAACCCCGGCCGCCGCGCAGCCCACGCTGGACGAGCTGGTCATCCGATCGTTCCAGATCGACGCCGCGATCACTCCGGTGCCGCTGCGCGCCGACATCACCGAGACCGGCGGCGTGCGCTTCCTCTCCCGCGGCCTGCTGCGGGGAACGACCACGGCCGCGTTCGAGGTCACCGCCCCCGCCCCCGTGCGCACGGCGCGGCTGCAGTTCGACGCTGAGATGACGCTGACCGGCGTGCGCGCCCCCGGCTATCGGGTCGTGCCGTCCCGCCACCAGGATGCGCTCACCCTGGCCTTCGATCCGCCCCTGCTCCCCGGCGCGCGCGTGGCCGTGACCTTCACCTACGAAGGCCGGCCGCTGTACGTCTACGACGAGGCGGTGCTGGTCGGGGAGGGCACCCTCTATCCGGTGCTGGTCAGCCCGTTCGGCGACTTCTCCGCGAACCTGGGCCGCGTCACCCTCACCCTCACCACGCCCGCCGGCTACACCGTGGGCGCCGCCGGCCGGTTGGTCGCGCGCCAGGGGGCGACGACGCGGTGGGAGTCGGAGGTCGCCGTGCCCTGGATCGCCATCGCCGGCGGCCGCTGGCATGTCGTGCGCGACCGCACCGTGCAGGGACGGCGGATGACGTTCTACGTCCCGGCGCGCGAGGACCGCAACCTGGACAAGCTGGCCGGGTTCCTCGGCCGCGCGATCGCGTTCTACAGCGCGCTGCTGTACCCGTTCCCCTATGCCGAGCTGCGCACCGTTTCGCTGCGGGTCGTAGGCGGCGGCATCGGCTACCCGGCCTTCTTGCTCATCGACGACCGCGCGTTCACAAACGGCTTCCCCGGACCCGACAACCGGGACTCCTTCCTGCTCCTCCTCATGGCGCACGAGGCGGCGCACAGCTACGTGCCCAGCCAGACCGTGCCCAAGGGCGTGGGCTTCATCTGGCTCTCAGAGGGCTTCGCCGAGTACCTCGCCCTGATGGCGGTGGAGGCGCTGCTCGGTCCCGAGGCCTTCCGCCGCGAGGTGCAGGAGGAGCGCGACCGCTACGCGGCGGTGGCCGGCGCGCCCGGGGAACCCGCCATCGCCGCGATCACCTTCGCCAACTACGGCGCGGCGGCGCGCGCGGTGAGCTACGCCAAGGGCGCTCTCGTCCTGCACATGCTGCGCGGCCTGATCGGCGACGACGCCTTCCGCCGCGGCCTGGCCGCGTACTTCCGGGAGACGCGGGGGCGCGCGGCGCGCCTCGACGAGTTCCAGCAGGCGATGGAGCGCGCCGCCGGGCGGCCGCTCGACGACTTCGTGCAGCAATGGATCTACAGCACGGTGCTGCCGGACTACACCGTGAGCGAGGTCCGCAGCGCCGTCGGCCCTGGTGGAGTCACCACGACCGCGGTCGTGCGCAACCTCGGCGGCGGGCGGATGCCGGTCGAGGTCGGCTTCGCGATGGACGACGCGACGCACATCGAGCACGTGGAGGTGCCCGCGCACGGCGCGGTGCCGGTGACCGCCGTCACGCCGCGCCCGGTGCGGCGGGTAGAGGTCGATCCCCGGCGCTGGCTCATCCAGCGCAACTACCGCAACGACGCCGCCCCCGTGCGCTAAGCGGCGATGCGGATGAACAAGAAAGGGCCGCCGGTCGCAGCCCCGGCGGCCCGGCAGGCGCGCAGGGGGATCGCGCCTACTTCTTCCCGCTGGCCATCACCACGCTGAAGGTGACCATGGCGTCGTTGACCGGCGTGCCGAGGAGGGTGAAGACGACGCGCGCGCCGTAGTCTTCGACCTTCGCCCCGACCACCCGGATCGCGCCCACCGGCACGACCTCACCGGCGGGCCGGATGGGGATCTTGAAGCGAACCTTCTTCACCACGGCGGCGCCGGCCGCGCTGCTCACGGGGACGGCCTGGCCGGCGGCCAGCTTGGCGTCCTTCGCAGCGAAGACCAGGTAGGTGCGCTTGGCGTCGCGCATGACGAAGAGCGTGTAGCAGGCGCCCTGCTTGACGGCGATCTTGTTGTTGACGATGGTGCGCGCGGGGCAGTAGGTCTGTCCGGCGCCGACGGTCTTCACCTTCGGCGGCTGCGCGCCCCACGCCACGGCGCGGGGGATCAGGAGCAAGGCGACGATCAAGCCAACCGATGCGCATCGGACAGCTCTCACGGGGACCTCCTCCTTTCGAGGTTCCCCGAGGTTGTGCCCGGTCGCGCCCTTCCCTAGACAGACGCCCCCGCGTCCGGCTGGCCTGGGGCTCCAGGCCGCGGAGGGTCAGAGCGGGGGCGCGGCCTGGAAGTCGAGAACGGCCTCGCACCACCGCGCGACATCGAACAGGCGCCGCTCGGCGAGGCTCGGCGCCACGAGCTGCACGCCGAGGGGCAGCCCGGTCCTGGACAGCCCGGCAGGCAGGCCGATCGAGGGGAACCCTCCGAAGCTCCAGGGCGCGCAGAAGACGGGATCGCCCGTGGTCCCCTCCGCCAGCGGCGGCGCCGCCGACGGCGCGGACGGCAGCAGGAGGAGCGCCCCGCGCGCGAAGACCTCGCTCATCTCGCGCCGGAAGCGCTGGCGCTCTTCGTTGGCGGCCAGATACTCCACGCCAGGGACGCGCATCCCCTCCGCCACCAGCTCCCGGATGCGCGGCGCATACTCCGCGGCGTGCGCGGGGAACCAGCGCCGGTGGTAGGCGGCCGCTTCGACCTTGAGAACTAGCCTCCCGGCATCGAAGATCCGGTCCGCGGATGGCGGCAGCTCGACGTCCGCCACCGCCGCCCCGGCCCGCCGCAGCGCGGCGGCCACCTCGTCCAGGTGGGCGGCCATCTCGGGCGCGGCGTGCGCCTCAACCAGCCGCCGCGGGATAGCCAGGCGCGGCGGCTGCGGCGCCGGCGCGGAGGCGATGTCATCGGGCTCCGGAGGCTCGACGAGGACGGCGTACGCCAGGGAAGCGTCCTCGACCGTTCGCGCCAGGACGCCGACGTGATCGAGGCTCCAGGACAGCGGCGTGACGCCCTCCGTGCTGATGCGGCCCCACGTCGCCTTCAACCCGACGAGGCCGCAGTACGAGGCCGGGCGCACCGTCGAGCCGATCGTCTGCGAGCCCAGGGCGAGGGGCGCCATCCGCGCCGCCACCGCGGCCGCCGAGCCGCTGGACGACCCCCCGGGGGTGTGCGCGCGGTTCCACGGGTTGCGCGTCGGGCTGGGATCGGCGAAGGCGAAAGGAGTGGTCGCGGTCTTGCCGAGGATCACCGCCCCGGCTTGGCGCAGCAGCGCCACGCTGCGCGCGTCCCGCTCCGCCCGCCGATGGGCGAACGCGCCCGCGCCCGAGGTCGTGACCAGGCCGGCAGCGTCGAAGATGTCTTTGAGGGCCACCGGCACGCCGTGCAGCGGGCCCCGCACGCGCCCGGCCCGCGCCTCCTCGTCCAGGGTCCGCGCCTGCGCCAGCGCCCCCTCGCGGTCCACGGCGACCCAGGCCGACAGCGCCGCATCGAGGCGGTCGATGCGCGCCAGCAGCGCCTCGACCACGGTGACGACGGACAGCGCTCCGGCGCGCACCGCGGCGGCGATCGCCGCGGCGGTCAGCGTGTGCGGTTCGCTCGACGACACAGCTCAAGAGTTCGCCCCGCCCTGACCCGGCCCTTCGGCCGAGGCCAGGTCGCCGATCATGAAGCCGTAGATCCCCGGCTCGACCACGCTCGGCACGAGGTGCGTGAGCACGACCACCCCGCGCGCCACGGGACAGCGCACGACCTCGAGCTCCTCCAGCGAATACGGACTGACGATGCGGCCCAGGACCTGCCCGCCGCGCACCTCCGCGCCCAGCGTGGTCACCTCGGGCAGCAGGAGGCCGCCGTGGCGCGGACGCAGCGTGGCGATCTCGCGCAGCACGATCTGCGCCGGCGGAGGCGTTGGCGTCCCCGGCAGCGAGCCGACCGCGCGCAGGATGTTCAGCAGCCCGGCCAGGCCGCGGGCCACGAAACCGGCCTGATCGACGCGCCCCCCGCCCAGCTCGACGACCACGGAGCGGACGCCCCGCTCCCGGGTCACGCTGACCGAGGTGCCGGCCAGCGTCTCCTTCGGCCGGTACAGCAGGCGGGAGCCGAAGGCGCGGGAGAGATCCTCGGCGTTGATGATGTAGACGTAGTCCACGGTGGGCGTGGCCCCGCCGGCGTGGAAATCGATGAAGACGTCCAGCCCGGCCAGGAAGTCCGCCACCATGCGGTGCGCCAGCTGCTCCGTGAGGAAGCCGCCGGCCTGCCCCGGGAAGACGCGGTTCAGGTTGTTCATGTCGATCGGCGTGTGGCGCGTCACCGCGGCGAAGGAGAATGGGTTGGCCACCGGCATGACGAGCAGCCGGCCGGCCAGCCCGTCCAGGTCCACCGCGGTCAGGAAGCGGTAGAGGATCTCCACCCCGGTGGCCTCCTCGCCGTGGATCGCGGCGCAGAGGCCCACGGTCGGGCCGGGGCGGTCGCCCCGGATCTCGTGCAGCGGCAGCTGCAGCGCAGCGCCGCTGGCCAGCGTGCCGACGTGAATCGGTCGGTAGGTGCGCATCGCCATCGCCATCTCCTCCCTCACTGCGGGCGGAACTTCGGATCGAGCAGATCGCGGATCCCGTCGCCGAGCAGGTTGAAGCCGAGCACCGTGAACATGATCGCCAGCCCCGAGAAGGTGGCGATGTGGGGGGCGTCCCGCAGGTAGCGCGTACCGAAGGCCAGCGTCCACCCCCAGGATGGGGCAGGCGGCTGCACGCCCAGTCCGAGGAAGGAGAGCGTGGACTCGGCGACGACCGCGCTGCCCATGCCCAGCGTGGCGAGGATGATCACCGGGGAGAGCACGTTGGGCAGGATGTGGCGCAGCAGGATGCGCAGATCCCCCGCGCCGATGGCCCGCGCGCCTTCGACGTAGGCCTTCGCCTTTTCCGCCAGCGTGACGGCGCGCACGACCCGCGCATACTGCGTCCAGAAGACGAGGGCCAGGGCGATGATGACGCTGCCCACCCCCGGCCCGAGCACCGCGACGAGGGCCAGGGCGAGCAGGATGGCGGGGAAGGCGAGGAAGGTATCCACCAGGCGCATCGTCGCCGTGTCCACCCACCGGCCGTAGAAGCCGGCCAGCAGTCCCAGCACCACGCCGATCAGCGCCGCCCCGCCCACCGACACCAGCGCCACGAGCAGCGAGAGGCGCGCCCCGTAGACCAGCCGGCTGAGCAGATCGCGGCCCAGGTGGTCGGTGCCCAGAGGATGGCCGGCCGAGGGCGGGGAGAGGCGGGCCAGGATGTCCAGCGCCTCGGGGCTCGCCCCGGTGAACAGGCGCGGGAGCGCCGCGGCGAGGACGATCACCGCGATGATCGCCACGCCGCCCCGCGCGGACGGCGTGAGCCGGCGCCGCCGCGGCCGCCGCCGGCCCGCGGCCGGCGACCTACTCGTAGCGGATGCGGGGATCGATGAGGGCATAGGTCAGATCCACGAGGAGGTTGAAGAGCGAGAAGAGCACCGCCAGCACGAGCACCGCGCCCTGCACGACAGGGAAGTCGCGCTGGCCGATCGCCTGCACGACCAGGCGGCCCATCCCCGGCCAGCCGTAGATCGTCTCCGTCACGACGGCGCCCCCCAGAGCGTTGCCGAACTGCAGGCCGACGATCGTCACGATGGGCAGCAGCGCGTTGCGCAGAGCGTGATGGGAGAGCACCACGCGCTCGCGCTGCCCCTTGGCCCGCGCCGTGCGCACGTAATCCTCCTCCAGGACCTCCAGCATCGCCCAGCGCGTCAGGCGGCTCAATAGCGCCAGGTTGAAGAAGGCCAGCGTCACCGTCGGCAGGACCAGGTGGCGGAGGCTGTCCAGCGCCGCGGCGCCGTCGCCGGCCAGCAGGACGCTGAGCAGCGGCGCGCCGCGCCCGAACGAGGGCAGCCAGTTCAGCCGCACGGCGAACAGGAGGATGAGCAGCACGCCCAGCCAGAACACCGGCATCGAGACCCCGAGCTGGGCCAGGAGCATCGTCCCCGTGTCCAGGACGGTGCCGCGGCGGCGGGCGGCAAGCAGGCCGAGCGGGATGCCCACGACCACGGCCAGGACGATGGACGCCGTGGCCAGCTCCAACGTCGCCGGCAGCGTCGCGCCGATGAGCCGCAGCACCGGCGCGTCCAGGGTGATCGAGCGGCCGAAATCGGCCTGCGCCACCCGCCAGAGGTACAGGCCCAGCTGCACCGGCACCGGACGGTCCAACCCGAGCAGGCGGCGGAAGCGGGCCAGCTCCTCGGGAGAAGCCTCCTGCCCGAGGAGCGCCAGGGCGGGATCCCCGGGCAGGAGGAGCAGCAGGGCGAACGTCACCACCGCCGCGCTGAGGATGACCGGCACCAGCAGCAACAGGCGCCGGCCGGCGTAGCGCGCCATCTTCCCGCTGGGTCAGCCTAGGGCGCGGTCGTCGCCCACAGCGCGCGGAAACTGCCGCTGGGGATCGGGGTGAATCCCTCCACCCGCCGGTTCACGGCCACGATGTACCCCTGGTAGGTCAGGACGTAGTACGGCAGGTCGGTGGCGATGATCCGCGCCACCTCCCGATAGATCCGAGCCCGCTCGTTGGGATCGGCCTTCTGCCGGCCCTCCTCCAGGAGGGCATCCACGCGCGGGTTGGCGTACTTGCCCCAGTTCTGGCTGCCCTTGCTGTGGAACTGGTTGTACATCCCGCGGTCCGGATCGACCAGCCCCAGCCAGCCGACCAGCACCACCTGGTAGTTGCCGGAGAGCAGGGCCTGCAGCAGCCCCGGGAACTCGGTGATCTCGACGCGCGCGTCCACCCCAAAGGAGCGCAGGATGCTCAGCAGCAGCTCGACGACCTGCACCCGGTTCGGGTCCTCGCTGTGCGTGCGCAGCGTGATCGTCAGCCGCTGCCCGCCGCGGTCGAGGACGCCGTCGCCGTTGCTGTCCGTCCAGCCCGCCTCGGCGAGCAGCGCCTTGGCCCGGGCGATGTCGTGCCCGGGCTGCGCGATCTCCTCCGTGTACACCCCGCTCCAGGCCGGCAGCAGCACGGAGGTCGCGGGACGGTCCATCTCGCGGTAGATCTGGCGGACGATCGTGCGCTGCGGGATGAGGTGGGCGAGCGCGCGGCGGACCCGGGCCTCACGGATGATCGGATCGGCCATGTTCATGTTCAGGTAGGTGATGCCGAGGCCCGTCATCTCGGTCACCCGCAGGCGATTCGAGGTCTTCAGCCGCGCCACATCCTGCGGCGAGAGCGGCGAGTGGATGAGGTCCACGTCGCCCGACTCCAGCGCCGCGGCGCGCGTCGTGTTGTCCGGGATGATGTTGAAGACCACCTGGCTGAGCCGCGGCCGGCCCTTCCAGTACTCCGGGTTGGCCTCGAGCGTGATCCGGCTGTTGCGCTGCCAGGAGACGAACTTGTACGGTCCCGTGCCCACCGGCCGCGCCGCGAACTCCGCGCCGGCGCGCTCGACGACGGCCTTCGGCACGATGCCGATGTCCGCGTACTTCAGCAGCGGCGCGTACGGCGCGCTGAGGGTGAAGCGCACCGTCTCGTTGTCCACGGCCTCGACCCGGCTGATGGGGGTATAAAGACCGCGCAGCGGCGCGCGCAGCGCCGGGTCGAGGATCGTCGTGTAGGTGAAGGCGACATCGGCGGCGGTGAGGGGCGATCCGTCGTGGAACTTCACGTTGCGGCGCAGTTTGAACACCCACACCGTGGGCGAGACCTGGGTCCACGACTCGGCCAGGGCCGGCCGCACGCGCAGCTGCGGATCGAGCTCGACCAATCCATCGAAGACCTGCTCGATGACGCGCCGCGCGGTGGTGTCGTTGGCCAGCCGCGGGTCGAGCGTGCCGGCGTCGACGTCGAGGCCAACGCGCAGGACGCCCCCGGCAGGCGCGCCGCGCGCGGGCAGGGCGGCGGCCAGAGCGACGGCGACGATGAGCAGCAGCGATCGCAGACGGAATCCAGTCACAACGAACTCTCCTCTTCTCCCTCGCAGCGGGACGGAATCGTAGGTGGATTCGCGCCGGGGCCGCGGTCTCCTATGCCGGCCGCCCCGGCGCCGCGGCAAGGTTCCGCCCGTGGCGGGGCGAATAACTGGATCAACTTTCTCCGCTTAACCGAAGGAGCGTAGCGATGGGCGCGGCATACCGGGCGGAACACGTCGGCAGTTTCCTGCGCCCCGCCGAGCTGCTGGCGGCGCGGGCCAGCGGGGCCGATCCCGAGCGGTTGCGGGCGATCGAAGACCACCACATCCGCCGCGTCCTCGACCGGCAGCGCGAGCTGGGCTTCGAAGTCGTCACGGACGGCGAGCTGCGCCGCCGGAACTTCATGAGCGACTTCACGGACGCGGTGCGCGGGTTCGACCTGGACGACGCCGTGACCCGCGACTGGAAGGGGGCCGGCACCGCGCCCAGCGCCGTGACCGGCATCGTCGTCGACACCCTGCGCCCGGTGCGCCGCCTCACGGCGCACGAGCTGGCCTTCCTCCGGCAGCACAGCGGCCCGGCGCACATCAAGATGACCCTGCCCAGCGCCAACCAGTTCCCGGCCATCGCCTTCAAGCGCGGCCTGACGGACCGCGTCTACCCCACCCACTCCGCGCTGCTGTGGGCGATCGTGCCGATCCTGAAGGCCGAAGTGCAGGCGCTGCTCGCCGAGGGGGTGCACTACATCCAGATCGACGCGCCGCGCTACAGCTACTACATCGACCCGAAGTGGCGTACCTACATCCGGAACGAGATGGGCCTGGAGCCCGACGCCGCGCTGGCCGAGGCGATCCGCGCTGACAACGAGGTGCTGCAGGGGGCCCGCCGGCCCGGGGTGACGATCGCCATCCACCTTTGCCGCGGCAACAACCGCAGCCAGTGGTACGCCGAAGGCGGCTACGACCCGATCGCCGAGCAGCTGTTCTCCGCGCTGCAGGTCGACCGCTTCCTCCTGGAGTACGACGACGAGCGGTCCGGCACGTTCGAGCCGCTGCGCTTCGTCCCGCCGGACAAGACCGTCGTGCTCGGCCTCGTCAGCAGCAAGCGGCCGGTCCTCGAGTCGCCGCGCGACCTCATCCGGCGGATCGAGGACGCCTCGCGCTTCGTTCCCCTGGAGCGGCTGGCCCTCAGCCCGCAGTGCGGCTTCGCTTCGGTGATGGAAGGCAACCTCCTGACCGAGGAGGACCAGTGGGCCAAGCTCCGCCTCGTGGTGGAGACGGCCCGCGCGGTGTGGCGGTAGGAAACCAGGGCACGGAGGTGGACGATGCGTAAGGCGGCTCTGCTGGTGCTTGGGGCGGTGCTCGCGCTGGGCATCATGGCGCCGATCGGGGCAGGCGCGCCCGCTGGCACGGTGAAACTGGGCGCGGTGATCCCCCTCACCGGCCGGTTCGCGGGGGGCGGCGCGCAGATCCGCGCCGGGTACGAGATCGCGGTCGAGGACATCAACGCCAAGGGCGGCGTCCAGGTGGGCGGGCGGCGGCTGCCCCTCGAGCTGCTGGTGCTCGACGACGAATCCGATCCCACCAAGACGGTGAGCCGCCTCGAAGCCCTGGCCGCGCAGGGCGCCGTGGTCTACCTCGGTGGCTTCGGCAGCGACCTGCACGCCGCCGCGGCGGCCGTGGCGGAGAAGAACCGCATCCCCTACTGCGGCGTGGCTTTCGCGCTGTGGGCGGTGCACCAGCAGGGGTTCAAGTACCTCTTCTCCCCCTTCATCAAGTCGCCGGACATCGCCATCGGCATGTACCGCTTCCTGAATGCCGCCGTCCCGGCGGGCCAGCGCCCGACGCGGGTGGCGATCTTCGCCGAGCGCACCGATTGGGGCCGCGAGATGGATCGGCTGTGGACCGCGCGCTCGAAGGAGTTCGGCTACCAGATCGTGCTGTCGGGCGAGTACTCCGTCGGCGCGCGGGACTTCTCCGACCTCATCCT
This sequence comes from bacterium, assembly GCA_035574075.1. GTDB lineage: Bacteria > Sysuimicrobiota > Sysuimicrobiia > Sysuimicrobiales > Kaftiobacteriaceae > Kaftiobacterium. Next base: position 7,768 of record DATLZI010000328.1, on the reverse strand, counting down.
GCGCGCCAAGGCCGCGGGCGCGGAGGCGGTCTTCGCCATCCCCACGCCGCCGGACGGCATTGGCCTGATCCGGCAGATGAAGGAGCTGGACTTCGCGCCCAAGGTCATCCTGATGATCCGCGCTCCCGACGCCGTCTCCTGGTCGCAGGCCCTCGGCAAGGACGGGGATTACGTCCTCTTCGCCCCGGGATGGCACTCCTCGCTGGAGTACCCCGGGGTCGCCGAGCTGAACAGCCGCTACCAGGCCAGACTGGGCCGGCCCACAGACGTCACGGCCGGACCGGCTTACGCCTGCGTCCAGATCGTGGCCAACGCCGTGGAGCGCGCGGGACGCGTCGATCCGCAGGCCATCCGCGACGCGCTGGCCGCGACCAACATGATGACGGTAGCCGGCCCGGTGCGCTTCCGCGCGGACGGCACGGGGATCGTGCAGTTCGTGCTCAACCAGTGGCAGAACGGACGGCAGGTCCGGGTCTGGCCGCAGGGCGGCGGCGCGGCGCCGTTCCTCTACCCGGCGAAACCCTGGCGTGAGCGGTGAGCGCACGGCGCTGCTGCGGGCCGTCGGGCTGAGCAAGGCCTTCGGCGGACTGCGGGCGGTGATCGACGTCTCCTTCGACGTCGCCCGCGGGGAGATCGTGGGCCTGCTCGGCCCCAACGGCTCGGGGAAGACGACGGTGCTGAACCTCGTCGCCGGCGCGCTGCGCCCGGACGCCGGCCGCGTGTTCCTCGACCGGAGCGACATCACGCGCCTCCCGGCCAGCGCCCGCACGCGATTGGGGGTGGCGCGCACCTTCCAGCTCGTGCGCCCGCTGCCGAGCCTCACCGCCCTCGACAACGTCGTCGTCGCCCGCCTCTACGCGCGCGACCGCCCCTCCCTGGCGCGGGCCCGGGCGGAGAGCGCGCGCCTGCTCGACCTGGTCGGCCTCGCCGGCCGGGAGGCCGCGCCGGCCGGCGCGCTGACGCTGACCGACCGCAAGCGCGTCGAGATCGCGCGCGCCCTCGCCGCGCAGCCGCAGGTGGTGCTGTTGGACGAACCGCTCGGCGGTCTCAACCCGACGGAAACGGCGGCGATGCTGGCGCTGTTCCGCCGCCTCCGCGGCCAGGGCGCCACGCTGCTGCTGGTGGAGCACAACGTGGGGGCGGTGCGCGCCCTCTGCGACCGCGTGATCATCCTCAACTCCGGCCGGCGGATCGCCGAGGGCCCGCCGGCGGAGGCCCTGACCCGCCCGGAGGTGGTGGCGATCTACCTGGGCGCGAGGTCGGGGGCCGCGGAGCTGCCGGCGTGACGGCCATCCTCCTGCAGAACGGGGTCTTCGGCGTGCTCGTCGGCGGGCTCTACGGCCTGGGCGCGGTCGGCCTCTCCCTGGCCTTCGGCGTCCTGCGGATGCTCAACGTCGCGCACGGCGAGCTGATCATGCTCGGCGGCTACGCCAGCGTCTGGCTGTTCGCGCTCGCCCGGATCGATCCGTTCGTCGCCGTCCTCGTCGCGGCGCCGCTGCTGTTCCTCGTCGGCGCCGGCCTCTTCCGCGCGCTGTTCCGCCACCTCGCGCGGGCGGACGAGACGCAGCGCATCAAGACCTCAATCCTCATCGGCTTCGGTCTCACCCTCGTCCTGCAGACCCTGGCCATCCTGCTCTGGGACGCCGACGAGCGGGCGGTCACGCCCGGTTATGCGGGGCAGGTGCTGGCCCTGGGCCGCGTCGTGGTGCCGCTCTCCCGCCTGGGCGCGCTGGTCCTGGCCTTCCTCATCCTCGGCGGGCTGCACCTGTTCCTGACGCGCAGCCGCGCGGGCACGGCGATCCGCGCCACGGCCGAGGACGAGCAGGCCGCGGCGCTGGTCGGCATCCCCGTCGAGCGCATCTACCTGACGGCCTTCGCCCTGGCCGCCGCCCTGGCCGGGGTGGCCGGCGCGCTGGTCAGCGTCTCCGACGCGATCAGCCCGGCGATCGGCCTGCATTGGACCCTGAAGGCGCTGATCGTCATCGTGCTCGGGGGCATGGGCAACGTCCTCGGCACGTTCGTCGCCGGGCTGTTCCTGGGCGTCGTGGAGTCGATGAGCGGCTTCCTGTTGGGCAACGCGTACCGCGAAGTCGTCGGGCTGGCCCTCTTCCTGCTCGTGCTCGGCGTGCGGCCGCAGGGGCTGTTCTCCCGATGACGCCGGCCCGGCTCGCGGTGCTCGCCGCGCTCTTTGCCCTGCTCACACTGCCCCAGGTCACGGCCAGTCGCACCCTGCTCACCTGGACCTTCCTCATCGCCCTCAACGTCGCGCTGGCCCAGAGCTGGAACCTGCTGAGCGGGTTCGGCGGGCAGGTCAACCTCGGGCACGCCGCCTTCTTTGGCCTGGGCGCGCTCGTCACGCGGAACCTCTGGTTCCAGGGCCTGGGCCTGCTCCCGGCGCTGGGCCTGGGCACCGCGGTCGCCGCCGCGGCGGGGCTGCTCGTCGGCGCACCGTCGCTGCGCCTGCACGGGCCGTACTTCGCGATCGGCACGCTGGCCGTGGCGGAGATCCTGCGGATCACCGTCGGCAACCTGCTGCCCGAGGTCTCCACGCTGCCGGGACCCGCTCTGGCTGGCTACGCCCTGGCCCCCCGGTACTACCTCGCGCTCGCCGTGGCCGCGCTGACCACGGTCGCGGCGTGGCAGCTGACGCGCTCGCGCTTCGGCTACGGGCTGGCCGCGGTGCGCGAGGACGAGGCGGTGGCCGAGGCCAGCGGCGTGCCCGCCTTCCGCCACAAACTGGCCGCCTTCGTCCTGAGCAGCGCGCTGGCCGGCGCGACCGGGGGGGTCTTCGGTTACTACCACGTCAGCTTCTATCCGCAGTTCGCCTTCAGCCCGCTGTGGACGTTCGACGCGCTGTTGATGACGTTTCTCGGCGGCGTGGGCACGGTCTGGGGGCCGGTGGCGGGGGCGGCGGTCTTCCTCCTCCTGCGGGAGGCCCTGGCCCTGACCCTGGTCGAGCTGCACCTGCTCCTCTTCGGCGTGCTGTTCCTCGTCATCGTCCTGGCTCTGCCCGGCGGGTTCGTCGAAGCCTGGCGCGCCCTGCGCGCACGCACCGCGGCATCCCCGGCGGGGGCGGCCGCGAGAAAGTGAGGGAGCAACGATGCTGGAGACGGTGACCCGACCGCTGACCGGCGACGAGTACCTGGCCAGCCTGCGTGACGGGCGGGCGGTGTACATCTACGGCGAACGCGTGGCCGACGTCACCGCGCACCCCGCGTTCCGCAACGCGGCGCGCTCCATCGCCCGCCTCTACGATGCCCTGCACGACCCCTCGCTGGCCCCGCTCCTCCTCGGCCCGGACCGCCAGGGGATCTCGACGCACAAGTTCTTCAAGCCCAGCTACTCCTCCGCGGAGCTGTTCGAGGCCCGCGAGGCGATCACCACCTGGGCCCGCTTCTCGTACGGCTTCATGGGACGGACCCCGGACTACAAAGCGTCCTTCATGGCCACATTGGGCGCGGCCCCGGACTTCTACGCGCCGTTCACGGCCAACGCCGCGCGCTGGTACCGGGAGTACGCGACGAAGGTGCTCTTCCTCAACCATGTGATCGTCAACCCGCCCGTCGACCGCCACCGGCCGGTGCACGAGGTCGCGGACATCTTCGTGCACGTCGTGCGGGAGACCGATGGGGGGATCATCGTCAGCGGAGCGAAGATGCTGGCCACCGGCTCGGCGCTGACCCACGCCACCTTCGTCGCCCAGAACAGCGCCACGACGCTGGAGACCGGCAAAGCCGAGGATTACGCGCTCGTCTTCCTGGCACCGCTGGACACCCCGGGGCAGAAGCTGATCTGCCGCGCCTCGTACGAGGCCGCGGCGCACTCGCCGCTGGACCACCCGCTGAGTTCGCGCTTCGACGAGAACGACGCCGTGCTGATCTTCGACGAGGCCTTCATCCCCTGGGAGAACGTCCTGGTCTACCGCGACATCGAGAAGGCGACCGGCTTCTACGCCGCCTCGGGGTTCCTGAACCGCTACAACTTCCAGGCCCTCAGCCGCCTGGCCGTGAAGCTCGACTTCATGGCCGGCCTGCTGGCCAAGGGCGTCGCCGCCACCGGCACCGAGGTCTACCGCGGGGTGCAGGCGCAGGTGGGCGAAGTGCTGGCCTGGCGCCACCTGATCTGGGCACTGACCACGGCGATGGCCGCCGAGCCGACGCCCGGCCCGGGCGGCAGCGTGCTGCCGAAGACAGAGTACGCCGCCGCCGGGCGGCTGTTCGGCACGCTGGCCTGGCCGCGGGTGAAGGAGATCTTTGAGCAGGCCCTCGGCGGCGCGCCCATCGTCGTGCCGTCGAGCTACCGGGACCTCCGGGACGAGACCCTCCGTCCGCTGCTCGACCGCTTCTACCGCGGCGCGGACAGCTCCGCGGAGGAGCGCATCAAGCTCTTCAAGCTGATCTGGGACGCGATCGGCACCGAGTTCGGCGGCCGCCACGAGCTCTACGAGCGCAACTACTCCGGCAACCACGAGCAGGTGCGCGTGGACCTGCTCACCCTGGCCCGGCGGCGCGGGTTGCTCGACCAGCTGACGGCGTTCGTCGCGCAGTGCCTCCAGGAGTACGGCGCCGCGGGCTGGGCGGAGCCCACCTGGCAGTGGGAGGAGCGCGGGATGCGCTGAGACGCGCCGGCCCTCGTCCGCCGTCCTCCCCAGGTCTCACCTCCGGGCTCCGGAGGCACCTCTAGGAGGGGGACGATGGAGCGGGGGCGGCGGATCGTCGGGGTGTTCGCGCGCGGCGTCGGACCGCAGTTCCTGGGCGACGCGGAACGCAGGATCGCGCTCCTGCGGCTGGCGATTCTCTTTGCCCTGCTGCCCATCCTGCGCTGGGACGTCATCGAGCCCGAGGCCGAGCTCGTTCTCACCGGCCTGACCGCGCTCATCGCCGCCTACATCCTCGCCGCGCTCCTGGTCCTGCCCCGGCTCCGCCGCGAGCTGCGCAAAGACCTGTTCCTGACGATCGACATCGTGGCCATCGCGGCCCTGGTCTGGTTCACGGGCGGCGTGCGCAGCACGCTGCTCTTCCTCTTCTATCTACCAATCCTCGCCGCCGCCGTCCGCCTGGACCTGGCGCAGGCCATCCTCTCCGCCATCGGCGTCTCCGCCGTCGTGGTCTGGATGTGGACCACGACCCAGGGCCCGCTGCCCTCGCTGGCCTCGTCCACGCTGCGCGTCGGCCTCTTCATGGGCGGCAGCCTGATGCTGGCGCTGGTTTTCGGCATCCTGGCGCAGGAGTCGCGCCTGCTCCGGGAGCGCGCCGAGCTGAACCGCCGCCTGAGCGAGCAGCTGAGCGCGTCGAGCGAGCAGCTCCGCCGCCGCCTGGGCGAGCTGGAGGCGGTGTACGACCTCGCGCGCCGCCTCGCCGCCACGGCGGGCGCCGAGGCGGTCCTGGCCCTCGCTGCCGAGACAGCGCGCCAGCTGCTCCAGGCCCCCCGCGCCGGCGTCTTCCTCGCGCCCGGCACCACAGACCTGGTCGTCGCCCACACGGTCGGCGCGGACGAGGCGGAGGCCGCGGGCATCCTGGCGGCCTGCGCGGAGCGTGTGCCGCGGGAACCGCCCGAGCCCGTGCCGGTGGCGGCGGAAGGCGGGCGGTGGGCCCGCGCCGTGGCCATCCCCATGGTCGTCGGGGATCGGCTCATCGGCGTGCTCTGCGCCGGGGGTGGCGCGGATTGGACGCCGGCGCGACACTCTGTCGCCGCCCTGGGACAGATCGCCTGCCAGGCCGCCCTGGCCCTCGATCGCGCCTGGCTGCTGGAGGACCTGCAGCGGCTCTCGTCGGCGAAGCCCGAGGCGCGGGTCTTCGACGCCGGCCAGTTCGAGCAGATCGTCCGCGCGGAGATCACCCGCGCCACGCGGCTGGGCAGCCCCTTCGCCCTGCTCAAGGTCGTGCTCCGCGGTCCGACCGGCGAACCGCTCGCCGCGGGCGCGCAGATCGGCCTCGTCGAGCGGCATTTCGCCGCCCACGTCCTGAAGGCCATCCGACGGGCGGACGTCGTGGCCCGCGCCGGGCCTGGCGAGATCTTCGTCCTGCTCTCGACGGCGACCCTGGGGGCCGCGGAGAAATTCGCCGCCCGCCTCCTCGATCAGATCGATGACGACGCCGTGCTGCTTGGGCTGCTCGGCGCCACCGGCGCCCCCGACGTCCGCGTGGGCATCGCCATCTTCCCCGACGACGCCGTCACCGCGCCGGAGCTGACCCACGCCGTGCAGAACGCCCTCGACGCGGCGGACGGCGCGCACCGCGTCGTCCGGGCCCGCGACCTGGACGCCACCCACCGCGCTCAGACCCGCTGAGGGCCCCTAGCCCGACGGCACGAGGGCGATCGGCCGGACCGGGCTGGCCGTACCGCCCACGATCTTCAAGGGCAGGCAGATGAAGACGAACTCATAGACCCGGGCGCGCGAGAGCTCGGCGAGGTTCAGGTTCTCGATGATGTAGACGCCGCATGTGACGAGCAGGATGGCGTGGCCGGGCAGCGTCACGCCCAGACGCGGATCCACAACGCCGGGCACGTCCCAGGCCATGTTATCCGCGCCCACGGCCAGCACGCGGAACGAGGCCAGCCACTCCGAGGCCTCGCCGGAGACGCCCGCGCTGGCCAGGTAGCGGTCGGGATTCCCCCACACCGTGTCGCTGCCGGTGCGCACGAGCACGACGTCGCCGGGGCGGATCTCCGTGCCCTGCGCCGCCCGCACAGCCTCGAGGTCGGCCGCGGAGAGCAGCGCGCGCTCAGGCAGGCGCCCGCCGCGATGGGCGGCCAGATCGAGCAGCACCCCGCGGGCGACGATCGGCGGCACGGTGTCGATGCCGAGCCGGGTGAAGCCCGTCGCGGTCTGCACGGTCGGCGTGACCTCGAGGCCCCCGTACAGCGTCATGTCCATCGCCTGGTGCGCGAAGGCGTCGATGTGCGTGCCAGCGTGCTCGGCGGTGAAGAGCATGCCCGCGGCGCTGGTGCGCCGCTCCTCCGCGCCGGCCTCGTGGCGGCGATGCAGGGTGTAGACCGTCCCCGGGCGGTGCGGCGGGTGGACCGGGTCGCCGAAGCGGCGGGGGTGCTCCAGGTCGAAGAGGCGCGCGCCGGCGAGGAGCCGCGCCAGCTCGGCGAGGCGCTGGCTCATCGCCCGCCCTCCGGCGGCAGAGCGCGGAACGACGCCAGCGCGCGGTCGATGATTGCCCCGGCGCTGCCCAGGTGCCCCGCGGGGTCGAGCGCGGCGGCGATCTGCTGGGGCGAGAGCGCCGCGCGGATCTCCGCGTCGGCGTGCGCCGCCTCGGCGAAGCTCTGGCCGGTCTCCGCGACGCGGTCGGCGACCCGGCGCACGATCCCGTAGGCCGCGGGCCGGCCCACGCGCGGGGCCAGCGCCGTCATCAGCGCTTCGGCCATGATCATCCCTCCCGCGGCGCGAAGGTTACTCCGCATCCGCGCCGCGTCCACGCGCAGCGCGACCAGCGCGCGGTGCACCCACTCCACCGCCCCGGCCGTGAGCCGGAACAGCTGCGGCACCGCCTCCCACTCCGCCTGCCAGGCGCCGGCGGCGCGCTCGTGCTCCTGGATCCCGGCGGCGAGGATCACCGGCACCTGGGCGATGGCCAGGCGGGCGCAGGCCGCCGCCGCGGCGGCCTCGGTGGGATTGCGCTTCTGCGGCATCGCCGACGAGCGCCCCTTCGTCTCGCCCGCGCCCGTCGTCACCTCGGCGACCTCCGTTTGGCTGAGCAGCACCAGGTCCTGCGCGATCTTGCCCATCGCCGCGGCCAGCGCGCCGAGCGTGCCGGCGATC
>DATLZI010000327.1:0-7894 GCA_035574075.1 bacterium | reverse complement strand
GGGCTCGTGCCGCTCGTGCTGGCCGCCGGGCTGGCCGGCGGGGGCGCCTACGCCTTCGTGCCCGCGGTGCTGCGCACGGCCTTTCGCGTGAACGAGATCTTCGTCACCGTGATGCTGAACTTCGTCGCCGTCTTCCTGACGGAGTTCCTGGCCACCGGGCCGTGGAACGACCCGCTCGCCGGGGAGGCGATCACCCGCCCGATCCCGGCCGCCGCCCAGCTGCCGATGCTCATCCCGGCCGCGGGAACTCACCTCGGCATCATCATCGCCCTGGCCGCCGCGGCGGCGGTGGCCTTCCTCCTCCGCGGCACCGTGCTCGGCTACCAGATCCGCGCTGTGGGCGACAACGCCCGGGCGGCGCGCCTGGGCGGCGTGCCGATCACCGCGGTGACCCTGGTCGCCCTGACGGCGAGTGGGGCCCTGGCCGGGCTGGCCGGCGCGGTGGAGGTCAGCGGCTTCCACTACCGCCTGATCCTGGGGCTCACCCCGGGCTACGGCATCATGGCCATCCTCATCGCCGTGCTGGCGCGGCAGCACGCCCTGGGGGCCGTCGCCGCGGCCTTCGGGTTCGCCGTGCTGCTCGTGGGATCGGACTCGCTGCAGCGCAGCGTGGGCCTGCCGGCCAGCGCGGTCTTCGTCTTCCAGGCGATCATCGTCCTGACGGTGCTGCTGGCGGAGGCGCGGCGCAAGCGATGAGCGTGGTCTTCGACCCGCAGCTCGTGCGGCTGACGCTGGTCGTGATGGTGCCCTTCCTCGTGGCCGCCCTCGGCGAGCTGCTCACCGAGCGCGCCGGCGTGCTGAACGTGGCGATCGAGGGGATCATGGTCGTCGGCGCCGTGACCGCCTTCCTCGTCGCCTTCTCCACCGGCAGTCACGCCGGCGGCTTACTCGCGGCGATGGGCGCGGGCGCCCTCATCGCTGCGCTGCTGGCCTACTTCGCGATCACCCTGCGCGCCTCGCAGCTCACCGTGGGCCTCGGCCTCTTCGTGCTCTGCGTGGGGCTGGGCTCGCTCTTCTACCGCATCGTGATCGGCGTGCGGCTGATGGTCCCCCAGATCCGCACCCTGCCTCCCCTGCCGCTGCCCGCCCTGGCCGCGCTGCCGGGGATCGGCCCGGTGCTGTTCGCGCACAACGCCGTCGTCTACCTCGCCCTGGTCCTCACGGCGGCGGTGTCGCTGCTCCTCTTCCGCACCTCCTGGGGGCTACGGCTGCGCGCCGTGGGCGAGAACCCGCGGGCCGCGGACGTCCTGGGCATCGATGTCGTGGCCATGCGCTACGCGGCGACGATCGCCGGGGGGGCCCTGATCGGGCTGGCCGGGGGCTACCTCCCGCTGGGGATCACCGGCACCTACTCCGACGGGATGGTCGGCGGCCGGGGCTGGATCGCCCTGATGCTGGTCATCTTCGGACGCTGGACGCCGGCGCTCGTCCTGGCCGGCGCGCTGCTCTTCGCCTACATCGAGGCCCTGCAGTTCAAGGTGGCCCTCGTCGCCAAGGCCGTCCCTCCGCAGTTCCTGCTGATGCTGCCCTACGTCTTCGCCATCCTCGTGCTGATCAGGGTGTACCAGGGCGCCGCCGCGCCCGAAGCGATCATGCGACCCTACGACCGGGAGGAGAGAGCATGAGGCATCCAGTGCGCGTCATCGCGCTCCTGTTCATCCTGACCGCGCTCACCGGCGCGGCCGCGCTGCCGGGGCAGGGGGCGCCGGCGAAGCTGCGCGTGGCAATGATCCTGCCGGGAACGATCCAGGACGCGGATTTCAATGCCGTGGGCTACGTCGCCCTGCTGGCCCTGAAGAACACCCTGGGCGTGGAGATCGCCTACTCCGAGCAGGTCGCGGTGGCGGACGCCGAGCGTGTGGCCCGCGAGTTCATCGCCGCGGGCAGCAACGTCATCGCCTTCCACGGCGGGCAGTTCCTGACGATCGTGCAGAAGCTCGGGCCGGCGTTCCCGAATGTGAACTTCATCATGGAGAGCAGCGGCCGCATCGAGGGGCTGCCGCCGAACGTCTGGAACATCGGGCGCAAGTTCTACCAGGGGTTCTACACCCTGGGCGTGCTGGCTGCCCTGAGCACGCAGACGAACGTCATCGGCTACATCTCGGGGGTGCGCCTGCCGGACTTCGTCGCCTCGCTGAACGCGGTGAAGGCCGCCCTGCGCGAGTTCAATCCGCGGGCGCAGTTGCTCTACACCTTCGTCGGCGACCAGAACGACCCGGTGCGGGCGCGGCAGGCCGCGGAGTCGGTCATCGCCCGCCACGCCGACTTCATCATCATCCAGGTCAACCTCGGCGCCTTCGGCGTGATCGAAGCGGCCAAGGCCGCGCCGCGGAAGGTCCTCTGGACAACCTTTTACACGGACAAGTACACCCTCGACCCGTCCCGCTTCGCCGCCTCGCTGCTCCTCGACTTCACGAAGCCCTACCGCGAGGTCGTCGCCCGCATCCAGCGCGGCGAGCGCGGCGGCTACTACGAGATGCGGCCCGGGGCGGGGATGTCCCTGGGCGTGATCCGCAACGTGTCGAACGAGACCAAGCTGCGGGTCCTGCAGGTGTTCAACGACGTCGTCCGTAACACGCGCCAGATCGAGGAGATCACCGACCGGATCCTGGAGTGAGGAGATGATCGCGTATGAAGATCTTTGACCTGAGCCGCTGCCGGGTGCTCGACCTGAGCCAGAACTTCAGCATGGATTCCCCACCCTTCGCCTACTACGAGGGGCCGAAGATCACCTGGGTGAAGAAGATGGCGTTCGAGGGCGTGAACGCCCAGCACATCAGCACGACGAACCACATCGCCACGCACCTCGACTCGCCGCTGCACTTCAACGATCCGGGCCCCGACGTCGCCGGCATCCCGATCGAGACCCTGGTCGGCCCGGCCTGCGTCGTGGACCTGCAGCAGTTCGGCATCGGCGACTACGACATCTACGGCCCCGAGCATTTCGAGGCCTGGGAGCGCAAATACAACATCCGCATCGAGCGCGGCGACATCCTGGTCATCCACACCGGCTACCACGCCTACTACAACGAGGACTGGTCGCCGCACACCCGGGAGCGCCATCCGGACGCCCGGGCGGACCTGCCGCGGGCGTTCCTGCGCCATCCCGGCCCCCGCGCCGAGTTCTGCCGCTGGGTGCTCGACCGCGGCATCCGCTGGATGGCGATCGACGCGATCAGCACCGACCATCCCTTCAACACCAAGGTGCGCGACGCGCGGCGGGACCTCATCCCGGAGGTGGAGCGGAAGATCGGCATGCCGCTGGACGAGGCCTTCCCCTGGCCGCGGGACTACCAGGCCACGCACACGATGCTCTTCCCCCAGGGCGTCTTCCACGTCGAGAACGTGGGCGGGCACATCGATCTCGTCCTGAACCAGCGCCTCTGGGTGGGTTGCTTCCCCTTCCGGTTCAAGGGCGGGGAGGCCGCCTTCTGTCGCTTCGTGGCCTTCGTCCAGGACTAGATGCAGCCGCTGGACGATCTGCTCGTCATCGACCTCACCCGGGCGCTGGCCGGCCCGTTCTGCACCGTGATGCTGAGCGACCTGGGCGCCCGGGTAATCAAGGTCGAGGCGCCGGAGGGCGGGGACGACACGCGGGGCTGGGGGCCGCCGTTCATCGGCGAGGAGAGCGCCTACTTCCTGGGGGTGAACCGCAACAAAGAGAGCCTGACACTCAACTTGAAGGATCCCCGGGGGCGGGACATCTTGCTCCGCCTGCTGGCGCGCGCGGACGTGCTGGTGGAGAACTTCCGGCCCGGGATCATGGACCGCCTGGGCCTGGGGTACGCCACGGTGCGCCAGCGCGTGCCGCAGCTCATCTACGCCTCGATCTCCGGCTTCGGCCAGGATGGGCCGTACCGCGAGCGCACCGCCTACGATCTCATCCTGCAGGGGATGGGCGGGGTGATGGGCATCACCGGCGAGGAGGGCGGCCCGCCCGTGAAGGTGGGCGTGGCGATCGCCGACATCTGCGCCGGGATGTACGCGGCCTACGGCATCCTCGCCGCGCTGCGCGCGCGCGAGCGCACCGGACGGGGCCAGCTGGTGGATGCGGCGCTGCTCGACGGGCAGGTCTCCTGGCTGACCTACGCCGCGGGCTACTACTTCGCCACCGGTCGCAGCCCGGGCCGCCTGGGCAGCGGCCACCCGACGATCGTCCCCTACCAGGCCTTCCAGACCGCCGACGGGTACGTGAACGTCGCGGTCGGCAGCGAGGCGATCTGGCGGCGCTTCGCGGAGCTCGTCGATCCCGCCCTGCTGGACGACCCGCGGTACGCCACGAACCGCACCCGCGTGGCCCACCGCAAGGAGCTCGTCGCCCGCCTGGAAGAGATCTTCCGCCGGCAGACCACCCGGGAGTGGACCGCGGCCCTCGACGCCGCCGGCGTGCCCTGCGGCCCGATCCTCAGCGTGGAAGAGGTCTTCGCCGATCCGCAGGTGCTGCACCGCCGCATGCTGGAGGAGGTGGACCACCCCACGGTGGGGCGCATCAAACAGACGGGCGTGCCCGTGAAGCTCTCCGAGACGCCCGGCCGCATCCGCTCCGCGCCGCCCACGCTCGGCCAGCACACCGAGGCCATCCTGCGGGAAGTGGGGCTGGACGCCGAGGCGATCGCTGCGCTGCGGCGCGACCGGGTGATCTGAGTCCCCCGCTCTCTAGCGGCCCTGGGGACCGATCAGGCGGGGGTCGAGCGCGTCGCGCAGCCCGTCGCCCAGCAGGTTGAAGGCCATTACAGCGAGGAAGATGGCCAGCCCCGGGAACGTGGCGATGTACCACGAGGAGAAGACGTAGGTCTGCCCCTCGCCGAGCATCGTGCCCCACTCCGGGGTGGGCGGCCGCACGCCCAGGCCGAGGAACCCCAGCCCGGCCGCGGTGAGGATCGCTGTGCCCAGCTGCAGCGTGGACTGCACGATGAGCGGAGCCAGGCAGTTCGGCAGGATGTGGCGGCGCAGGACGCGGCCGTCGGAGGCGCCCACGGCGCGGGCGGCCTCGACGTAGGCGTGCTCCCGCACCGCGAGCACGACCCCCCGCATCAGGCGGATGTAGGTCGGCGCGGCGGCCAGGCCGACCGAGACCACGACGTTCAGCACCCCCACCCCCAGCACCGCGACGAGCGTCAGGGCGAGCAGGAAGCCGGGAAAGGCCAGGAGGATGTCCACCGCCCGCTGCAGCAGCAGGTCGGCCCGCCCGCCCCAGTACCCCGAGACCAGGCCCAGCGGCACGCCGGAGGCGACGCTGAGGGCCACGCCCAGGAGGCCGATGAGGAAGGAAACGCGCGCGCCGTAGACCACGCGCGTCAGGAGGTCGCGGCCCAGGTTGTCGGTGCCGAAGGGATGGGCCCACGACGGCCGGCGCAGCACCTGCTCGAAGTCGGCTTCGTTGGGTCGGTACGGTAGCAGCCACGGGCCCACCGCGGCGGCGGCGAGGAAGATCGCCAGGATGGCAGCGCCGGCCACCGCTGTGCGGCGCCGCCGCAGCCGCCGGGCGAAGCCCGCCCGCCGGGGCGCGCCGACGATCGGCCAGCTATCCGTAGTGGATGCGCGGATCGACATAGCCGTAGAGCACGTCCACGACGAGGTTCACCATGATGTAGATCACCGCGAACATCAGCACAACGCCCTGCACCACGGCGTAGTCGCGCGAGGAGACCGCGCTGACGAGGAGCCGCCCGATCCCCGGCCAGGCAAACGTCGTCTCGGTCAGCACCGCGCCGCCCATCAGCGCCCCGAACTGCAGGCCGAGCACCGTGAGGACGGGGATCAGCGCGTTTTGCAGGGCGTGGCGCAGGACCACGGCGCGCGGGCCCAGGCCCTTCGCCCGCGCGGTGCGCACGAACTCCTGGTGCAGCACCTCCAGGAGGCTGCTGCGGGTCATCCGGGCGATGATCGCCACGGAGAAGGCGGAGAGGGTGAGCGTCGGCAGCACGAGGTGCGCCGCCGTCCCGTAGCCACCGGCGGGCAGCCAATGCAGCGTCACCGCGAACAGCAGCATGAGCATGATGCCCAGCCAGAAGACGGGGATGGAGACCCCGGCCATGGCGCCCGCCATGACGAGGTAGTCTAGCGCCGAGCCCGGCCGGGTGGCGGAGAGGATCCCGGCGGCGAGGCCAGCTATGGCGGCCACGGTGACGCTGCAGACGGCGAGGAGCACCGTCGGGGGCAGTCGCTGCGCGATCTCTTCGGCGACCGGCGCCCGGGTCACGGCCGAGACCCCGAGATCTCCCCGCCGCAGCTGATCGAGGAAGATGAGGTATTGCTGGTACAGCGGCCGGGTGAGCCCCAGCTCCTCGCGGATGCGCTGCACTTCCTCCTCGGAGGCGGTGAGACCGGCGATCAGCCGCGCCGGATCGCCCGGGATGAGCCGGAGGAGGAGGAAGATGACCACGGTCACGCCGAGCAGGGTGGGAACGGCGAGGAGCAGCCGCCGCAGGATGTAGGAGCCGAGACTCATTCGTCTGTGGGGGGCGCTGCGGGGGAGGCGGACCGCGCTGGCCCGCCTCCCCGGCCGCGGATCACGCGGTCACTTCCACGTGGCGTAGATCGCGTCCCACTTCTCGATCGGGAGCACCTTGACGCCCTCCAGGTTCCGCACCGTCGCCACGTACCACTTCTGCGTCCAGAGGAAGACCCAGGGCGCGTCGTTCCAGATCAGCTGCTGCGCTTCGCGGTAGGCGGCGCGGCGGGCCTGCGGGTCCACGCTGCGGCGGGCCTGCTCCAGCAGCCGGTCCACGCGCTCGTTGCGGTAGAAGGCGGGGCCCAATCCCGTGGGCGGGTGCGAGCTGGAGTGGAACTGCCCGAACAGCGCGCCGTCGCAGTCCAGCACCGGCCAGGCCCAGCCCAGGACCATCATCTGGATGCGCGTGCGGTCGGGCGGGGTGAGGATGACGCCCACGTAGGACGGCCAGTCCATCGTGCTGACGTTGGCCCGGATGCCCACGTTCTGCAGCTGCGCGGCGATGGCCTGGGCGAACTGGAAGTCCTGGATGTAGCGGCCGGTGGGCGTGAAGAAGTTCACCTCGAACCCGTTGGGATAGCCCGCTTCGGCGAGCAGCTGCTTCGCCTTCACCGGGTTGTACGGCCAGCCGCCCTCGGCCTGCGGGGCGTGCCCGAACATCATCGGCGGGCAGGGCGAGACCGCCACGGTCCCGAGATCGAAGAGGATGGAGCTCAGGATGGCGCGCTTGTTGATGGCGTAGTTCATCGCCTGGCGCACCCGCACGTCCTTGAACGGTCCCCACTGCGTGTTCAGGACGAGGAAGATCGTACGGTCGGTGGGGGCCTCGACCAGCCGCACGCGCGGATTCTGGCGCAGCCCCTTCACGTCCGGAGCCGGCGGGAGCATCGCCATGTGCACATCTCCGGCGAGGAGCTGGGCGAGGCGCGTGCCGGCGTCGGGCACGACTCGGAAGAGCACCTCTTCGAAGACCGGCTTCGGGCCCCAGTAGTGCGGATTGCGCTCGATCAGGATGCTGTCGCCGCGCCGCCACTCCTTGAACATGTACGGTCCGCTGCCAGCGCCCACCGGCGCCACGGCGAAGCGGTCGCCGGCGCGCTGCACCGCCGCCGGGGAGAGGATCGCCGCGACGCCGCCGCCCAGGTTGGCCAGCAGCAGCGGGCTGGGCTCTTTCAGCCGGAGGCGCACGGTGAGATCGCCCACGGCCTCGATCTCGCTGATCATCGCGAACAGATGGCGGTTCGGCACGCGCACCTTGGGGTCGAGCAGCCGCTCGAGGCTGAACTTCACCGCGGCGGCGTTCACGGGGGTGCCGTCGTGGAAGCGCACGCCGGGCCGCAGGGTGAAGGTGTAGGTCAGCCCGTCGGGGCTGATCTGCCACCGCGTGGCCAGCTTCGGCCGGATCTCCCCCGGACTGTACTCGGCGTCGACCAGTGGCTC
>DATLZI010000326.1:0-3987 GCA_035574075.1 bacterium | reverse complement strand
TCCCGGTCGGCGAGCGCGGTCGCGGGGGTGGGAGGCACGGCGCGCGTCGCCCGCCCGGCCCCGGCGCGGCCCGCCGCTAGACCGGCGCGGCGGCCAGCTGCTGCAGCACCGCGCTGATCTGCTCTTTCTCCTTCGGGGTCGCCTCCACGAGGGGCAGCCGCGGCGCGCCCACGGCGAAGCCGCTCAGGTTCAGCGCGGCCTTGAGGGGCACGGGGTTCGTCGTGATGAACAGCACTTTGAACAGCGGCAGCAGCCGCAGGTGCAGCGCCAGGGCGGCGCGCACCTCGCCGCGCTCGTAGGCGCGCACCATGGCCTGGATGTCCCGGCCGACCAGGTGCGAGGCGACGCTGACCACGCCGCTGCCGCCCACCGCCAGGATGGGCAGGGTCAGGCTGTCGTCGCCGCTGTAGAGGTGGAAGTCATCGCGCGTGCGCCGGCGGATCTCGGAGGCCTGGTCGAGGTTGCCGGTGGCTTCCTTCACGGCGACGATGTTGGGAATCTCCGCCAGGCGGGCGATCGTCTCGGGCAGGCAGTTCACGCCCGTGCGCCCCGGGATGTTGTACAGGATGCAGGGCAGCGACGTGGCTTCGGCGATGGACCGGAAGTGCGCGTACAGCCCGTCCTGCGAGGGGCGGTTGTAGTAGGGGTTGACCAGCAGCAGGCCGTCCGCGCCGGCCCGCTCGGCCTCGCGGCTGAGGTGGATGGAGTGCCGCGTGTCGTAGGTGCCGGTGCCGGCGACGACCTTCACCCGGCCGGCGGTGGCGTCCTTCACGGCCCGGACGAGGCCGATCTTCTCTTCGTCCGTCAGCGTCGGCGACTCGCCGGTCGTGCCGGCGACGACGATGCCGTCGGAGCCGGTGTCCGCGAGGTGCCGGGCCAGCCGGGCCACCTCGCTCCAGGCCACCGCCCCCGCCGCGTCGAAGGGGGTGGCCATCGCGGTCAACACGCGTCCGAACAGCGCCATCTCAAACCCCTCCCCCCCTACCCTTCGGTCTCCCGCTCCGAGGCGACGTCCTCGGCCAGGCCGAAGGCGTCGTGCAGGGCGCGCAGGGCGCGCTCCATCTCCTCGCGGCGGACCAGGCACGAGATCGTGGTGTGCGAGTCGGCCGTCTGCAGAATGTCCACCCCCGCGCCGTGCAGCGCCTGCACCACGCGGGCCATGACCCCCGGCCGGCCGCGCATCCCCGCGCCGATGATCGAGACCTTGGCGCAGGGCCGGCTGACGTCCACCGCAAAGCCCAGTTCGGAGAGGAGGTTCCGGGCGCGCTCCGCGGCCTCCTCCTTCACCGTGAAGGCGAGCAGCTCCGGCAGGAGGTTGATCAGGTCGATGCTGATCCCCGCCTGGGCCAGCGTCTGCAGCGCGGCCAGGGGCTTACCGAGGTCCCCGTCCCGGCGCCGCACCTTGAGCTGCACGACGTCGGGCAGATGCGCCAGCGCGATGACCGGCCGCCCGTCGATGATCGGCACCCCCAGCTCCTGGCCTCGCATGATCACCGTCCCTCCGTTCCCGCGGCCCAGCGGCTTGATGACCAGCCGGACGTTGTGCTCGCGGCCGATGTCGGCGGCCCGCGGGTGCAGCACCTTCGCCCCGAGGGCCGCCATCTGGGAGACCTCGTCGTAGGTGATGCTGCGGATCGCCCGCGCCTCCGGCACGACCCGGGGATCGGCGGTCATGATCCCCTCGACGTCTTTGTAGATCTCGACGACCTCCGCCCCCAGCGCGGCCCCCAGGGCCACGGCGGTGGTGTCGCTGCCGCCGCGGCCCAGCGTCGTGATCTCCCCGTCCGCCGTCACCCCCTGGAAGCCGGCGACGACGACCACCAGACCGCGGCGGAGGTGCCGCAGCGTGGGCGCCGGGTCGATGCGCAGGATGCGCGCGTCGTTGAACTCGTCGGTGGTGAGGATGCGGGCCTGGGCGCCGGTGAGGGCGATCGCCGGGCAGCCCTGGCGCCGCAGGGTGTGGGCCAGCAGCGCCGTGGAGATGACCTCGCCCGTGCTGAGCAGCAGGTCCAGGGTGCGCGGGTCGATCTCCTCCCCGACGTCCCGGACCAGGGTGACGAGCGTGTCGGTGGCGTAGGGATCGCCCTCGCGACCGATCGCCGAGGCCACGGCGACGACCGCCGCGCCGGCCTGCCGGGTCGCGGCGATCTGCGCGGCCACCTGCGCCCGCCCTTGCGCGGTCGCCAGGAGGGCGCCGCCGTACTTCTGCACCACGATGCGCATCGGCTCAGGTGCGGAGTGAGGCGCGGATGAGCCCCCGCTGCACGAGGTGCTCGGCGATCTGCACGGTGTTCAGCGCCGCGCCCTTGCGCAGGTTGTCGGCGGCGGCGAAGAAGGCCAGATTCCCGGCGCCGTCGGTGCGGATGCGCCCCACGAAGCAGGGATCGCGGCCCGCGGCGAGCAGCGCCGTGGGGTACGCGGCGGACGACGGCTCGTCCACGACCGCCACGCCCGGCGCGCGCTCCAGGATCGCGCGGGCCCGCTCCGCCTCCAGCGGGGCGCGGAACTCGGCGTGCACCGCCACCCCGTGGCCGACCAGGGTGGGCACGCGCACGCAGGTCATCCCCACGGCGAGGTCGGGGATCGCCAGCAGCTTGCGCAGCTCCGCGGCCACCTTCAGCTCCTCGCCGGTGTGCGCGCCCTGCAGCCGGCCGATCGCCGGGATGACGTTCATGGCGATGACGTGCGGGAAGGCCGTCCCTCCGGGGCGGTCGGGCGGCCGGCCGGCCTGCACCGCCTCGCGCAGCTCGCGCCACAGCTGCTCGGTGCCCGGCTGGCCGGCGCCGGACACCGACTGGTACGAGCAGGCCACGACCCGCCGCAGCCCGGCCTCGCGGTGCAGCGCGGCCAGCGGCACGGCGATCGTGGCGCAGGTGCAGTTGGGGTTGGCGACGATCCGCCGCGGCAGGTGATCCAGGGCCTGCGGGTTGATCTCGGGGATGACCAGCGGCACGTCGTCGGCCAGGCGGAACGCGGCGGAGTTGTCGATGGCCACCACCCCGCGGGCGGCGGCGACCGGCACCCACTCTTCCGCCACGGCGTCCGGGGTGTCGAAGATCGCCAGGTCCAGGCCGTCGAACCGTTCCGGCGCCACGGCCTCCACGGTCTGGCCGTCGAGCCGGCGGCCCGCGGAGCGCGGGCTGGCCAGCAGGCGCAGCTCGGCGAGCGGGAAGGCCCGTTCGCGCAGGATGCGCAGCACCTCGCGGCCCACCGCGCCGGTGGCGCCGACCACCGCCAGACGGACCCCGCTCATCGCCATCTCGCCCGCCACTGTACCACGTTCACGCCAGGTCCAACAACTTCTCCAACCCGAAGACCAGTCCGCGCAGCGCGCGCACCCGCCGCACGGCCAGCAGCAGGCCGGGCATGAACGACTCCTCGTTGATCGAATCGTGGCGGATGGTCAGCGTCTGCCCGGCGCCGCCGAAGATCACCGCCTGGTGGGCGACGAGGCCCGGCAGGCGCACGCTGTGCACCGGCACGCCTTCCGCCCGCCCGCCCCGCGCGCCGGCGACGAGCTCTTCCTCGGCCACCGTCGGCGCGGGCGCGGCGCCGCGCGCGGAGGCGATCAGCGCCGCGGTCTTCAGCGCCGTGCCCGAGGGCGCGTCGCGCTTGCGGTCGTGGTGCAGCTCGACGATCTCCGCGTGGGGGAAGTAGCGCGCGGCCTGGCGGGCGAAGACCATCATCAGCACGGCCCCCAGCGCGAAGTTGGGGGCGACCACGGCGCCGATCCCGCGCTCCTCGCACAAGCGGGTCAGTTCGTCGAGCTGCGCGGCGGACAGCCCGGTGCCGCCGATCACGGGCGCGACGCCCGCGGGGATGGCCGCCCGGGCGTGGTCGGCGGCGGCGGCTCCGGGGCTGAAGTCCACGAGGACGTCGACCCCCGCGGCCAGGACGGCGGCCAGGTCGGCGCCGATGGGCACGCCCAGCGGCCCGATGCCGGCCACCTCGCCGGCGTCCTGGCCCAGCGCCGTGCGGCGGCCGAGC
>DATLZI010000325.1:0-6757 GCA_035574075.1 bacterium | reverse complement strand
AGCTCATCGTCCCCAGCCAGCGCCGCATCACCCCCGACGCCGCCGTCCGCTTCTTCGACATCCCGCAGGTCACGGCGCTGATGATCGGGGCGATCGTCACCGGCACCGATCCCGCCGCGCTGGGTGCCGCCACGGAGCGCTTCCGCCGCGCCCTGGACCGCCTGGCGAATTGACACCCCGCGGAGACGTTCCTACAATGAGGGTGCTTCTCCGTTCCGCCTTATCCGTTCCGCGGTAGCTCAACGGTAGAGCGTCCGGCTGTTAACCGGAGGGTTGTAGGTTCGAATCCTACCCGCGGAGCCACTGCTCGTTTGAGGCCGCATGGCGAGCCTCGCGCCCGGCGTCTCCCCCTTGAGATTCGCCCCCCGGCCCCTGCCTAGATCGCGCCGGCCTCGACCAGGAGCTCGGTGATCCGAGCGAGGTGGTAGTCGTCGTGTTCGGCGACGAAGAAAAGGTGGTCGACGAGGTTCATCGGCACGCGCAGCCGCGGATGCGGCGCCGTGTGAGCGAGAGCGGCCTCGTCCACTGCGGCGAGGCGGTGCACCAGCTCCAGGCGCGCCCCTCGGAAGCCACGCAAAATGGTCTCCAGGGGCATCGCGTTGTGGTTGGCCTCGTGTGTGCGGCGGTTGGTCAGGTCGGCGGGGCTCATCTCCGGCCGAGCGGCCAGCAGGTCCTCGGCGCGGGCCCGCCACAGCGGCTCGAGGTCGAGCAGGTGGCCGGCGTTCTCCTGGATCGACCACGTCTGGCCCCAGCGCCGTGTCCGGACGGCGGCGGGCAGCGGGCGCAGACGGTCCTCCAGCCGCGCGGGGGTGCCGCGCAGCCGCTCCAGGATGACCGGCAGCAGATCGGCCCGCAGGCCGGCAGGGAACTGACGCTCGAACCAGGGCTGCTTGCATATCATGCGTGCAGCATATCACGGCGGCTCAGGCCGCGCGCAGCAGGCCCTCGCCCGTCGTCTCCACCCGCACGCCGAAGGGGCGCGAGATCTCCGTCAACCGAATGGCCAGCCAGCGGGCATCTTCCTCCGACGCCCGCTCCAGCCGCATCCGCCGGATCCGCAGGGGCACGATCGTCAGCGCGGTGAGCTCTCCTGTCTCGCCGGCCAGAGCGGGGAAGTACATCAGGCGCAGGTCGTGGCGGAACTCCTCGTAGCCGCTGATCCCCTCGTAGTCGTCGAGCAGGTCGCCGCACCCGTAGAGGACGAGCCGCCCGCGGTAGATCTCGATGGACCGCGGATGGTGGGAGGAGTGGCCGTGCACGAGGTCCACGCCGGCGTCGATGAGCCGGTGGGCGAAGCGGACCTGCTCGGCGGCGATCTCGTAGCCCCAGTTGCTCCCCCAGTGCAGCGAGAGCAGCACGAGATCGCCGTCCCTCTTCAGCCCGCGCACGTGGCCGGCGATCCGCTCCGCCTCCTGCGGGGTCAGCTCCGGGATGAACGCCACGCCCGGCTCTCCCGGCGCGGCGGCCCACTGCGGCGGCACGCCGCTCGAGGCCGCGGCGAAAGCGAACACGAGCAGGCGGCCTCCGCCGGGCAGCGGCACCACGGCGGGACGGCGGGCCTCTTCCAGATCGCGGCCCGCGCCCGCCGTCCGCAGCCCGGCGGCCCGCAGCGTCGCCAGCGTCTCCAGCAGCCCCTCGGGGCCGTAGTCGAGGGTGTGGTTGTTGGCGAGCACGCACACGTCCAGCGCCGCCGCCGTCAGGGTGCCGATGTTGGCGGGATGCATGCGGTAGTTGATCCCTTTGGGCCAGGGCGCCCCCCGCGCGGTCACCGCCGTCTCGAGGTTGACCACCCGGGCGTTCGGCGCGATCCGGCGGAGGACGTCGAGCGCTTCCCCCCACGGGTAGGCGACGTCGACGGGCCGCGGGATCGGTCCGTTCGCCGCCTCGGCCAGACGGACGTAGTCCCGGGCGTCGTGGATGACCGGCTCGTAGATGCGCGGATCCCCGGGGTGGGGCAGGATCTGGTCGAGCCCCCGGCCGGTCATCACGTCCCCGCTGAGGAACAGCCGTACCGTGCGCACCGCTTTCACCATAACGCAGGAGACGTGCTCCGATCCACGAATCGGCGGAGTACATGCCCCGGACAGGATTCCGTCCTTCCGGCGTCGCGTCACCTCTGCCCGCGGCGGCGACCCCGCTCGTCGGGCGGTCGCGCGAGCTCCAGGCGATCGTCCAGGCCCTGCGGGGCGGCGGGCGTCTGCTGACGCTGTCCGGGCCGCCGGGCGTCGGCAAGACGCGTCTGGCCCTCGCCGTGGCCGCGGCGGTCGAGGGGCAGTTCCAGTCCGGGGTCCTCTTCGTCAACCTGGCCCCTGTGCTCGACCCGGCGTTCTTCGAGCACACGCTCATCCAGCGTCTGGCCTTGAGGCGCTTCGCGGCCCGCCCTCCGCTGGAACGCCTCACCCGTCACCTCGGCAACCGGCATCTGCTGCTGGTGCTCGACAACTTCGAGCAGGTGATCGCCGCCGCCCCGCGCGTGGCGACGCTGGTGGCCTCCTGCCCGCGGCTCCACGTCCTGGTGACGAGCCGCGAGGCGCTGCGTCTGGCCGGCGAACGCGAGTTCCCGCTCTCGCCGCTTTCCCCTCCCGACCTGCGGGAGTCCTCCAACCTGGCGGCCGTGAAGCGCTCACCGGCCGCGGCGCTCTTCGTCGCGCGCACGCGGGCCGTCTCCCCCGGCTTCATCCTCTCTCGCGAGAACGCCCCCGTCGTCGCCGAGATCTGCCGCAGGCTGGACGGGTTGCCGCTGGCCATCGAGCTGGCCGCGGCCCGGGGCAAGGTGCTGCCGCCGGAGGCGATGCTCGTCCGCCTCGCCGAGCGGCTCCCCCTGCTTGTGACCGGCCCGCGGGATCTGCCCGAGCGCCACCAGACGCTGCGGGCGGCGATCGCCTGGAGCGAGGATTTGCTCGGCGCTGATGAGCGCGCGGTCTTTCGCCGCCTGGCGGTCTTCCCCAGCGGGTTCACGCTGGAGGCGGCGCAGGCCGTCGCCGCGGCGGACATATCCACCGACGCGCTCGCCGTGATCACGGGACTGGTCAACAAGAGCCTGCTGCGGCGCGAGCCCACGACGGCATCCGAGCCGCGCTTCGGGATGCTGCAGACCCTCCGGGAATACGCCGCGGAGCGGCTGACCGTCTCCGGCGAGGCAGAGGCGATGCGGGACCGCCATCTCGAGCACTTCGTGGGCGTCGCCGAGCGGGCCAGGGCGCTGTTCAACAGCGAGCAGGCCCCGGAGTGGCTCGCCCTCGTGGAGCGGGAGTACGAGAACTTCCGCGCGGCGCTGGCCTGGGCCGCCGAGCGGGCGCGCCCCGACGAGGAGCTGCGCCTGGCCAGCGCCATCTGCCGGTTCTGGGCGTTCCGCGGCAACGTCGGCGAAGGGTACAGATGGGTGGACGCGGCCCTCGCCAGGAGCGCGGCCGCGGCGCCGTCCCTGCGGGCCATGCTGCTCCACGGCGCCGCCGCGCTCACGCAGGACGACCTGCAGCGGCGGATCGCCCTGGATCGGGAGGCCCTGGCGCTGGCGCGCCGCATCGACGACCGCGAGACCGCGGCGCGCTGCCTGGTGAACCTGGCGATCACCTACCTGTCGGTGGATGCCGCGCAGGCGCGGCCGCTGCTCCTGGAGTGCCTCGCGATCGCGCGCGAGATCAACGATCAGCACCGCATCGGGACGGCGGTGCAGGGGTTCGCCATCCTCGCCCAGCTAGACGGCGACCCGGCGCGCGCCGCATGCCTGCACGGCGCGGCGGAAGTCATCCTGGAGAAGTTTGAGCTCGGCTACTCGCCCTACTCGATCGCCGACCAGACCTTGCTCGGCCGCTCGATCGTCGCCGTGCTGAGGGATCTGGGCCGCGAGGCGTTCGGCGCGGCCTGGGCCGACGGCCGGCGGATGCCGCAGGACCTGCTGATCGACTACGCGCTCGGCCGCGTCGCGCTGCCCGCCGCTGCGATGGCGCGGGCGGAGCGCTCCAGCGGCAGGGGGCCGCTCTCGGCGCGGGAGCGGCAGATCGCCGACCTCGTCATGCAGGGGTTCTCGAACCGTGAGATCGGGAGGGCCCTGGCGATCAGCGAGCGCACAGTGGACGCTCACATCCAGCACATCCTGAACAAGCTGGGATTCACCTCCCGGGCGCAGATCGCGGCCTGGGTCGCCGTCAGCCAGCCGTCTCCCCGGCCCCCGGCTTCCGCCCAATAGGTACCGGCGTAGGCCTTTTCACGGATGCGCGGGGCGGCCCGCCGCCGCTAGGGTAAGGGCACCACTCATGGGAGGTGCCTGATGCGCAGATCGCGGAGCCTTGCCGCCCTTGTCGTGCTGATCGCCGCTGCCGTGCTCGTCTGGTCCGGAGGAACCGCGGGCCAGAGTGGCCTGCGGACGACCACCGTGCTCCAGACCTCGACCACGGCCCACGGGCAGCTGCTCCAGTTCCCCCTGTTCCGCAACCAGTTCACCGGCGTGCTGTTCGAGCTCGCGCCGGGCGGCCGCGTCGGCCGGCACCGCCATCCGGTACCGAACGTCGTCTACGTCATCGAGGGCGAGCTGACGGTGGAAGCCGACGGGCAGCCGATGCGGGTGTACCGCGCCGGCCAGGCGTTCTCCGAAGGGGACCAGTGGCACGACGGGATCAACAGCGGCGCCGTGCCGATGAGGGCCTGGGTGGTTTTCGCCGGGGCCGAGGGCCAGCCGGTCACCGTCCGTCCGTAGGCGCGCGACCGGGATCGAGGGAGACCGTGGCTGCGCCGCTGAAGCCCGGCGTCGCGCAGGCGCGGATCCCCGTCCCGGGCGCGCTCACCGCGGGCCCGCGATGTTCACCATCCACTGCACGCCGAACTTGTCCGTGCACATGCCGAACGTGTCGCCCCAGGGCGCCTTCTCGAGCGGCATCGTGATCGCGCCCCCCGCGGCGAGCCGGTTGAAGTAAGCGGTCAACGCGCGCTGGTCGTCGCCGCTAAGCGAGAGGCTGATGCTCGCTCCCGGCGTGTGCGGCATGCCTTTCGGGGTGTCGGAGGCCATGAGCACGATCCCCGGCGCCGCCAGATGGGCGTGCATGATCTTGTCGCCTTCGCTCGGGTCGCCCGACGCCTGGAACTCCTTGAAGGTGGTCAGCTTGAGCTCGCCGCCGAAGATCGAGCGGTAGAACTCCATCGCCTGCCGGGCGTTGTCCTGGAAGGTCAGGTACGGGTTGAGCTGGACGGGCATCGTCGGTTCCTCCTCACGGGACATCAGGAGTTGCCCCGATCAACGCCCGCCGGCGCGCCGGTGTTCCCGGCTCCCGCGCCAGCAGGGCCACCGCGATGGCGCGCAGCAGGGGCGCCGTCATCTTCCGGACCACTGCCGCCAGTTGGCGGCGACGATGGCGTAGAGCACGAGCAGCGAGAGGACCGTGCCGATGACGACGGCGGCGGTGTCGCTGAGGCCCGGCACCGAGCCATCCGGCGGGGGCGGCGGCTGCTGCAGGAGCAGGACGGCGAGGGCGCGCGGCGCGACCATCGCCGATAGGGTTCCGCAGGACCGCCGCATCCCCTACCGAACACAGAGTAGATTGATGAGCGCCCGCACCGAACTCATCGCCCGCACCGGGCTGATCGTGACCACGGCCCTGGTCGTCGTCGGGCTGGCCCGCCTGCTCATCCAGATCGTCGACATCCTGATCGTCATCCTCGTAGCCGCCATCCTTGCCTCGGGCGTCGCGCCCGTGGTCTCCCGCCTGGAGCAGGTCCGCTGGGGACGGTGGAACCGCCATCTGCCGCGCTCCTGGGCCATCCTCCTCGTCTTCCTGGCCATCGTCATCCTGCTGCTCACGCTGATGGGGCTGCTCGTCACGCCGGTGGTGCTGGAGGCGCAGGGCTTCCTGGCCAACCTCCCGCGGAACCTGGCCCGCCTGGAGGCGATGGTGCAGGGGTGGGAGGATCGCTACCGCTGGCTGCCGGATCTCACCGGCCTGGTCGGTCGCCTGCCGCAGGAGCTCAACCGGCTGTCGCGCTACTTCGGGCCGGCGGCGGGGGTGGCGTTCCGGTTCGTGGGCGGCGTGGTCACCCTGATCACCGTGTTCTTCCTCGCCTTCTACATGCTGGTGGAAGGCCCGGCGATCAAGGCCGGTTTTCTCGCCCTGTTCCCCCGCGCGCACCGCCGGGAGGTGGCCGACGTCCTGGAGCAGATCGGAGCGAAGTTCGGCGGCTGGGTGCGGGGACAGCTCCTGCTTGGATTGATCATCGGGGTGGCCGCCTTCATCGGCGTGGCCGCGGTGGACATGCCGTTCCCGATCCTGCTCGGGATCGTCGCCGGGGTCACCGAGCTGATCCCGATGGTCGGGCCGCTGCTCGGGGCGATCCCCGCCGTCTTCCTGGCGCTGTTCCAGCCGACGTGGAAGCTCATCTTCGTCGTCGCCTGGTACGCCCTCATCCAGCAGGCCGAGGCCAACTTCGTCGTCCCCCGGGTGATGCGCGCCTCGGTGGGCATCTCCCCGCTGCTGACGATCATCGCCCTGCTCGTCGGGGCCCAGCTGCTCGGCGCGGCGGGCGCCTTGCTCGCCGTGCCCGTGGCCGCCGCCCTGCAGGTCGTCGCCGGCACCCTCGCCGCCCGCTTCCGTCCGGCCGACTGAGTCAGGGCTCCACGATCACCGTCAGGACGTACGCCGCCTCGGGCGGCGCAAACCCCGTGACGATGCGGACGCGGTAGACCCCGGGCGTCCGGCTGCGATAGCCCGCCTCGACGAGATCGAGCCGCGGGTCGGGCAGGACCACGCTGGCCGGCCCCCCACCCACG
>DATLZI010000324.1:0-8005 GCA_035574075.1 bacterium | reverse complement strand
ATCCTACCCTCCCGCGGCCAGCCGAGCCAGGAGGAACACGTTGAGCGCGATGATCACCACCGTGGCGGCGGCGGCGGCGGCTTTGGTGAGGGGCCGGTTGACCAGCGGCCCCATGAGTTCCTGCCGGCTCGTAAACAGGATCAGGGGCACGAGGGCGAAGGGCAGCCCGAAACTGAGCACCACCTGGCTGATCACCAGGGTGCGCGTCGGATCCAGCCCGAGGCCGATCACGACCAGCGCGGGCAGCATCGTCACCAGCCGGCGGATCCAGATCGGAATCTGGCGGTGGAGGAACCCCTGCATGATCACCTGCCCGGCCATCGTCCCCACCGTGGAGGAGGAGAGGCCGGAGGCCAGCAGGGAGACGGCAAAGACCGTGCTGGAAAGGGTGCCCAGCAGCGGCTGGAGCGTCCGGTGCGCCTCTTCGATGCTGGCCACGTGCACGAGCCCCGTGCGGTGAAAGGTGGACGCCGCCATGATCAGCATCGCCGCGTTCACCAGGCCGGCCAACCCCATGGCGATGACCACGTCGAGCACCTCGTAGCGAAACAAGCGCACCGCCTGCTCCTGGTCACGGGGGACGATGCGCCGCTGCGTCAGGGCGGAGTGCAGGAACACCACGTGGGGCATCACCGTGGCGCCGAGGATCCCCGTGGCCAGCAGGACGCTCTCCGTGCCGGCGAATCGCGGCACCACCGCGGAGACGGCGACGGCCCGCCAGTCGGGCCGGTCCAGGATGGTCTCGATGACGTACGAGGCGGCGATGACGCCGACGAATCCCGTGATCACCGCCTCCACCGGCCGGAAGCCGTACCGTTCGAGGGCCAGGATGATCATCGTCACAACCCCGGTCAGCGCCGCGGCCGCGAAGAGGGGCAGGTGGAAGAGCAGGTACAGGCCAAGGGCCGCTCCCAGGAACTCCGCCAGGTCGGTGGCCATCGCCACCATCTCGCTGACCACCCACATCCCCCAGACCACGGGCCGGGCGAACCGCTCCCGGCACATCTCCGCGAGGTTGCGGCCCGTGGCGATGCCGAGTTTGGCGGAGAGGGATTGCACCAGCATCGCTGTCAGGTTGCTCGCGGTGATGACCCAGAGGAGCATGTAGCCAAACTGCGCTCCGGCCTGGATGTTCGTGGCGAAGTTGCCCGGATCGATGTAGGCGACGCTGGCCACGAAGGCCGGTCCCAGGAAGGGCAGGAGGCGCGCCACACCCCGCCGCCCCCCGCCCTCCAGCACCTGCCGGGCGGCTTCGAGTGTCGCGGCGGGATCCGGACGGTCCTTCACGCCTCTCGGGAGAGGTCAGGCGATCCGGGCCTGCCTGGCGGGCGCCGCGACGCGCACCTCGAAGGTGCAGCGTGGATCGCCGCGGATGATCCATTCCGTCTGGCCCACCTCCAGCCCGGTCATCAGCTCCAGGGCCCGGCGGGCCATACAGCACAGATCTTTGAACTCCATCGAGACCGGCGCCAGCGGGCAGGTGTAGAGCGAGAACTGATACCCCTCGGTGGTCCGCTCGACCGGCGTGGATTCGGCGTCAGGGAAGAAGACGTTGCGCGCGGCCTCCAGACGGGCGGCCAGATCGGGCAGCCCCCGGATGTCCGGATGCTGCGCGGCGAGATGCGACGCCATCTGCTCGACGAGGGGCTCGACCTGGGTGCGGCCGGTCATCCCGGCGAACAGCGCCCGCAGGAAGGCGGCGTAGGTCTGCGGCGGGGCGAGCTCGGCCCGGCCGGTCAGCCGGTAGACGATGGGCGGCCGTCCGGTGCGCTGACGGACGAACTGTCCGGCGACGAGCCCCTCTCGCGTAAGGATGGCGAGGTGCTGACGCAGCGTCGAACGGGAGAGGCCGGTGCGGCGCCGCAGCTCGCGGAGGGTGATCCCCCCGCTTTCCCGGATCAGCCGGAGGATGCGCTTGCGCGTGGGGTGCAAATCGGCCATCACCGAACCTCCCGGGTGGACGTTTAGGCCGCCGATACCGCCATATCTCACCTTACCGCTCCGACCCCGGACGATGCCATCGGTCCAGTGCCTGATTCTGCCCGGGGGAGCGCGGGCGGCGCAACCACGCGATATAGTAGGGCCATGGTCCGCTTCCGCCCGTGGCCCTGGGTCGTCGTGCTGGCGGTGGCGGTGATCGCGGTCGCCACAGCGGTCGCCGTTGGCCTCCGCGGTCGGGGTGAGCGCCCCGGCCGACTGGAATCCGCCCCCCCTGGTCCGGCGGCGGGACCGCCAGCGCCCGACTTCCGCCTGCGCGCCTTCGACGGCCGGTCGATCGGCCTGTCGGACTTCGCGGGGCGGGTCGTGGTCCTGAACTTCTGGGCGTCGTGGTGCACGCCATGCAAGGAGGAGATGCCCACCCTGGAGCGCGTCTGGCGGGAGTTCCGCGGGCGCGGGGTGGTCGTGCTCGGCGTGAACGTGCTCGACGACCGGCGCCAGGCGGAGGCGTTCCTGCAGGCCTTCGGGATCACCTATCCCAACGTCTTCGATCCCGGGCAGGAGCGGATGCTCGCCTACCGGGTCACCGGATTGCCCACCACGGTCTTCATCGACCGCCAGCGCCGCATTCGCGCCCACGTCGCCGGCGGTTACCTGGGGCCCGATGGACGGGATCGCCTGCGCGCCCAGATCCTGGCCCTGCTCGAGGCGCGCTAGCGGTCGACGGCGATCAATTCGGCGGACGCAGCTGCGTCGTCGTGATGCAGGTGCGATCCTTCGGGAACGTGCTGAAGCGATCCGTGCCGCGCAGTCCCTGGTACGCAAAGGTCACGATGTAGTGCTTGTTGTGCGGCAGCCACCACTCCACGAAGCCGTCCGTCCCCGTGCGGACGATGCCGGAGCGGTTCACTGTCCCGTCCGTGGAGCGCAGCCAGAAGCGCAGCTCGGTGTTCTTCAGCTCCGCCTGGCAGGAGCCCTTGACGTGATAGGTGCAGGGATGGGTGGTGGTGATGTACGGCGCGAGGGCGACGTAGAAGCCGAGCTCGGCCGCGGGCGCGGGCTGAGCCGCGGCGAGCAGACCCACGGCGAGGATCACCGCCCCGGGCGCCAGGATGCGGGTCATGACCATCGTCCCCCTTCTTCGACCCATTCGGTCCGTCTGTACTCTAGTCCCCGCCGCCGCGGGGTGGCCATCGGCCGGCGACCCGATGTCCTCTCGGAGGAGTGCCGGATGGACCGGATGATCCGAACGGGCTAGCCTGATGGAAAGAGTTGAGCGATCCCAGGACGAATCAGCAGGCAAGGCTTTGTGAAGGGGAGGGATGCGTCGTGAGGGGTGCCCGCGCTCTGCTCCGCCTGATCGTCGCCGTCGCCCTGGCAGCCCTGCTCGTGCCCCAGGTGGGATGGGCCCAGCCGCGGCCTGGCTGGCCGCGCACCGTGACGATCGGCTCGGCCTCGATCGGCGGCGTGTACTTCGTCGTGGCCGGTGGGTACGCCCGCGTGATCGGCGAGAAGATGGGCCTGGCCGCCACGAACCGCGTCACCGGCGGGCCGGTGCAGAACGTCCTGCTCGTCGGCACGAAGGAGATCGAGCTCGGCATGACCACTACCGGGCCGGCGTACGAGGCCTGGCACGGCATCGGCGAGTTCAAGGGGAAGAAGGTCGATACCTTCCGCGTCGCCTTCCCGATGTACACGTCGTACGCGCACTGGATGGTGAACGCGGACGCGCCGATCCGCTCGGTGACCGACCTGAACGGCAAGGTGATCAGCCTCGGGCCGCGCGGCGGATCGGCGGAATTCGTCGGTGAGCGCGTCCTGCAGCTGTTCAACATCAAACCGCGGCGGGTGGTCTACCTGGGCTTCGCTGACGGCGCCTCGGCGATGCGGGATGGGGTGGTGGATGCGAACTTCGGCGTGATCGGGGTGCCGGTGCCGGCCTGGGTGGAGGCCTCCGTGACCCGCCCGACCCGGTTCTTCGGCTTCACCCCGCAGCAGATCGAAACGCTGACCAGCCAGTACCCCTACCTGGCCCGTGCCGCCATCCGCGCCGGCGTCTACCGCGGGCAGGACCAGCCGATCCCCACCGTGCAGATGTGGAACGCGGCGATCGTGCACAAGGACATGCCCGACGACTTCGTCTACACGCTGGTCAAGACGATCTTCGAGAACATCGAGTTTCTGATGACGGTGCATCCGACGGCGGGAGAAACCATCCCGGTGAACATCGACTACATCCGTCTGCCCCTGCATCCCGGCGCGCTGAAGTACTTCCAGGAGCGCGGCGTGAAGCTGCGGCCGGAGCACTACCCGCCTGAGCTGAAGCGCTAGGGCGGTGCGCGAGGGCCCGACCGGGCTGCCGGTCGACACCAGCCAGCTCGGCGACGCGTCCGAGCTGACCATCCGCCGGCTGGACGGCGCGCTCCGCACCCTGGTGCGCGCCGTCAGCGCGGCGATGGCGATCTACCACATCCTCATCCTCGGTCGCTTCTTCGGCATCGTCACCGACCCGCAGAAGCTCTACGCCGTGCACCTCACGTTCGTGGCCGTGCTGGCCTTCCTGCTCATCCCCGGCCGGAAGGGCTCGGCGCGCCCCGGCTGGATCGACTGGCTGCTCATCCTCCTCACGCTGGTACCGGTCGCCTACAACTTCCTCTACTTCGAGGACCTCACCGGTCGGGCCGGCGTCTTCCCGACGCGGGCCGACATCATCGTCGGCCTGCTGCTCGTGATCGTCGTCCTCGAGGCGTCCCGGCGGGCCACGGGCTGGTCGCTGCCCATCCTCAGCGTGGCGTTCGCCGTCTACCCCTTCATCGGGCCGCTGCTGCCCGGCCTGCTCGCGCACCGCGGCTTCTCGTTCAGCACCGTGATCTCGTTCTTGTTCAGCGACAACGGCATCTACGGCGTCCCCATCCAGGTCAGCGCGCGAGATGTCTACCTGTTCATCCTCTTCGGGGCGTTCCTGGAGGCCAGCCAGATCGGCAAATTCATCGTCGACCTGGGGCTCTCCCTGGCCGGTGGCCGGCGCGGCGGGCCGGCCAAGGTGTCCATCGTGACCAGCGCCCTCTTCGGCACGGCCAGCGGCTCGTCGGCCGCCAACGTCATGGTGGACGGCGTGATCAACATCCCCCTGATGAAGGCCACCGGCTTCCGCGGCGCTGTGGCCGGCGGCATCGAAGCGATGAACAGCACGGGCGGCCAGCTGGTGCCGCCGGTGATGGGCGCGGCGGCCTTCCTCATGGCGGACATTCTGGGGGTCCCGTATTCGCGAGTGGCCCTGGCCGCGGTCGGCCCGGCCCTGCTCTACTACGTGGCCGGCTACTGGATGATCGACCTCTACGCCGCCTCGCAGGGCCTGCGCGGCCTGCCGCGCACGCAGCTCCCGCGCTTCGCCACGATCATCCTGCAGCACGGCTACCTGCTGGCCCCGCTCGTTGTCTTGCTGTTCCTGATCATGGCCCTGGGCGCCTCGCCGTTCCGCGCCGCGCTGTGGGGTCTGGTCGTCACCGTGGCGGTCTCGATGATCCGTCCCGACACCCGACTCACGCTCACGCGCATCATCGGCGCGATGGAGGAGGGAGCGAAGCGCACGATCGAGATCGGCGTCTCTTGCGCCGCGGCGGGGATCATCGTCGGCATCCTCTCCCTGACCGGCCTGGGCGGGAAGTTCTCGGAGGTCCTCGTCAACTGGACAGGCGGCAACCTGCTCCTGGCGCTGCTCGGCACGATGGTCGCGGCGATCATCCTCGGCACCGGCCTGCCCACCACCGCGGCCTACGCCATCGGGGCCAGCGTGCTGACCCCGGCGCTGATCAAGCTCGGGGTGTTGCCGATCGCCGCGCACATGTTCCTCTTCTACTTCTCGGTGATCTCCGCGGTGACGCCGCCGGTGGCCTTTGCCTCCTTCGCCGCGGCCAGCATCGCCAAAGCGCCGATGTGGGACACCTCGGTCGAGTCGATGCGCTTCGGCATCGCCGGCTACGTCGTGCCCTTCATGTTCGTCTACGGATCGGCGCTGATGGTCGGGACACGCCCCTGGCCGGAGACGCTGCTCGCCCTGGCCACCGGCGCCGTGGGCACCCTGGCCCTGGCCGCGGCGACGATCGGCTACCTCCTGCGGCGCGCCACGGTCCTGGAGCGGCTCGTGTTGCTGGCCGCCGCGCTGCTCCTCATCAAGCCGGGACTGACCACCGACCTGGCCGGCCTGGCCCTCTTCCTCACCGTCACCGCCCTGCACCGCTTCCGCCGCATCCCCGCCCCGTCCGCGGCGTAACCGCGCCATCGGGCGCCCGCCGGATGCCGGCCGCGGGCCACCTGAATGGAAAATCCGTCTCCAGCCCGATGGCCCCTCACCCCTGCGGACCATAGGCTGAACGTGGGCTGAGAGGACAGAGCGCGCAGAGTCGGCCCCGCAGGGAGGGATGGTGCGGTATGGCACGGACCGCGGTCAACGTTGTGGAGTACTACGACGATCCGCCGGTTGCGCGGACGCTGTTCAGCAGCACGAAGCTGGCCTGGTTGTGGGCGGTGGCTCGCGTCTGGCTGGGGTGGCAGTGGATCGAGGCCGGGCTGCACAAGATCGGCGTCGAGGCCTGGACGGGGAACGGCCTGGCCCTGAAGGGTTTCTGGGAGCGCGCCATCGCGGTGCCGGAGCCCCCGGCACGCCCGGCGATCGCCTTCGACTGGTACCGGAGCTTCCTGCAGTACCTCCTGGACGCTGGGGCGTACACCTGGTTCGCCAAGCTGATCGCCTATGGCGAACTGGCGGTGGGAGTGGCCCTCGTCATCGGCGCCTTCGTCGGCGTGGCCGCCTTCTTCGGCGCCTTCATGAACTGGAACTTCATGATGGCCGGATCGGCCAGCACCAACCCAATGATGTTCACCGTGGCCATCCTGCTGATCATGGCCTGGAAGGTGGCGGGCTACTACGGGGTGGATCGGGTCCTGCTGCCCCTCCTGGGCACGCCCTGGAAGCCCGGCAAGATCTTCAAGGGTCGGACCGCTCCTGCGGCGACGTAGCGAGCCGGTCCTCCGAGAGGGACCCCGTGCGGGGCGGGGTCCCTTCTCGTTTCGCCTCCGGTCTGTTGCCTGCCCCGGAACGGGCATGGTATAGTGCGCAGTAAGTTTTCGGCACACTGCTGCGCGGCGAGGTCGGACGGATGGGCACGGTCGCGTTGCCACTCACGGTGTTGACGCTCAGGTCGCGGCGAGGGCCTGAACACCTCGAGGTGGTCGCCGGGTCGCTGCCCCCCTTCTCCGACGGGGTGCCGGGCACGGCCCTGCGGGCCAGCCGTGGCTGAGGCCGGCATGCAGCTCCTCTCGGTCGCGGCCCTGCAACTGGTCATCCTGCCCCTGACCTGGCTGTCGGTGCGCTGGCTGCGTGTGCCCGAGCGCCACGAGCTGGTCGCTGGCATCTTCCTGACCCTGGTGTACGCTCTGTTGGCCTCCACCCTCTCCGCGCTGCTCTTCGGCTAGCCCCAGCCTCGCCGCCCCGGGGGGAGAACGGATTGACGCTGCCGCCCCGCCGCGCTATTTCTACAAGTAGAGGGAGCGGACGGTCGTTCGGCGGATGGAGGTGAGAAACGATGGTCTGGGCAAACGTGGTAAACGCGCTGCTCGGGCTGTGGTTCGCCGTCTCACCGTTCGTCCTCGGGTTCAGCGACCGCCCCGCGCCCATGTGGGCGAGCATCATCGGGGGGGCGATCCTGTTCATCCTGGGCGGGTGGGCGGCGCTTGACAGCAAGGTGCGCCGCCAGGCCTGGCTCCAGTACGTGAACGGTCTGGTGGGCATCTGGTTCATCATCTTCACATACGTGTACACGGACGTCGCGGCGGTGGCGCACCTGCGATGGACCACCGTCGTGGGTGGCCTCATCGCGGCGGCCCTGTGCGCGTGGCTGGCATTCGGCGTCCTCCCGCAGGAGGCGAAGACAACCTGAGCGCTGGCGGAACGACCGCTCCGCTCCCTCTCGACGGCCGGGTGAACCCCGGCCGTACGTCTTGATACCGCGTCGTGCGAAGGAGCGTGCCGACGATGCCCCGGCAAGCGGGACTCACCGTGTGCGTG
>DATLZI010000323.1:0-20016 GCA_035574075.1 bacterium | reverse complement strand
GGACGACGGGGCGAAGGGCGGCCGCCGGGGCGAGAGCAAAGCCGTCCACCAGCAGGAGTCGCTGGCCCTCGAGGTGCCGTCGGGGGGCTTCCAGCTGCCGCCGCTTACCCTGCTCAACGACCTGCCCGCGCTGCGCACCCGCGGCCGGTCGGACCCCACCGAGGTGGCGCGGCTGCTGGAGCAGACGCTGCTCAGCTTCGGGGTGGAGGGGAAGGTCCTGCGCTGGGAGCAGGGCCCGGTGGTGACGCGCTTCGAGGTCCAGCCAGCGCCCGGCGTGCGCGTGCAGAAGTTCACCAGCCTGACCAACGACATCGCCCTGGCCCTGGCCGCTCCCAGCGTGCGCATCGAGGCGCCCATCCCCGGCAAATCGGCGGTGGGCATCGAGCTGCCCAACCAGAAGACGTCGCTCGTGCACATCAAGGAGATCCTCGAGTCCGACGAGTACCGCCGCCAGAGCGCGCCGCTGACGGTGGCCCTGGGCAAAGATATCGCCGGCCACCCCATCCTGGGCGATCTCGCCGAGATGCCGCACCTGTTGATCGCCGGCGCCACCGGCTCGGGCAAGTCGGTGATGCTGAACGCGATCATCGCCGGGCTGCTCTTCCGCTGCACGCCCCTGGACGTGCGCCTCTTGATGATCGATCCCAAGCGCGTGGAGTTCACCCACTTCAACAACATCCCGCACCTGCTGGCCCCCGTGGTGACCAACCCCCGCGCCGCGGCCGGGGCGCTGAAGGAGATGCTGCGCGAGATGGAGGAGCGCTTCGAGCGCTTCGCCGCCGCCGGCGTGCGCAACATCCAGGGCTACAACCAGCTCCCCGAGGGCGAGCGGCTGCCCTACATCGTGATCGTCATCGACGAGCTGGCCGACCTGATGATGGTCGCCCCCGCCGACTTCGAGGACGTCATCTGCCGCCTGGCCCAGATGACCCGGGCCACCGGCATCCACATGGTCCTGGCCACGCAGCGGCCGTCGGTGGACGTGATCACCGGGCTGATCAAGGCCAACATCCCCTCGCGCATCGCCTTCGCCGTGAGCAGCCAGGTGGACAGCCGCACCATCCTCGATATGCCCGGCGCGGAGAAGCTGCTCGGCAAAGGCGACATGCTCTACATGCCGATCGGCGCCGCCCGCCCCGTGCGCGCCCAGGGCGCCTTCATCGCGGACAGCGAGATCCAGGCCCTGGTCACCTGGTGGAAGGCGCAGGGCAAACCCGTCTACGACCAGGACGTGCTGCAGGCCGAGAAGTCCACGGCGGAAGGGGAGGGCGGCGAGGACGAACTGCTGCGGGAAGCGGCCCGCCTCATCGTCCGCGCCGGCTACGGTTCGGTCTCGCTGCTGCAGCGCAAGATGAAGATCGGCTACGTCCGCGCCGCCCGCATCGTGGACCAGCTCGAAGAGAAGGGCATCGTCGGCCCGGCCCAGGGCAGCAATCCCCGCGAGGTGCTGGTGGGCGTGGACGAACTGGAGCGGCTCCTCAAGGGCACCCCGACCTCTTCGCGGTAACGCCGGACCTGGATCGAGACCCGACGGGCCCCCCACACGCTCCTGGCATGTTAGATTGACCAACTCCGCAGTATAATGTCACTCAATGAATCGCGCAGGCCGTCGGGACCCGGACTGGACAGGCGGAGGCGGCCATGAGCTGTCAGCCCTGGTGGTGTCAGGCTGACAGGTCACGGGTGTTAGACAGGTCGGCCTAAACGGGAGTTAGACAGCTAAGTGGCCTTCAGGAATCGCGATGAGACTCCGCGAGCTCAAGATTCGGAACTACCGGACCCTAGAGTCGCTTGACATTCCGCTTCCAACTATGTACGCGGCTATTTGCGGAGCGAACGATTCAGGGAAGACAAACGTCATTCGAGCTATCCGAACCTTAGTCAAGGACGAATGGTTGAGCCCCTTTGTGTTCCCTCCGGATGAGGAGGAGCTCTCCATCAAGGACGAGTATCCCAAGTGGAAAGCTACCGAACCGGACAAGCGCGAAATCTCGTTCGAGGCTACCATCGAGCTCGATCCGACACGTGACGTTGGATTCCACCAATTCGTTACGAAGCAGCTGTCCCTTCGTGCCACGCACGATATGCTTCGACTGACCATCGCAGTGACCTATCGACCAGACAAGCCAGAGCCCACGGTTGTTGTGACAGCCATGGGTATGCGCTATGAGGACCTCAACGCGCAGGAGGTTTTAAAGAAGCTGCAATCGTCCCGAACGATTATCTTTCACAACTCAACCGAAATCGCCACTCGTTACATGTATCCAGGCAGAGGCGTAGCCGGTCACATTCGGGAGATCACGGGGCAGCATCAGAGTCTGGTGGAGTCGATGAAGAAAACGGTAACCCGAGGACTAGCGAAGATTTCCAAGTCTCAGCAAGCAGGGTTCGCAAGCTTACTTGGGCGTTTGCAGACGAGGTATAGGGTCGGGCTCTCCATGCCTTCTTTTGACTTCACGTACATGCCCTTCAGCATTACGCTCGGTGACCGGAAGATTGAGGTGCCCCTTGATGACTGGGGCAGCGGAACGAAAAACCGAACTCTCGTTCTGCTTGCGCTGTTCCGCGCAAAGCAGATTAGCATGGCGGACGCGTCCGCGTCGAAAATCACGCCTGTTATCATTGTTGAAGAGCCGGAGAGTTTCCTACACCCTTCGGCGCAGGCGGAGTTCGGTCGGGTCTTACAGGACCTCTCTGAAGAGTTCCAAGTCCAGGTAATCGTTACAACCCACAGCCCCTACTTGCTGAACCTCAAGGATCCCAGCTCGAACATCCTATTGCGGCGGAAGACTGTGTACCGACAGCTTCGGGAGACCGAACGGGTCGATACAAGCGGTGAGAACTGGATGGAACCGTTCGCTCACGCTCTAGGACTCCATGCTGACGAATTCAAGCCATGGAAGGCGATGCTTCTGACAGGGAAGGACGCAATTCTCCTCGTCGAGGGCGAAACCGATAAGGAGTACTTTGAGATGTTGCGTTCCTCAGACCACGGAAGCAATCAGCTCCGTTTTCAAGGCGAGATCGTGTCTTACGGGGGCACCGGCTCGCTGAGTAACACGGTTCTTCTCCGTTTCATCATGAATCGGTATCCGAGGTTCTTTGTCACTTTTGATCTTGATGCCGCCCATCGGATTGAGAAGAACTTGCAGGCGCTTCAGCTCGAGAAAGGAACGCACTATTTGCCGTTAGGCCAAGATGCGCCGGGTAAACGCAACATTGAAGGACTGCTGCCTGACTCAGTAATCAAGACGGTCTACAGCAGGAACGCGGACTTGGTTCAGGTCGCTACCTCTGGAACAAAGGAGGAGCAGGAAAGCGCGAAATCACGGCTCAAGAAGTTGCTTCTTGAGGAATTCAAGGCGCAAGCACGGCCTGGCGAGCAGTTCTATGGCAAGCTTTACCCGGTAGTGAAGGCGATTAACAGGGCGTTGGGCAATGAGACCGTCTAACGACAGTATGCAGCGGACAGCGCTGGGCGCCGCCGCTGATGCTGGCCATTACACGAACTCGCCAGGAGCTGCCTACCCTCTCGCGACGAGTGACCTGTCTGA
Source organism: bacterium (assembly GCA_035574075.1). GTDB lineage: Bacteria > Sysuimicrobiota > Sysuimicrobiia > Sysuimicrobiales > Kaftiobacteriaceae > Kaftiobacterium. The sequence goes on along the minus strand of DATLZI010000323.1, from coordinate 16,462 downwards.
ACCTCTCCAGCGGATGCCTGGTGTCTCGTCGTACTACGTGACCGCTTACAGCTCGGGCCAGATCCTACCTCAAGGGCTTACGGTACGCGGGGAATTGCTGGTCGCGCGCGCAGACTGCGGTTTGACGAAGAACCATCAATTCGCCTTCGCGGTGTCCTCGAACGGAGAGGTTTACTTCACCGGCCCTTTCAAGGGGTTCGGACATCACGTGTGGAGCGGTCAGGCGGTGTCTGTCGCTTCGTTATTCAACCAGACGCCGTTTTCGAAGAAGTGATGGAAGTCAAGGCGATGGCTAACCCGCGCTTGCAGCGGATGGTCCGCTGCGCGGCCCGCCGCTGAACCAAGCGTTAGACGCCCCGAACGCGGCGCGTCGGCGACGTCATGTTCTCGAGGCTCGGCTCGTGCCAATGGTTCTGTTCGCAGCGCAAAATTTCGTCCTCGAAAGATTGACGGTGCCCGGTCCTTCCGAGTAAACGTCCGGGCAGGATGGACCTCATCGAGTTGCTCAAGCGCTCGGAGGGCAAGACCCTCGAGTTCAAGCGCGAACTGTCCGCGCCGGACGGCGTGCTTTGTATGATCGTGACTTTCACGAACACCGCGGGCGGGACGCTCCTTATCGGCGTCGAGGACAGGAGTGGGCACGTTCGCGGCGTGGTCGAACTGCTCGACCCTGAGGAACGCCTGGTCGATCTGATCAGCGATGAGGTGACCCCTCGGCTCGTGCCGGAGATCGAGATCCTGACCTGGCGGCGCGCGCAAGTCTTGGCGGTGCGGGTCCACCTGAGCCGCCCGCACTCCCTCAAGCGCGGGAGCCCCGGCGGCGTCTACGTGCGCGCGGGGTGCACCAACCGGCGGACCGATCGGGAACTCGTCGAGGAACTCCGCCGCCTCGCGGGCGGTCAAGCCATCGACGAGCAGCCGATGCCGGATCTCGACTCGGAAGCGATGGACTTCCGAGCCGCGTCCACGCGGCAAGACCGATATCGAACAGGGCGAGTTGTTGCCAGGCTGGTTCGTCCGGAACCTGCAAATCATCGGGCAGGCGACGCGGGCCGTGCCCGAGGGCGTGCGTGCGCTGGCGCCGGAGATAGAACACAGCGCGGGAACCGATGCGGCGGCAGGTCGGCCGGGCCCACACTCGCGCCACCATCATGTGGCTGACGCCCACGACCTTCGCCGGGCTTGCGCCCCCCAGTGGGTGGACCCGTCCGGCGGGGGCGCACGCAATCCAAGATTCGGGCTCCGGCTCGGTCTCGCTGCTGCAGCGCAAGATGAAGACCGGCTACGTCCGCGCCGTCCGCATCGTCGACCAGCTGGAGGAGAAAGGCATCGTCGGCCCAGCCCAGGACAGCAGCCCCCGCGACGTCCTGGCTGGCGTCGACGAACTGGAACGGTTCCTCAAGGGCACCCCGACCTCTCCCCGGTAATACCGAACACCTATCCGCCTGCTTCGTCCATGTTGAGCAGGAGTCTATCCTGTGCCATGAACAACTTCTGTATGGAAGTCTGGTCGTGCCGGAGGTCGATAACGGAGGAATGTGATGTCTTTAACATGGTAACTCTGCGTGCTCCTCCTGGCAGCCCGAGCCGTGTCCATCCGAGCGGTAACAACCGTTGCCGTGGTTCAATCGCCGGCGTGCGGCGCCGTCGTATGAAAGGTGCGGCGTGACGACTCGCGTCGAGGGATACAGCGAGGTGTTCCGGGCGGCCACGGGAAGGGGACCCTTTCCCTACCAGCGACGACTAGCTGAGGATCCAGACCTCCCGACACTAGTACGCGCGCCCACCGGCGCCGGGAAAACCGCGGCGGCTGTCCTCGGCTGGCTCCACCGGCGCCGCTTCCACCCGGACCCTGGGGTGCGGGAGGCCACCCCTCGGCGGCTCGTGTACTGCCTCCCGATGCGCGTCCTGGTCGAGCAGACACTGCGTGCGGTCCGGGATTGGATCCGCAAGCTCGGTCTCGAGGAAGAGGTGGGCGTCTTCCAACTGATGGGCGGAGCCCTTGAGCACGACTGGGTCCGAGTGGCCGAGCGCGACGCCGTGCTCGTCGGGACTATGGACATGTTGCTCTCGCGCGCCCTGAACCGCGGGTACGTCGCGAGCCGCTTCCGTTGGCCGATGGAGTTCGGGCTCCTCAACAACGACTGTCTGTGGGTCCTCGACGAGGTACAGCTGATGGGCAACGGCCTGGCCGCGTCCACGCAGCTCGCCGGGTTCCGTCGTCTCCTCGGAACCGCCCGACCTTGTCCCTCGCTGTGGATGTCGGCGACAGCGGCCCGGGAGTGGCTCGCGACCGCGGACCACGATGCCCCGCAGAGCGTGCTCACGATCGACAGCGCCGATCTCGCGGAGGGACTCGGAGCGAGGGTCCGGGCGCACAAGCGGCTGGAAGCGCTCCAGCTCAAGGCCTGGCCGAGGGGCGGTGCAGACGCGATCCTGAAGCGCCATCGGCCGGGGACGCTCACACTAATCGTCGTGAACACGGTGGAGCGTGCCCTCGAGCTCGGAAGGCAGCTGCGCAAGGCGGCGCCGCGAGGGACGGAAATCCTGGTCGTGCACTCGCGGTTCCGTCCGCCGGACCGTCGCACGATCGTCAAGCGGCTCCGGTCGTCCCCGCCTGCTGAGGGCCGCGTCGTGGTGGCAACCCAGGTCGTAGAGGCCGGTGTCGACGTCTCGGCGGCCACCCTCGTGACCGAGCTCGCACCGTGGGGCTCCCTGGTCCAGCGGTTCGGGCGCTGCAATCGCTTCGGCGAGCTTGCGGAAGCGACGGCCATCTGGATCGATCTGCCGGAGGATCAGGCGCCCCCTTACGATCCCGAAGATCTTGGGGAGTCCCGGGATCGTCTCCGTGCGTTGGAGGGCGGCTCGGTCAGTCCCGGCGTCCTCGAGGGGTTGGGCCCGGAGCGTCCTCCCACGACGACGCACATTCTCCGCCGTGTGGATCTGATCGACCTGTTCGACACGGAGCCGGACCTTGGCGGGAACCAGGTGGACGTGTCCCGGTTCATCCGCGACGACGCCGATGTGGACGCCCAGGTCTTCTGGCGGCGCTGGGAAGGGCCCGTCCCTCCGCCGGAGGAGCGCCAGCCCGTATCTGAGGAGCTGTGCCCGGTTCCGGTCGGCGAGGTGCGGGCGTTCCTGCGGGGATCTGACGGCCGCGGGCCGGCGATGCGCGCCTTCGCATGGGACCACCTGGACCGGGCGTGGCGGGAGGTGGGGACCGACGACGTACATCCGGGCATGGCGCTGCTCCTCCCGGCGGAGGCGGGTTGCTACTCCGCGGAGAGCGGGTGGGACCGCCGGGTCGATACGCCCGTGGAACCGTGGCCGCAGCGCGCGGGGCTCGTCGAGGAGGATGAAGGGGAGGCGCTGGGAGGAGACCCGCCTCAAGAGGTCATGGGCGCGCGGGTCCCGCTCGCCGACCACCTCGCGCACGTCAGGGACCGCGTTCACACGCTGCTCGCGGACATCGCGCCGGAACTCACCGACTGGGAGCGAGACGCCCTGCTGGCCGCGGCTCTGTGGCACGACGTGGGGAAGGCCCACGAGCAGTTCCAAAGGGCCCTCCTGATGGGGACCTCGGAGGAGGAGCGGGATAGGTTCGCGGCGGCGCTCTGGGCGAAGCTGCCCCACCGCCCGGCCCGGTACGAGAGACCCCACTTCCGGCACGAACTTGCGAGCGCCCTCGCGCTCCTCGCGGCGCCTGCCACTGCCCACGGCCTAAACGGGCAGGCCCTGGACCTCGCTGCGTACCTGGTCGCGGCCCACCACGGGAAGGTCCGGCTCGCGATCCGATCGCTGGACGGCGAGCAACGTCCCAGGGACGGGGGTCGGCGGTTCGCTCGCGGCGTCTGGGACGGGGATGCGCTGGGACCGGTCCCGCTCGACGGCGTTACTCTGCCCCGGATCGAGCTGGACCTCTCCGTGATGGAGATCGGACGTGGGCCGGACGGGCGGCCGTCCTGGGTCGAGCGTGCGCTCGGCCTGCGGGATACGCTGGGGCCCTTCCGCCTGGCCTTCCTGGAGGCGCTGCTCCGGGTGGCAGACTGGGAGGCGAGCGCCGAGGAGAGCCGGGGGAGCGCCGATGCCTGACGTCCTCCTCCTCGGCTGCCGCCCTGACACCGCCGCGGGCTACCTGAAGGCTCTGGGGGTCCTCCGGCTCGTCGCCGAACAGCGGGACTCCGGAGCGCTCGGGTGGTGGCGGGGCGACGGGTTCGTGCTCGTGAGCTCGCTCGACGTGGAGGACCTAACCCACTTCCTCCTCGAAGCGTACCGGCCCTCGCCCATCCTCGCCCCTTGGAACAAGGACAGCGGGTTCTATCGGCGCGGGGCACCTCTGGAAGCGATCGAGCGGTCGGATGACCCTCGGTTCGTAGACATGCGCAACGCGATCGGGGTGGCGCGAGCACTGCTCGATCGCTTCGGCTGGGAGAAACAGCCGGGTAAGGAACGGGATAAGGCCCGGTTCCTGACGGCCCTCCGCGCGGAGTTGCCAGATCCGGCGATCCGCTGGCTGGACGCAGTGGTCGCGCTGGCCGACGTCGACCCCGCATATGCGCCTCTCTTCGGGATCGGCGGCGTCGACGGGCGGTTCGAGGTGACGCGGGTCTTCGCTGAATGCCTCATCGCGGCGCTGGACATCCGCGCCGGGCGACGGGCTCGCAGGTCCGCCCGGACCGAGAGCGCGCTCGGCGCGTCCCTCTTTGCGGCCCCCGAGCCGGACTCGACCATCGAGGCGACCGGGGGGCTGCTCGCGCCCGCGAGCGGCGACGCGCCGAACGCGGCGCCCGGCTTCCTCGGCTCCAAACGGCTGAACCCCTGGGACCTCATCCTGGCGATCGAGGGGGCGTTGATGATCTCCGGATCCGTCACGAGGCGCCACGGTTCGGCCTCCGGTCGACTCGCCGTCTTCCCGTTCACGGTGGAGCCCGCGGGTGCTGGGCACGCTAGCGCGGGGAGCGAGGGCTCCCGTGGGGAGATCTGGCTCCCCCTGTGGACGCGCCCCGCGGGGTTTCGTGAGCTGCTCCACCTGTTTCGGGAAGGGAGGGCGGAATGGCGGAGGCGCCAGGCGACCTCCGCCGTGGACATGGCCCGCGCCATCGCCAGCCTCGGCGTGGACCGAGGGCTCTCCGAGTTCCGGCGGTTCGGGGTGCAGAAGAGATTCGGGCGTACCCATCTCGTGGTACCCCTGGGACGCTGGCCCGTCGTCGAGCGGTCCGAGGTCCACCTCCTGGCCGAGCTGGACACGTTCCTCGCCTCCCTGAGGTTCGCGGCCCAGAGGAAAGATGCTCCGACCGCCCTCGTCGAGGTCTCGAGGGAGCTCGAGGAGGCGATCATGGACCACGCCGCCTACGGGGGCAGGGAGCGCCTCGCCGCGGTTCTGGTCACCGCCGCCCGGGCCGAGCTCACGCTGGCTCGCCGTCCAGGAACGCGACCGAAGGGGTTACCCCGACCCCTGAGCGGCCTCTCCGGGTCATGGCGCGGGGAGTGCGACGACGGTTCGGTGGAGTTCGAGCTGGCGGCCGCCGTCTCGTCGCTCCGGCCCGGCGAGCGGGGCCCGGGGGAGTTTCGGCGGCACTTGGAGCCGGTGGAGCGGAGGGGCTCGCATTGGGTCTGGTCGGACGGCCCGAGGCACGAGGTGGTGTGGACGGGTCGGGACGCCCTGAGAGATATGGGTGCCGTCCTGGAGCGTCGGATCGTCGACGCCGAGCGGGAAGGGGTTCCGGTCCCGCTCGACGGCATGGTCCGCGCGCATCCGCGGGCCATCGGGGCCCTGCTTCGGGGCGAGGTGGCCCCGGACCGGCTCGCAAGGCTCATCGAGGCGCTCGCGCTCATCGACGGGTCCACGCATCAGCGGCCTGTGACGGGAGCCCGCTACCCTCCCGCAGTCCTCCCTGCGAGCTACGCGCTGATCAAGCTCACGCTGCTCGGGACGCCACTCCGCGTGGGCGGCGAGGAAATCGTGGTCCGTCCGGACCCGATGGTTCTGGGGCTGCTCCGGGCGGGGAATGTCTGGGAGGCGACGCTTCGGGCCGCCAGGCGCCTGCGGACGGCGGGCGTGACTCCGAAGGGTATCCCGATGGTCCGCCCTGGGCCGCTTATCACACGGGACCGGGAGGCGGGCCGGCGCTTGCTGGCGGCCCTGCTCGTTCCGACCGACAGGCGGCCATTGCTGCGTGCGATCGGGCACGCCGAGGCCGCTGGCGCCGAAGAGAGAAGCGAGACGAAGGGGGAAGCATCATGAGCCTGTTAGACACGAGCGCGTCGCGCATCCTTGTGGAGGCCGACCTGTGGCCCGTGCAGGGGGAGCGGTTCCAGCCGACGGGCTTCCCAGACCTGGGAGCCGCCGTCTACCGGCTCCCCGATGGGACCGAGAAGCTCCTGGTCGAATCGCCCCAGTCGATGGCCAACCGTCTCGAGGCGGTCTGCTGGAGCGACGCGGCCGCCGACCTCGTCCCGGAGCTGCGGGGCCTCCCGTACGTCCGGATCGATCTCGGTCGGTTCGGGGTCACCTCGACGATCCTCGAGTTCCACCGGCTGAACACGCCCTATCTCTGGGAGCTGGATGGCGACGAGCGGCGCGCGGTCTTCCAGCGCGCCGTCTACCAGCTCCTCGGCGTCGAGGGTCGGCGCGCGGCCCGGCGGGGCAGGGGGCAGGCCGATCGGGCTGAGGGCGAGCGGGTCGATGTCCCCGGGGTCGTCGACGAGCGGCGCCTTGCGATCCTTTGCCTCCGTTTCGACCCCAACTCCCTCGTTCACGGCGTCTTCCTGGAGAAGATCGCCGGCCGGTTCCGCCTGCCGCGGGCGCTCTCCGCCTTCATCGAGGCTACCGATGCGCTTGCCGCCGAGTCCGGTGGCGTGAAGTTCGACCGGGTGTTCCCCGAGGCGGACCCCGCACGGGGCATCGGATCCGAGCAGGGTTTCACGAACGTCCCGTTCCCGCGGACCGAGTTCACTGCCTCCGCCATCACCGCCTACTTCAACCTAGACCTAGCCCTGGTGAGTTCGCTCGGCCTCCCCCTGGAGGGCGAGCGCCTCGTGCGCGCGCTATCGCTCTGGAAGATCCGCCGCCTGCTCGACCGGGGCCTCCGCCTTCGGAGCGCCTGCGACCTCGAGTGTCGGGGGATCCGCGTGACCCGGCCTGGCGGGGAGGCGCTCCCTCCGGCCGGGGAGCTCGACTTGGCGGTGGCCCAGGCGATCGCGGCGTGCCGGGATGCCGGGCTGTTCGCCGATCCGCCGGTAACCGAGGTTTCCACCATCGTCCCCGAGCGGGGGTCTACGACACAGGCGGCGGAGGCGGATGCGGAAGGCGTGGAAGGAGAGGGGGACTGATGGCAACGGCGGTGGAGATCCGGTTCGTCGCCTCCCGCTTCCACGCGACGCCCTGGGGCCACCACGTGAACGAGGCTGCGCTGGAGTGGCCGCCGTCGCCGTGGCGCCTGCTGCGGGCGATCGCCGCGGGGCTCATGCGGAGCGGGGCGGATCGGGAAACTGCGCGCAGGGTGCTCGGTCCGCTGCTGGATCCGCCGGCCTACCACCTACCCGAGGCATCGGCCGCGCACACGCGTCAGTACATGCCATGGGAGAAAACGCGTGGGAAGACGGAGCGGGTGCTGGTGTTCGACGCCTTCCTCGCCACTCAGAATCCTGTGTTCGCCATCTGGTCCGGCGACGTAGCGGACCGCGATCTGCTCGACCGCGCCCTGCGGGCGGTTGGCTACCTCGGGCGATCGCAGTCGTGGGCCGAGTTCCGCATCGTCGACGACCCTCCCGAGCCGAACTGTCGGCCCGTCGCGGCCGACGCCCGGACGTCGCCAATGGATGAGGTCGTCCGGGTGCTGGCCGCGGATCCGGACGACGCTCGCGCGTTCGATGGCCTCTTCGCGAGAACCGACGACGTACGTGAGCGGGGCTTGGAGCGCCCGCCCGGCACCCGATGGGTCCGGTATACGAGACCGCGGATCGTTCTGGATCCTCCACGACGTCGCTCCGGGGCACGGGGGGCGCTGCAGCGCACGCCGACGGCCGCCGTCTATCTCGTCCAGTCCGCCGCCCTCCCGCCCCTCACGGACGCCCTCGCCGTAACGGAACTCCTTCGGATGAGCGCCATGAGCTGGTTCGGTCGCCTCCACGGGGGAACCGCGTCCTCCATCCTTTCTGGAAAGGACGCAGCGGGGCAGCCCCTGGAGGGGCACCGTCACGCCTTCTACCTTGCGACGGACGAGGACGGAGATCGGAGGGTTGATCGTCTCGTGGTCTTCGCGGCTGCCGGGCTGGGACCCGCGGAGCAGGAGGCCCTGGCCTCCGTTCGGGAGCTGAAGCCGGGGAGGGGGAGGCCGGAGATCCACCTCCACCTCCTCGGGTTCGGGGACCCGGCTCGCTTCCGCTCTCCGGTGTTCGGGCGTGCTACGCTGTGGCGCTCCCACACGCCGTTCCTCCCCATCCGGCATCCGAAGGTGCGCGGCCCGGAGGGGAATCGGCGGATCTTGGACCACCCGACGGAACAGCTTGAGCTTGAGCTGCGCCGCCGGGGAATTCCGCTTCCGGTCCGGATCCGCGCGGTCCGCAGTGCACGGTGGCTCGAGTTCCGAATCCATCGGCGCGGGGATGCCGGCCCCCCAGGCGCGTGGGGGTTCGAGATCGAGTTAGCGGAACCCGTCGACGGTCCCATCGCCCTCGGCCGACTCTGTCACTTTGGAATGGGTCTGTTCCTGCCCGTAGGACCATGATTTTCGTTACCCTCCTCGGTAAGTAAGCTCGAGGCCACATCCCCTGAAGCAGGTAACTAACGCAATTCAGATGGCCGAGGGTCGGGCTGTGCTTGATGTGACCACGGGCGCCGTCAGCTACCCCTCCTTGCCTTCGTCGCGGTGCTCTATCTCTCGGCACTCGGCCGAGGCTGCGTGAAACGGAAGTGGCGGGAGCTTCTCTCGACCGTCTGGGCACAATACTTAGTAAAACGTTACTTGGCAACCTTAATTGGCAACCTTAAATGGAGCTTACCAGTAAGTCCAAGGACTTTATCCCCGCACGCATGGTCAACAGCTTCGTCTACTGCCCGCGGCTCTTCTACCTGGAGTGGGTACAGGGGGAGTTTGTCCACAGCGTCGATACCCTCGAGGGCGCGGTCGTCCACCGCCGCGTTGACGACGAGGCGGGGCCGCTACCCGAGCCCGAGCAGCTCGAGCCCGGCGACCGGATCGCGGCCCGAGGCGTGACGATGTCGGCGCCGGCCCTGGGGCTGGTGGCCCGGATCGACCTGCTGGAGGGAAACGGTAACGCAGTGCGCCCGGTGGACTACAAGAAGGGCGGGCCAGGGAAGCACGGGCCGTGGGAACCCGACCGGGTGCAGCTCTGCGTCCAGGGCTTGATCCTGCGGGAGAATGGGTACGTGTGCGCCGAGGGCGTTGTCTACTACGCGGCCACGCGCCAGCGGTTTGTGGTCTCCTTTGATGACGAACTGGTCGGTCGCACGCTCGAGGTGCTCGACGATCTGCGCCGCGCTGCCGCCGACCCGCAGCCGCCGCCACCGCTGGTGGACAGCCCGAAGTGCCCCCGCTGCAGCCTCGTCGGTATCTGCCTGCCCGATGAGGTCAACCTGCTGCGGGGCGCCCCGGCCGGCGAGGTGCGGCGCCTCGTGCCCGCCCGTGACGAGTCGGGACCGCTCTATGTTGTCACCCAGGGGGCGACGGTCGGCAAGACGGGGGAGCGCCTGGTCGTGCGCGCACCGGATACAGAACCTCAAGAGGTGCGCCTGATCGACGTCTCGGAGCTGTCGGCGTTCGGCAACGTACAGGTGACCGCCGGAGCCATCCGGGCGCTGGTCGATCGGGGGATCCCCATCCTGCACTTGACCTACGGAGGGTGGCTGGTCGCGGTGACATCGGGGCCGGCGCAGCGAAACGTTCAGATGCGGCTGGCCCAATACCAGGTCGCCACAAACGACAGCCGCTCGCTGCGGATTGCCAGAGCCCTGGTCAGCGGGAAGATCCGCAACCAGCGCACGCTGCTGCGACGCAACCACCGCAGCCGGCCGGTAGAGGTCCTCGCCCAGCTGAACCGGCTGGCCGACCAGGCTGAACGCGCCAGGACCGCTGATCAGCTGCTGGGAATCGAGGGCAACGCGTCGCGGCTGTATTTCGCGTCGTTCGCGGGATTGCTCAAGGATGATGCACAGTTCGACTTCACCGCGAGAACACGGCGGCCGCCGACCGATCCCGTCAACGCCCTGCTTTCCTTCCTCTACTCACTGCTGATGAAGGATTGCTTAAGGGCTGTTCTGGCGGCGGCGCTGGATCCGTACGTGGGATTCTTCCATCGTTTGCATTATGGACGTCCGTCGCTGGCGCTGGACCTGGCCGAGGAGTTCCGGCCGATCATCGGTGACTCGGTTGTCGTGACAGCGCTCAACACCGGCGTGGTGAAACCCGACGACTTCATCCGGCGGGGACCGGCGTGCGCGCTCAAGGACCCCGCCCGGCGGCGCGTCCTCGACGCGTACGAAGCGCGGATGGAAACCCTGGTGCGTCACCCCGTGTTCGGCTACTCCGTCAGCTACCGAAGAGTACTGGAAGTTCAGGCGCGGCTGCTGGCGCGGGTTGTGCTCGGAGAGCTGAAGGCCTACGTCCCGTTTACGACGCGATGAGGGACACTCGGCGGCACCGGTTCATCGTCTGCTACGATGTGCGGGAGCCGAAACGCCTCCGGCGCACCCACGAGAAGATGCTGGGCTACGGGGATCCCCTCCAGTACTCCGTGTTCGTCTGCGACCTGTCGGCAGCCGAGCGCGTGCTCATGGAGCAGGCGGTCCGAGGAGTAGTGAACTTGGCCGAAGACGCGGTACACATTGTCGATCTGGGACCGCTCCGGGGGGCCGGTGCTACCCGTATCCGTGCCCTGGCTGGGGGCGGTATACTGGCTCCAACGAGGCATCGGGTGGTCTGATGCCCGAGGCCCTGAACCTTGACAATCGAATAGGGAGATGCGAGCGGTTGGGTGATGAGCCAGAAGCCGGGACCCGCTCGAAGGCCGCAACCCCGCATCAGAAGGGCATTCCCTCCTTCTGGGTCCTGGTTTCGAGGGTGGAGAGGGGCTGGGCGAACGCCCGTCGCTCGCAGCCCATCCTCACGGAACCGCATCAGATGCGGGCTTTCGCGCGCGCCGTTTCCGCGGTTGAGAGACCGCGGCCCCATTGAAGCGGCTGCTCGAGGACGGCGCTCCGCAGGACACGACAGTTTCCGCGGTTGAGAGACCGCGGCCCCATTGAAGCAACAAATTCGTGTATCGAACGGCGGCTCCACAAATCCGTTTCCGCGGTTGAGAGACCGCGGCCCCATTGAAGCATCTGCGAGGAGTGCGGGCATGAATGGCGCGTCGTCGTTTCCGCGGTTGAGAGACCGCGGCCCCATTGAAGCTATCTTGACAAATCTATCTCTGCGGGCCGTTCGCCAGGTTTCCGCGGTTGAGAGACCGCGGCCCCATTGAAGCTGGGCCTGCGACAAGATCAGGGGGCTGGGAGCGTGGTTTCCGCGGTTGAGAGACCGCGGCCCCATTGAAGCCCCGCCCCCGCTACCACCAAGTGAAAGGCAGGCGGGTTTCCGCGGTTGAGAGACCGCGGCCCCATTGAAGCGTCTGGCTAGGACGTCAGGGAATACGTGAGGTTGGAGTTTCCGCGGTTGAGAGACCGCGGCCCCATTGAAGCGTGCGAATCACCGAATGGCATTCCACCATCTATCAAGGCGTTTCCGCGGTTGAGAGACCGCGGCCCCATTGAAGCCCACCACAGCCCGGCCAGGATCTCCGAAGTCAGGGGTTTCCGCGGTTGAGAGACCGCGGCCCCATTGAAGCAAATCGTCGGTGCGCAGCATCCGTCAGTCAGGCCGGAAGTTTCCGCGGTTGAGAGACCGCGGCCCCATTGAAGCCGGTCGGCGGCGGTGATCTTGACGGTCATTGCTGAGCGTTTCCGCGGTTGAGAGACCGCGGCCCCATTGAAGCTCAATCACGGGGGCGGACATCGAAGTCCAGGGCGCGGGTTTCCGCGGTTGAGAGACCGCGGCCCCATTGAAGCGACTGCCTCTACTGGGGGCAGGACATCCATGACCAGCGTTTCCGCGGTTGAGAGACCGCGGCCCCATTGAAGCGGCGGCAAGATGCTGGAGCGCAACGGGCAGTGAGGTGGTTTCCGCGGTTGAGAGACCGCGGCCCCATTGAAGCCCACCATTTCGCCCCGTGGCAGATGGGCCTGTATCGTTTCCGCGGTTGAGAGACCGCGGCCCCATTGAAGCAGTCCTACACCGCCGAGCACGTCGAGCGCTGGCTGGAGGTTTCCGCGGTTGAGAGACCGCGGCCCCATTGAAGCATGATGTTGCGGACATTGGTCTCCGTCGCCTCAGCGTTTCCGCGGTTGAGAGACCGCGGCCCCATTGAAGCATCTTCGAGAGGCTCCTGGCGGCGTAGGCGACCAGGCGTTTCCGCGGTTGAGAGACCGCGGCCCATTGAAGCGTACCAGAGCGCGTAAACATCGGCGCGCCCGGAGAATGTTTCCGCGGTTGAGAGACCGCGGCCCCATTGAAGCGATCTGGTCGAAGGGCACTAGTGATACCCGCGCGGATGTTTCCGCGGTTGAGAGACCGCGGCCCCATTGAAGCGCCGAGTCCGGGTGGAGCACGGTCCAGCGCTCCCTCGTTTCCGCGGTTGAGAGACCGCGGCCCCATTGAAGCCACGTGGTGGCGTTCACCGACCGCGCGCTGGAGGCCGTTTCCGCGGTTGAGAGACCGCGGCCCCATTGAAGCGGGTGGGCGTCCATGGCGGCGCGCAGCGGGGTGTACGTTTCCGCGGTTGAGAGACCGCGGCCCCATTGAAGCCGTTCGATGATGTCAGCCATTGGACACCTCGATCTTCGTTTCCGCGGTTGAGAGACCGCGGCCCCATTGAAGCGCTAGATACTCCCACGCCTTGGCTTCGGACCACAGGTTTCCGCGGTTGAGAGACCGCGGCCCCATTGAAGCCTGGGCTGATGGGCGCCGAGTTGGTGCTGAGCTGGCGTTTCCGCGGTTGAGAGACCGCGGCCCCATTGAAGCGCCTGTGCGGACCTCGCCCAGGCGCAGCGGTATCTGGCTTCCGCGGTTGAGCCGCGGCCCCATTGAAGCCGCAATAGGGGGTACTCTCCTCCTCCGTCGAGAGGTCTGCGCGGACGACAGGACGGGCATTGCCGATGATGCCTAGCCTTGCAAAACATTTCCGAACAAGGCGTGATCGGCGATGGACAGTTCGACGCTGGCCTTCATCGTGGGCACGACACTTGGAGCCGTGGGCGCCTGGTTAGTGGCGAGAACGGTAGCGGTCAGGGAGGGACAGCGGGCGGCGCAGCTGGAACGGGAGCTGGCCGAGGCGCGGCGTGAGCAGGCCGAGGCGGCCGTGCGGGCGGCAGAACTGCGCAAGGCGTTGGAAGCTGATCAGGAAAAGCTCCGCTGGGTCGAACGGGCTGAACAGGCCCTGCGCGAGAGCTTTCAGGCGCTGGCCGCTGAGGCGCTGCGGACCAACGCAGAGTCGCTGGCCGGCCGGGTCTTGGATCAGCTGCAGCGGGTCCTGGCGGAGGCGCGGGGAGACTGGCAGGCGGAGCGCGAGCGCGTAGGCCGGCTGGTCGAACCGCTGGGCCAGGCCCTTGCGGAGCTCGACCGTGAGATCAAGGCCGTGGAGCAGAAGCGGGAGGGGGCCTATCATGGCCTGCAGGAACAACTGCGCCAGCTTGCGGAAGCCCAGGCCGGCTTGCAGAGCGCAACGTTCTCGCTCAATCAGGCCCTGAAATCCACCGCCACGCGGGGGCGGTGGGGCGAGTATCAGCTCCGGCGAATCGTGGAGCTGGCCGGGTTGATGGAACATGTCGACTTCAGCGAGCAGGTCACCGTCGAGGCCGGCCGGCCGGATCTCGTCGTGCACCTGCCCAACGGGGGAGTGATCCCGGTAGACGCCAAAGCGCCGATGCAGGCCTACCTGGAAGCCGTGGAGACCGGCGGAGCGGCGGACCGCGCAGCCAGGCTTGACGCGCATGTCAGGGCGTTGAAGCAGCATGTGCAGCAGCTCGCTGCCAAGCGCTACTGGGAGCAGCTCGGCCGCGCCGTGGACGTGACGGTGATGTTTGTCCCCAACGAGGCGGCGTTGAGCGCGGCCTTCGAGCGCGACCCGGGATTGCTGGAGTTCGCCATCCAGCAGCGGGTGCTGCTGGCGAGCCCGATCACCCTGCTGGGGCTGCTGAAGGCGGTGGCCTACGGCTGGCAGCAGCATCGGATCGCCGAGAGCGCCCGGGCCTTCGCCGACCAGGGGCGGCAGGTCTACGAGCGCCTGCGCACCTTCCTCCAGAGCTTCGCCGAGCTCGGCAGGCGCCTGGACAGCGCGGCGAAGCACTACAACGAGGCGTCGGGAGCGCTCGAGCGCCGCGTCCTCCCGGCCGCGCGCCGCCTGGGCGAGCTGGGCGCCGCTACCGACCCCCTGCCCGAGCCGCCCCGCGTCGAGCGGGAACTCCGCGTCCTCCCCGAGGCCGCCGGCGCGCCAGACGGCCAGGCGTAGGCCGAGGATCCCGCGCCGGGCAAGGAGTTCCTCCCGCCGCACAGAAGGGATACCCGGACCCACAGGTGCGGATACTCCGGGAGGTGCGAGGGATGACCAAGACCGCCATCCGTCTTGCGGCCGCGGTCCTGCTGCTGCTGCTCGTCGTCTGGGCGGCGCCGGGGGCGCCCGCGACCGCGCAGGCGAAGAAGTGGCGCGTCGGCATCGTCTACGACGTGGGCGGCCGGGGCGACCTGTCCTTCAACGACATGGCCTACGCGGGGCTGGCCCGCGCGGCGAAAGAGTTCGGCGCCCAGATCGAAGCCCGCGATCTCGAGCCCACGGCGGGCGGCGAGAACCGGGAGGAGCTCCTGCGGCTGCTGGCCGGGGAGCGCTTCGATCTGATCATCGGCATCGGCTTCCTGTTCACGGACAGCATCACCCGCGTGGCCAAGGACTATCCCGAGCTGAAGTTCGGCATCGTGGATGGGTTCATCCCCGACCTGAAGAACGTCGCCGCGCTGCTGTTCGCCGAGCACGAAGGCTCCTTCCTCGTCGGCGCGGCGGCGGCGCTGAAGTCGAAGACCGGCAAGATCGGCTTCGTCGGCGGGATGAAGATCCCGCTCATCGAGAAGTTCGAGGCCGGCTACATCGCCGGGGCGAAGTACGTGAAGCCCTCGATCACGGTGTACAGCGACTACGCCGGCACGACCGGCGAGGCCTTCCGCGACCCGGTGAAGGGCAAGGAGCTGGCCCTGGCGCAGTACGACCGCGGCGCGGACATCATCTACCACGCCAGCGGCGGCACGGGGATCGGGGTCTTCGAGGCCGCGGTGGCGCGCAAGAAGCTGGCCATCGGCGTGGACGCCGACCAGTCGCTCACCGTGAAGCCCGACCAGCGCAGCCAGATCCTGACGAGCATGATGAAGCGCGTAGACGTCGCCGTCTATGAGACCATCAAGGCGACGATCAACGGGCGGTTCCGCGGCGGCGTGCAGGTCTTCGGTCTGAAGCAGGGCGGGGTGGGCTACGCCGTCAACGACTACAACCGGAAGATGATCCAGGACATCATCCCCCGGCTGGAGGCGCTGAAGAAGGACATCATCGCCGGCAAGATCGTCGTGCCGGACGACAAGAAGAAGCTCGAGGCCTTCCTCAAGACGCTGAAGCGCTGAACGGCGGTGCGCCGCGGAGGGTGAGGGTCAGCTCCCGAGGGCCCTCACCCTCTTTGTGTACCGGGCCGATGAGCGACCCGCCCCCGATCATCGAACTGTCCGGGATCACCAAGCGGTTCCCGGGCGTCACGGCCAACGACCGCGTCGATCTCACGGTGCGGCAGGGGGAGATCCACGCCGTCGTCGGCGAGAACGGCGCCGGCAAATCGACCCTGATGCGCATCCTCTACGGGCTGTACCAGCCCGACGAGGGGACGATCCGCGTGCGCGGGGCCCCGGCGCGCATCGACAGCCCGGCCACCGCGCTGCGGCTGGGCATCGGCATGGTGCACCAGCACTTCATGCTCATCCCGGTGTTCACCGTGGCCGAGAACGTCATCCTGGGCAGTGAGCCGACCGGCGCGGCGGGCCGCCTGCGCCTGCGCGAGGCGGAGCGGCGCATCGCCGACCTGTGCGCGCAGTACGGCTTCGCCCTGGATCCGGCGGCGCCGGTCGCCACCCTCTCTGTGGGCGAGCAGCAGCGCGTGGAGATCATCAAGGTGCTCTTCCGCGGGGCCGAGCTGCTCATCCTCGACGAGCCCACGGCGGTGCTCGTGCCGCAGGAGGTGGAGGAGCTGTTCAGCAACCTCCGCCGCCTGCGCGACCAGGGCAAGACGATCATCTTCATCAGCCACAAGCTCGACGAGGTGCTGCAGATCTCCGACCGTATCACCGTGCTGCGGCGGGGCCGCGTCGTGGGCACG
>DATLZI010000322.1:0-8045 GCA_035574075.1 bacterium | reverse complement strand
TCCCTCAGTCCTCCAGGGCGCGCAGGGCGTGCTCGAGCAGCGCGCGCTGCTCGGCGCTGAGCTCGGGCCCGGGATCGTCGCGCCGGGGTTTCGCCTGGCGCGTCCACGCCGCGACGAGGAGGGCGATGAGGACGCCGCCCGCGGCGATCGCGCCGTACGGCCCCCAGTAGGCCAGGAGGTTGAAGCCCCGCCGCAGGGGGGCGGCGAGGACCCCTTCCCCGTAGGCCTGGATGAAGGCCTCGCGGATCTGGGCGCGGCTCTGGCCGGAGCGCTCCAGCCGCGCGATCTCGGCCAGGGCCTGGTCCCGCGGGCCGCAGGAGGGGTGCGTGCAGTTGGCAAGGGTGAGCCCGCAGCCGCACTGGCACATGAACTCGCCCGCCAGGCCCCGGTCGGCGCCGTGGGCCCGAGGCGGGATGGCGGCGAGGAGGAGCAGCGTCGCGGCGAGGAGGAGCGCGCCGCGCATCATGGGGCCTCCAGAACGTAGCGGGCGCGGGTGCGCAGCGCCTCGCCGCGCTCGGGCCAGAAGGCGATCATCGTGCCCACGGTCAGCACGATGCTACCGATCCACATCCACATCATCAGGGGGTTGATGATCACCCGCAAGTTGGCGGCGCCATCTTCGCCCAGCCCGGCGAGGATGACGTAGAGGTCCTCCCGCAGGGTGCTGCGGATCGCCACCTCGGTCATCGGCTGGTCCTCGTGCGTGCGGTGGATGTTGCGCTGGGGGGTCAGCACGGCGAGGCGATGGGTGTCGTTGAAGACGGTGAGCGTCGCCGCGGTGACCAGCGCGCTGGCCGTCGGATAGGTGCTGGCGCCTTCGTAGCGCAGCGTGTAACGGCCAATCGTCAGCCGCTCGCCCGGCCGCAGGAGGGCTTCGCGTTCGGTGGAGAACGCGCCGCCGGCCATGCCCAGGAAGAGCAGCACGATGCCGAGGTGCACGATGTAGCCGCCGTAGCGCCGGTGGTTGCGGGCGATGAGCATCAGGGCGGCCCGGGCGTACGGCTCGCCGTGCCGGCGGCGCACCATCGCCGCGCGGTGGAAATCCTGCCCGATCGCCGCAGCGACGAAGACGCACAGGGCGAAGGCGCCCACCGCCGCCGGATGGGTGAGGCCGCGGGCGACGAGAACGATTGCCCCCGCGGCTCCCGCGGCCGCCGGCAGCAGGAAGCTGCGGCGCAGGTTGTGGGCCGACGCTTTGCGCCAGGCCAGCAGGGGGCAGACGCCCATCAGAAAGAGCAGGGCCAGGCCGATGGGCACGTTGACCTGGTTGAAGAACGGCGGCCCCACGCTGATCTTCACGCCGCGCACGCCCTCGCTGAGGATGGGGAAAACCGTGCCCAGGAAGACCGAGAAGGCCGCGCCCACCAGGATGAGATTGTTGAAGAGGAAGCTCGACTCGCGCGAGATGAGGGAGTCGAGCTCTGCCGCGCTGCGCAGCGCCGGCAGGCGCGTGACGAGCAGGGCCGTGGAGACCCCCAGGATGACGAGGATGAAGGCGAAGAACAGCGGCCCCATCGAGCTCAAGGCGAAGGAGTGCACCGAGCTGAGCACGCCGCTGCGGGTGAGGAACGTGCCGAAGATGGCCAGGGCGAAGGTGAGGACGATCAGGACGATGTTCCAGACCTTCAGCATGTCCCGCTTCTCCTGGATCATCACGGAGTGCAGGAAGGCCGTGGCCGTGAGCCAGGGCATCAGGCTGGCGTTCTCCACCGGATCCCAGGCCCAGTAGCCCCCCCAGCCCAGCTCGACGTAGGCCCAGCGCATCCCGAAGATGATGCCCCAGGAGAGGAAGAACCAGCTGAGCAGCGTCCAGCGCCGCGTGGCGCGGATCCATTCATCATCCAGCCGCCGGGCGGCGAGGGCGGCGATGGCGAAGGCGAAGGGGACGGTGAAGCCGACGTATCCCAGGTACTGCGTCGGGGGGTGGAAGAACATTCCCGGGTTCTGCAGCAGCGGGTTCAGGCCCGCGCCATCCGCCGGCGGGAAAGGCAGGCGGGCGAACGGACTGCTCACCACAGCGAGCAGCATCGTGAAGAACGCGCTGGTGCCCATCAGGACGGCGATGACGTACGGCTGCAGCTCCCGCAGGCGTCCGTGCCGCCAGACCACCAGGGCGCCGAAGCCGGCCAGCATCGCGGCCCAGAAGAGTAGCGAGCCGGCCTGGCCGGCCCAGAACGCGGACAGCGTGTACCAGAAGTTCAGGTCCCGGCTGGTGTAGCCGGCGACATAGGCGTTGCCGAAGTCCCGGCTGAGGAGGGCGTGCAGGAGCGCCGCGGAGGCCACGCCGAGGAGCAGGGCGTTGGCGTAGACGGCGTTGCGGCCGCTGCGCACCAGCTCGGGCCGGCGCAGGGCAACGCCCAGCAGTGGTGCCGCCGTTCCGTAGAGCGAGACCAGCAGCGCCAGGCTGATGGCGAGCGCCCCGATCTCACCCATCGAGCCGCCTCCTCATGAGCCGCGGGGCTTGGCCTCGAACTTCGAGGGACACTTCGCGAACAGGCGCTCCGCGGCGAAGGTCGTGCCGTCGAAGCGGCCCTCCAGCACGACGTCCGCGCCCGGCTTGAAGGCGTCCGGCACGATGCCGCGGTAGCGCACGGGGATGGCGCGCGCCCCGTCGGTGACCTGGAACTGCAGCGTCCCGGCGCCCTGGTCCCAGACGAGCCCCTGCGCCGCCACGGTGCCGCTCAGCCGGATGTCGGACTCGGCAGTCAGACTGGCCTGGCGATCGAGCAGCTCCCCCACGGTCAGGTAGTAGGACATCGAGCTGCGCGCGCCGCTGTAGGCCAGGTAGCCGCCGGCCAGCACGAAGACGGCGATGGCCACGGCGAGCCGGCGCGTGGACCGACCCATCTCAGCGTTCCCTCGACAGACGCTGCTCCGCGGCCAGGCGCTGCTCGATCGCGCGGCCCAGCCGGTGCAGGCGCAGCACGTAGGCGAACAGCCCCACCCAGATCAGCGCGAACCCGACGAACATCGCCGTCAGCGGACTCATCGTTTCCCCTCCTCCATGCCGGGGCGATCCCGGCGCATCGCCGGACGGCGCGCCGCCTCCCGGAGAGCGGCGAGCGCGTCCTGGGCAGCCATCTGGGCCCGCCGGATGCTGAATAGCGCGGCGTACAGCGCGGTGAACGCGGCCACATTCACGAGCAGGGCGGTGAGCATCTCCGGCGGCAGCCCGGAGCCGAATCCCTCGGGCCGCACGACCACCGGCAGGGGATGCAGCGAGCGCCACCAGACGACGGAGAGGTGGATGAGTGGGATGTCCAGGAAGCCGATGATGCCGAGGGCGGCGGCGAAGCGCGCGCTCTGGCCGCCGCTCCCGCCGGCGGCACGGACCATCAGCACCACGACGTAGATGAACCAGAGCATGAAGGTCGTCGTCAGGCGCGGATCCCAGGTCCACCAGGTGCCCCAGGCCGAGCGCCCCCACACCGCGCCGCTGAGGATGGCCAGCGTGGTGAAGACGACGCCGATCTCGGTGCTGGCGTGCGCGGCGAGATCGAAGGCGCGGCGCCGGGTCCACAGGAAGCCGATGCTGGCGGCGAAGACCACCGCGAAGGCCAGGAACCCCGTCCAGGCCGCGGGGACGTGCACATAGAAGATGCGCTGGGCGTGGCTCATCGTGGCCTCTTCCGGGGCGTAGAGCAGGGCCAGGTAGAGGCCGAGGACGCCGATCAGTCCCCCCGCCCCGACGAGGAGGCCGCGCCAGTCGACCGTCCGCGACGTGGGACCCGCCCGCTCGGTGACCGTGGTTGCCATCTCACTCCTCCAGGAGGTGCTCGAACACGAGGTAGCCGACCGTGAGGAAGATCGCATCGAACGCCACGAGCAGGCGGACCCCGGGCAGGATGTCGGCCCAGGGGCGGCCGGCCAGGATGGTGAGCGTGGCCCGCACCGCGCTGATCAGCACCGGCGCGGCCAGGGGCAGGAGCAGGATCGGCAGCAGCACCTCCCGGCTCCGCGTGCTGACCGACATCACCGAGAACACCGTGCCGACCGCGACCAGCCCGACGCTGCCCAGAGCCAGCACCGCGGCGAGCGGGCCGAGCTGCGGCCCCAGCGGCACGCCGGCGATCACGGCGAGGGCCGGGAGCAGCAGCGCGCCGACGACCAGCAGGGCGAGGAGGTTGCTGAGCAGTTTGCCGGCGTAGATCAGGCCCGGGTCGAGGACGGAGAGGCGCAGCGCCTCCAGGCACTGCTGGTCGCGCTCCAGGACGAACGACCGCGACAGCCCGAGCGTGCTGGCGAAGGCCAGCGTGATCCACAGCATCCCGGGCAGCAGGCGCCGGGCGTCCTGCGCGGACGGTGAGAAGGCGAAATTGAACATCACCGCGACGAGCATGGCGAAGACGGTCATCGCCGTGAGGATCTCCCGGCTGCGCAGCTCGAGGATCAGATCCTTCCAGACCAGCAGGCGCACCACGCCCAGCGTGCTCATGCCGGCGCTCCGACGCAGGCGGCGTAGGCCCGTTCCACGGCCACAGCGTCCTGTGCGCCATTGGCCGCCTCGTACGCCACGGCGCCGTCCACCAGGATGACCACGCGGTCGGCGAGCGCGACGCCCTGCTCGATGCTGTGCGTTGTGAGGACGACCGTGCGGCTGCCGCGCATCGCGCGCAGCAGCGCGGTGAACGCCCCCGCGGCGGCGCGATCGAGCCCCGTATACGGCTCGTCGAGCAGGAGGATCGGCGGATCGTGAACGAGGGCCCGGGCGATGGACAGCCGCTGGGTCATGCCGCGGCTGAACGTGCGCACGAGGTCGTCGGCCCGCCCGGTCAACCCGACGGCGTCCAGCAACGCCGCGGCGCGCGCCGGGGCGTCGCGCCGCCCGTAGAGGCGGGCGGCGAAGAGCAGGTTCTCACGCGCCGTCAGGCCAGGATAGAGGTAGCTGTGATGCGAGACGAAGCCGATCAAGGCCCGCAGCGCGGGCCGCCGCAGGGGATCGTCGCCGAAGAGCAGCACCCGCCCGCTGTTCGGCCGGATCAGCGTCGCGGCGATCTTCAGGAGGGTGGTCTTCCCTGCGCCGTTCGGCCCGAACACGGCCAGCGTCTCGCCGCGCGCCACGGTGAGAGAGACTTCGTCGAGGGCGCGGATGGGGCCGAAGGACTTCGTGATATTCTGCAGTGCCACCGCCTGCACGCGGGCTCCGGCTGCTCGGAATGTACGCTCTCCTCGCTCAGTCTAGGGAAGGGGGTGATGCAGACGGTATCAGGTCCCTGTCTGATTCTCCGCTCCTCTGGCCAGCGGACGGCGTACTTTTGGCTCCTCCGACCGTCACAACCTTGATGCGCCTGGCCCGCCGCCCGGCACCGAAATGATGCAGGCGCATCATCGCCAGGGGCGGGCGCCGCCCCCTATGCTGGCTCCGGGACCGTTCGTCCCGCATGCGCGCATGCCCGAGGGGAAGCGTCTGTTGTCGCGGCGCGAGGTGGCGGCGATCTTCGGCGTCTCGCCGCACACGGTGTACCGCTGGGCGCGGGAAGGGCGCCTGCCGTCGGTGATGACCCTGGGAGGCCGCCGACGCTACCCGGCGGAGGAGATCTACCGCCTCGCCCAGCTCCAGCCGGACGGGAGCGGCGGCGTCGGGAACCCGGGAGGGAAGCGATGAATCGGAAGGCGTGGACCGTGCTCATGATCCTGATCGCTACGGTGTTCGTCGTGGCCGTGGCGGCCAAAGGCGCGGGGGACAAGCGGCAGGAGTGGGCCGCGTCCGGTCACGCCAACCGCGCCCTGGCCGTGCTCGAGGCGACGGTGGAGAACCGCGGCGTGACGTCCGCCCACTGCGGCCGCTGCCACGCGGAGCAAGGCTTCCGGGCCTGGGTGCCGCAACTGCTGAAAGGCAACCCCGGGTTGATCGCCAAGCCGGACGGCAGCCCCGCGGATATCCCCTACCTGGCGTCCCTCGGCCTGACGAAGTTCTCCGTGCGGCCGCAGACCTGCGCCACCTGCCACAACGACGACTACAGTCTGCGCGTCCCCCCCGGCGACACAGCGATGCTGCCGGCGGGCTTCCAGGCCCGGCAGGTTGGCGCCGGAGCGCTGTGCATGTCCTGCCACAACACCCGCAACGGCGCGGTGGTCTGGAACGCGCCCGACCCGCGCCGCTTCACCGCCCCGCACACCGCCGCGCAGGCCGACGTGATCATGGGGCGGAACGCCTTCTTCGTCCCGCCGGAGGCGGCGAGCCCCTCGCCGCACGCCATCTTCACCGGCGACAGCTGCGTGACGTGTCATGTCCGCTTCAGTAGCGCCGGCCACACCTTCCGGGCCGAGGCGAAGACGCTCTGCGCCTCGTGCCACGGCCCGCGGTACTCCGCGGCGTTCGTCCAGGTCCCCACCGAAGGCCTGATGCGCGACCTGGCGGAGGCGATCAGCGCGCGGGCTCTGGCCGGGAAGGCGCGCATCGCCACGGTGGATGCCTTCGACGAGAAGACGGATACGACGACGCCCAATGTGCGCGTCAACCCCGCGGAGATCATCGGCTTCGAGCCCACGGAGATCCATGGGCAGAGCGGTCTGATCCTCAAGCTCAGCGGCGGGCGCCAGGTGGCCAGCCAGCTGGCCGGGATCAAGGACGCCGCCGGTAATCCGGTCTACGCGACCTCCGAGCCCCTGGTGCGGGCGCTGTGGAACTACTTCCTGCTCCACGGGGACGGCAGCCAGGGCGTGCACAACCCCCGCTTCTACCGGATGGTGGTCCTGGCCACGATCGAGGCGTTGAAGTAGCGCCGCGTACCGAGGCGATGGATCAGCGGACAGACCGGCGGCCGCCGCGGATCGGTCGCCGGTCCTTCCTGGATTACCTCGTGGGGACGAGCCTGGCCGCGCTCGCCGGAGCCGTGCTGTACCCCATCCTGCACTACCTCGTGCCGCCGAAGGTGAAGGAGGTCACCGCGGTTTCCGTTGTCGTGGCGCAGGCCGGCGAGCTGGCGCCCAATAGCGGGCGCATCGTGCCGTTTGGCGGCAAGCCGGCGATCGTGCTGCGCACGCCGGAGGGCGAGTGGCGGGCTTTCTCCGCGGTCTGCACGCACCTGGCCTGCACGGTGCAGTACCGGTCGGACTTCCAGCACATCTGGTGCGCCTGTCACGATGGGCATTACGACCTGCACGGACAGGTGCTTGCCGGGCCTCCCCCTCGTCCTCTGGAGGAGTTCAAGGTCACGGTGAAAGACGACAGCGTGATCATCTCGCGGGGATAGGGCGGTGGCGCTGGCGGAGTGGGTGCAGGAGCGGGTTCCCTACCGCGGCGTGATGAACTTTCTGCGCCGCAAGGAGGTCCCGCGTCACCGCTACGCGGTGGGCTACTACACCGGCGGGATCACGCTGTTCCTCTTCATCCTGCAGGTTCTGACCGGCCTGTTGCTCCTGATGTACTATCGGCCCACCGCCGACGCCGCCTTCGAGAGCGTGCGCTTCATCATCTCGAAGGTCCGCTTCGGCTGGCTGGTGCGCCAGATCCACGTCTGGTCCGCCAATCTGATGGTCCTCGCCGCGGCCCTGCACCTGGCGACCACCTTCTTCACCCGGGCCTACCGCCGGCCGCGGGAGGTGACCTGGCTCAGCGGGGTGGGACTTCTCTTCCTGGTCCTGGCCTTCGGCTTCACCGGCTATCTGCTGCCGTGGAACACGCTGGCCTACTTCGCGACGAAGGTGGGGACGGAGATCGTCGGCGATGTGCCGCTCGTCGGCCGGCCGCTGCGGATCCTCCTGCGGGGCGGGGAGGACGTCACGGAGGCCACGCTGTCGCGGTTCTTCGGCATCCACGTGGCCATTTTGCCCGCGGTCACCACCCTGCTGCTGGCCGCGCACCTGCTGCTCGTGCAGGTCCACGGCATGAGCCGGCCGATCGGCGTCCCGGTGTTTCCCGGCGAGCCCTTCTATCCGCACTTCGTGCTCCGCGACTTCCTCGTCTGGGTGCTCCTCCTCGGCGCGGTGGCCTCCCTGGCCACCCTCGTGCCGTGGCCGCTGGGAGAGAAGGCCGATCCGCTGGCACCGGCTCCGGCGGGGTTGCGGCCAGAGTGGTACTTCCTATTCATGTACCAGAGCCT
>DATLZI010000321.1:0-10327 GCA_035574075.1 bacterium | reverse complement strand
ACCCAGCGGCTCTTCCTGCAACAGGTAGGTGAACCGCAGGCCCGACTCCAGCCGGCTGAGCGCCTGCTGGACCTGCTCCCCCGTCTCGGAGGAGACGATCACGCCGACGTCTGTAATGCCGGCGGCGCTGAGGTGGTCCATCACGTAATACAGGATCGGCCTGTTGGCGACCGGGATCAGCTGCTTAGGCATGGTGTACGTCAGCGGCCGCAGCCGCACGCCCCTGCCTCCTGAGAGCACCAGCGCCTTCATCAGCACTCCCGTCTCCGACTCGGGGTGACTCCAGGGCGATCAGGGGGGCCTGTCACCCTCGGGGCCCGGATCCCTCCGACAGCCCACCGGGTCTCATGCCCGCTGCGGCCGGCTGACCGGCGCCCGGCGGCGCGGCAAGCGCGTCCCAGATGAAGGCCAGTATCGTACCGACCATCAGTCCCAGCGTCCCGGCCGGAATCAAGCTGAGGGTCGTCCGGGGGCTCGCCGGATCGGCGGGGCGAGAGGGATGTTGAACAACAGCGGGAGGCTCAAGATCGACCAGCTCTGTCCTTAGCGCTCGCTCCGTCCCAGACAGGCCGTGGCGCAGCGACTCGGCGACGCTCAGACTGTTGAGGGTGAAGGCACGGATCAAACCTCGATCCCGATCCGCGAGTCCGCCTCCGCCCCGCAAACCCTCCAGGACGCGCCTGGCAAACCCCATGAGGCGCTCCACCTCTGCTTGCTGGGCGCTGGCCGCACGCAGGCGCGTTTGGATGACACTTCGTTTCTCGATAACTCGCTCGGACGCCCTGGCGAGGAACACCTGCACTGCGGCCGCGGCAAGGACCAGCGCCACCACCGCGGCGACGATGGCCCTGCGGTTCCAAAAGACGGCCAGTAGTTGCCGGAGATCTATCTCCTCGTCCATGGGTCGGCTTACCCCTCGCGGCCCGCGCGCAGCTCCGCCGTCACTGTCCCCTGATGGTCCACGGGCATCATTGTTTTGCGCCAACAACATTCTTCGACTTGAAGGGCTTCCCTATCACCGCTCTTGAGCTCCTTTACCACCGGATCGGGCCGACCTGGGGGAAGGTGCTCAGCTCGGTCTCGATGGAGCGCTTGATCTCCTGCAGCCCGGCGGGGGTGCGGGACTCGGCGCGCAGGACGAGCGCCGGCTGCGTGTTGCTGGCCCGCACCAGCCCCCAGCCGTGGCCGAAGAGCACGCGCGCCCCGTCGATGTCGATGACCTGATGGTGCCGCCGGAAGCGCTGAACCAGGGTCTCCACCACGCCGAACTTCGCCTCGTCCGGGCAGTCCACCCGCACCTCCGGCGTGCTGTGGTAGCGCGGGACGTCGGCCATCAGGCGCGACAGCGGGCGGTCGGCGTGCGACAGGATGCGCAGCAGCCGGCCGGCGGCGTAGACGGCGTCGTCGTAGCCCAAGTACTCGTCGGCGAAGAACATGTGCCCCGACATCTCCCCGGTGAAGACGGCGCCGACCTCGCGCATCTTGGCCTTGATCAGGGAGTGCCCGGTGCGGTAGAAGATCGGTTTGCCGCCCAGGCGTTCGATCTCCTCGTACAGCGCCTGGGAACACTTCACCTCCACGATCCCCACCGTGCCGGGGTGCTTCGGCAGGATCTCCCGCCAGAACAGGATCATCAGCAGGTCGCCCCAGATGATGCCGCCCTGGTCGTCCACCACGCCGATCCGGTCGCCGTCGCCGTCCAGCCCGATCCCGACATCGGCCCGCTGGCTGCGGACCAGGGCAATGAGGTCCTGGAGGTTCTCGGCCTGCACCGGGTCGGGGTGGTGGTGGGGGAAGCGGGGATCGGAGTCGCAGTACAGGGACAGCACCTCGCAGCCCCAGTCGCGCAACACGTCGGGGGCGATCAGGCTGGCCGTGCCGTTCCCGCAGTCGAGGGCCACGCGCAGCCGGCGGGGCCCGAGCTGGATCTTCTCCCGCATCATCGCCCGGTAGGCGGGCACGACATCCACATTCTCGACGCTCCCACCGCCGCGCGGGGGGCGGGAGCGCTCCTGTTCGGCCAGGGCGCGGATCTGCTGGATCTCCTCGCCGTAGAGCGTGCCGAAGCCGTGGGCCAGCTTGAAGCCGTTGAACTCTGAGGGGTTGTGGCTGGCGGTGATCATGATCCCGCCGTCGATCCCCAGGTGGACGCGGGCGAAGTAGAAGATCGGCGTGATCACCGTGCCCACATCCACGACCCGGCAGCCGGAGGCCAGCAGCCCGCGCACGACCGCGTCGCGCAACGCGGGTGAGCTCTCCCGGTTGTCCCGGCCCACGACGACCGGGATCGGTTCCTCCGGGGCTCCCCGCCGGCGGAGGTAGGCGGCGTAGCCGCGGGCGATGGCCTCGGCCGCGCCCGGCGTGAGATCCTTCCCCACCACCCCGCGGATGTCGTACTCGCGGAACATCGTCGGTTCGATCATCGTCTGACCACAGCGTTCCTCCCTCGAGCCGCAGGCCTATCGCCGCCGCGCGCTCGTAACCAGTCTAATGAACGCGGCTCCTCTCAGGGGCGCGGGGCGAGCCCGATCTCCAGCCACCACTCCCGGCGGATCTGACGGTACTTCACCCGCACCTCGAAGCAGTCGCACAGGCGCGCGGTGAGGAAGTAATCCACATCCTCGTAGGCGCCGGTCAGGGTATGGTAGACGGCCTGCACCGTGGCGTAGGTTCCCGCGCCGAGCGCCACCCCGGCGTCGGCGGTGAGCTTGACGTCCGTCGTCTTCAGATTGTACTCGCCGGTGAGCATCCAGTGCGAGCGCTCCGGCAGGCGCCGCCCGTAGCCCAGGAGCGCGAAGGGCGACGAGGCGAGGAAGTCGTATCCGGCGCCGGCCTGGAAGGTGGTCGTCGCCGACCCGCGCAGGCCGGTCCGGGTGTAGAGCACGGCGCCGCGGTGCACGAGCTCGTCGGCGGGGACGGCGTCGAAGAGGAAGGGCGTGACGCCGCTCGGGCTGACCACGCTGTAGGTGAAGGAGAGGACTTCCGCTCCGCTGAGCTGATGGCTCAGGCCAAGCCCTCCGCGGAGGACGCCGTAGCGGTCTCCCGTTCCATAGAGCCCCTCGGTCCACGACGCGGACACCGCGAGCGACGTCCGCCGGCCGAGGGGCTGACTCGGCAGGCGCACCCCGACGGCGTATTGCGTGCGGGAGGTCCGCGCGCCGGTGGTCTGCTCCTCGAACCAGCCGGTCCGGGCGGCAACGGAGGTCCAGAGCGGCAGCGCGCCGAGCTGCCTTTCGGCCAGGGTCAGGGTGAGCTCGGCCTGGTCGTAGACGCGCCGCTCGATGTCCTGGTTGCGCCCGACGGTCAGCTCCAGGGCAAACGCCGGCCGGCGGTAGGCCAGGCTGTTGCGGGCGATGAAGCCGACCAGCGTGCCGTACTTCAGGGTCAGCTCCCCCGACAGGTCGCCGAGGCCGTAGCCGATGGGGTATTGCGCCCAGAGGCCATCCAGGTTGTGATAGCCGATGCTGGGGAAGCTGCGGGCCGTCTCTTCGCGGCTGCGCAGGGATGAGCGGTACACCGGCAGGGTGAGGACGCGGCGGCCGCCGATCCACAAGCTCGCCTGCCTGGCCACCAGCTGGTCGCCGGGGATGATCTCGACGCTGCGCGCCGTGATGTACGCCGCCGGGCGGGCCGGATCGCACGGGGTGAGCATCGCCTCCTCGGCCAGGATGCGCCCCGGCTGCGCCTGCAGGCGCTCGCTGCGCACGAAGAAGCCGTCCACGCGCCCCTCTCCCCGCTGCACCTCGGCCAGTTCCAGGCGGACGTCGTAGGTGAGGGCCTCGCCCCGCAGTTCGCGCCCCGCGGCGTCGGTGAGCACGACATGACCGCGGGCGGTCAAGACCTCCCGCGCCAGATCGAACTGCGCCTGATCGGCGATGAGCCGGATCCCCCGGTAGCGCAGGCGGACGTTCCCGGTGGCCTGCACCTGCTGGGCCAGCTGGTCGTAGACGACTTCGTCGGCCTCGACGACCAGCGCCTCGGCCTGCGCCGAGGCCGCTGCGGCCAGCACGGCGACCAGGAGGCACGCAAGGACTAACGGAATCCCCAGGCGGAGGATCGTCCGGATCACTTCCAAACTACATTCGGTCGCGGCGGGAAGATCCCCTCAGGTCGCGGAGGGGAGGGAACCGACCTCCGGCGGGGGAGGACCGTGCCGCGCCCGTTTGATACTATCGCGCTTTGGTGCTACAGTCCCGGCGGGAACTGGCGAGGGCCGAATACCAACCCTGATGGAGATCGTGCTCGCGGGAAACGGGCCGGGAGAGCTGCGCGGGTGGATCCGTCCCGTGGCGCGGCAGCTGCGCGCCCTGACCGCCGACCAGGGCGTCGCGCCGACGCTGACCCTGGCTCTCACCCCCTCGCAGTTCGCGGGCGGGCGCGAGCAGGAGGTCGTCGCGGGGTGGCATCTCTTCGACCGCATCCTCGATCCGGCGACGACGGTGCGGACGGCCCTGGGCCTGCGCACTGTCGCGGTCACCCGGCCGGCCGCGCTGGTGCACCTCGGCGGAGACCTCCTGCTCTCCGGCCGACTGGCCCGGCGCTGCGGCATCCCCGCCGCCGCCTTTGCCGAGACGCCGCTGATCGCTTCCAGGCACCGGTACTTTGCGCGCATCTTTGCGGCCACAGCGGCTCTCGCCGCCGACCTGGGCCGCCGCGGCGTGCCGGAGGAGAAGATCATGATCACCGGCGACCCGCGAGCCGACGCCTTCGCCACATCGTCGCCCGCGCCGCCGCTCGACGTCTCGTCGGGCGACGGATCAGGTCTCCTGGTCTCGTTCCTCCCCGGCAGCCGCGACCGCTTCCTCACGGTCCTCGCGCCCTTCTTCCACCAGGCCGCGACCGCCGCCGCGCGCGTCCATCCCCGAACGCGCTTCCAGTTCATCCTCTCGGAGTTCCTGACCCCCGCGACGGTGGAGACCGTTCGGCGGCGGATCGAGGCCGCGAACGGGGTACAGATCGAGTGGATACTGAAAGAGGGCTGGCAGGCGGTGGCGCGAAGCGACTTCGTGGTGACGATTCCCGGCACGAATACCCTGGAACTGGCGCTGGCCGGCGTCCCCTTCGCCGTGGCCATGCCCACTGATTTCATGGACCGGGCGGCGGTGGAAGGACTGTGGGAGTGGATCGCCCGATTGCCGGGCCTGGGCGGATCGCTGCGCCGGGCTGCGCTGACCCGCTACCTGGCGCGCCACCGGTTCCTCGCCATCCCCAACCAGCGGGCCGGGCGGGCCGGCGTCCCCGAGTGGATCGGCTCGCTGAGCGCCGCGGACGTCGGCCGGCGACTGGCCGACGCGCTCTCCGATGTCAGCGGGCGCGCCGCCATCGCCCGCGCCCTGCGGGACCTGGGGCTCGGCCGGCCGGGGGCGGCGGCACGGATCGCCGCCGAAGCGCTCCGCCTGGCCGCCTCATCAGGGACGGCAGCGTGAGGCGGATCCTCCCCTTCATCGCTCCCTACTGGCCGGTCGCCGCGGCGGGCCTGGCCTGCCTGCTGCTGGTCACGGGGACGCAGCTGTTCATCCCGCGGTACATCGGGCTGACCATTGACGCTATCGCCGCTTCCGACAGCTTCGCCGTGCTCAACTCGGCGACGCTGGTCATCCTGGGGGCCCTGACCCTGCGCAGCGTGCTGCTGTACGGGCAGATCTACAGCGGCTTCTACCTCGGCCACCGCGTGGTGGCCGACCTCCGGGCCCGGATCTTCGAGCAGGTGCAGCGGTGGTCGCTGGCCCGCTTCGCGCGGTGGACGAGCGGCGACCTCATCTCGCGCAGCCTTCAGGACACCCAGGTCGTCCAGACCACCCTGCTCGTCGGCCTCTTCGACCTGCTGGGCGTGGCGCTGACGGTGGCGGGGATCCTGGTCATGCTCTTCGTCCTGCGCTGGGATCTGGCGCTGTTCACGCTCGTGGTCATCCCGGTGCTGATCGGCGCCGCGCGGGCCTTCGGCCATGAGATCCAGCGGACCTCGCAGCGCGCCCAGGCGCGCACCGCCGATCTGGCCGCGACCATCCGCGAGACCTTCACCGCCTCGCGCGTCATCCGCGCCTTCGCCCAGGAAGACCGGGAGGTCCGGCGCTTCCGGGGCCAGAACGAGCGCACCTTTCGAGAGAACCTCCGCATCAGCCAGTTGATCGCCACCCAGGTGCCGGTGGTGAGCCTCCTCACCGCCGCAGGGCTGGTGGCGGTGCTGTGGTTCGGGGGGCGCATGGCCGCCTCGGGCGCCCTCACCGTGGGGAGCCTGGTGGCGTTTCTGACCTACGCCGGGCTGGCCGTCGAGCCGGTGGTCTCGCTCAGCCGCGCCTACGCCTCCGTCCGCCAGGGGCTGGGCGCGCTCGACCGGATCACCGACCTCCTGCGACCGGTTGATGACGTCGCCGATCTTCCGGGTGCCGTGCCCCTCCCTCCCGTCCGGGGGGCCGTCCGCTTCGACGGCGTCTCGCTCACCTACGACGGGGTGTCCTGGGCGCTGCGCGACATCGATCTGGAGGTCGCGCCCGGGGAACGGGTGGCGATCGTCGGCCCCAGCGGCGCGGGGAAGACTTCGCTCATCAACCTCCTGCCCCGCTTCTACGACCCGACCACGGGAACGGTGGCCATCGACGGCCGGGACGTGCGCTCCGTGACCCTGCGCTCCCTGCGGCGGCAGATCGGGCTCGTTCCCCAGGAGACGGTGCTGTTTGCGGGGACGGTGCGCGAGAACATCGCCTACGCCAGGCCCGACGCGTCGCTGGAGGAGATCATCGCCGCGGCCAGGATCGCCAACGCCCACGACTTCATCGCCGCCCTGCCCCAGGGCTACGACACGCCGCTGGGCGAAGACAGCGTGCAGCTCTCCGGCGGCCAGCGCCAGCGCCTGGCCATCGCCCGGGCGGTGCTGAACGCCCCGCGCATCATCATCCTGGATGAGGCCACCTCCGCCCTCGATCCGGAGTCGGAGCGGTTGATCCAGGAGGCGATGGACCGCCTGACGGAGGGTCGCACCACCTTCATCATCGCCCATCGCCTCTCTACGGTGCGCAGAGCCGACCGCATCGTCGTCCTCGACCAGGGCCGGATCGTCGAGCAGGGCCGCCACGACGACCTGATGGCCCGGGGCGGCGTCTACGCCCGCCTGGCCGGGCTGCAGCTGGTGGAAGTGCCGTAGCCGATGGCGCCGGAGATCTCCGTGGTCGTGCCCACCTTCAATCGCGCCGCCGTGCTGGCGCACGCCCTGGAGGCGCTGGCCCGCCAGACGCTGGAACCCGGCCGCTTCGAGGTGCTCGTGGTGGACGACGCCTCCACCGATGAAACGCCGGCGCTGCTGCAGCGCCTCTCAGAAGGGCGGCTCGCGCTGCGCACCATCCGCCTGCCGGTCAATCGCGGGCGCAGCGCGGCCCGCAACGCCGGAATCCGCGAAGCGCGCGGCCGGTACATCTCTTTCGTGGACAGCGACATCGTGGTCGGACCGGAGTTCCTGCGCTGGCACCTGCGGACGATGGCCGCCCACGGCGGAGCCGTGCTGTCCCGCGGTCCGGTGGTGCTGATCTCCGCGCTGGAGGACCTGCCGGCCGCGCGCGGAGCCCGCCTGGCCGCCTCCCCGGCCTATCTGGATACCGCCAACGCGATGCTGCCGAAGGACGTGCTCGTGGCCGCCGGCTTGTTCGACGAGGGATTTCCCGGCTACGGGTGGGAGGACTTCGAACTCGGGGTGCGCCTGCGGGGCCTGGGGCTGCGGCGCGTCTTCTGCCCGCAGGCCGTGGCCTTCCACATCCAGCCCGTCGCCGACGCCGCCCGGCTGCCCGAGCTGCTGGCCAGGGAAGAGGAGCGCGCCCGCAGCGCGGTCTACTTCTGGCGGAAACACCCCACGCCGCAGACGCGCTGGCTGATCCAGGCTACGCCGCTGCACGGGACGATCTACTGGCTGGCCGCGCTGGGAGGGACGCTCGATCCTTCCCGTGCCCTGCGCCTGGCCCGCAGCCTGGAGCGCCGGGGCCGCCGGGGGCTGGCCCACGCCGTTGTCCGCAGCGTCCTGAACCTCCACTACTACCGCTCGCTGACCTCTGAGTTGGACCGCCATGCCGCCGCGATGGCCTGACCGACTGCAGAGAGCCGCCCTTCTCCTCACCGTTGCGCTGTTCTCGGGAGGCTACGCGACCTGGGGGCTGGCCGTGATGCTGGTGGCGGTGGTGGCCGAAGGGGCGCTCACGCAGACCCTGCCGTGGAAAACGACTCCGCTAGACGGCGTCGTCGCGGGATTCATCGCGTGGTTCCTGCTGGCCAGCTACCTCTCCGAGTTCCGCGCGATCGCCGTGGGCTCGACGGGACTGGCCGCGCTGACGATCGCCCTGGCCTTCGGAACGGGAGCCCGGATCCTGTTCCGCGACTCTGGGTTTCTGCGGCCGCTGCTGTGGACGTGGCTGGCCGGCGGCGCAGCGGCAGGCGCGGCGGCCTTCCTCCTGCACCTGCGCCGGAGCGCCCCGGCCGCGCTGCCCGAACTGGGACAGAACGCGGTGGGGACGACGGCCATGGCGGCGCTCCTCATCGCGCTCGGGCTCGCCCTCCTCTCCGCCGGTGTGCGGCGGTACCTGGCGCTGCTCCTCGCCCTCCCGCCGGCGGCGGCGCTTTTGGCAAGTTACACCCGCGGGGCCTGGATCGGCGCGGCGGTGGGCCTGCTTGCGCTGACGCTGCTGGCCGGCCGGCGGCACATCGTTCGCGCGCTCCTCCTCGGCGTGGCGCTGGTTGCCGTGGCCTTGGCATCGGCCGGCCCGGAGCGGGGGGCGCTGGTGAGGAGAGCGCTCACGGTCGCCGATCCCCAGGTCAATCTCAACCGTATCTATCTCTTCCGCACCGCCAGACTGATCATCGCCGACCACCCCGTCTTCGGCACCGGTCTCAACACCTTTTCCCAGATGACCCTGCGGTACCGCCTCCCGGGCGACCCGAATCCGCTGGGAGCGCCCTTCGCCCACAATATCCTGCTGAACATGGCCGCCGAAGGGGGGGTCGTCGCCGCGCTGCTCTTCGTCGCCATCGTCATCCAGGCCCTCCACTGCGGCCTTCGCTGGTGGCGTCACACCCCCGAGGGCGAGCGGATTCTGCCGGCGGTCGTCATCGCCGTCTTCGTGGCGATGATGACCCACCAGCTCTTCGACGGCACTCTCCTCTCGGTGCACCTGGGAGCCGGGATGTGGCTGGTGATCGGCATCCTCGCCGCGCGCGGAGACGTCCGTGCCTGACCTCAGCGTGGTCATCCCCACGCACAACAACCGCTCCGGCCTGGCCCGCACCCTGGCGCACCTCTTCGCTCAGGACTACCCGGCGGAGCGGTTCGAGATCGTCATCCTTGACGACGGCTCCACCGACGGCACGGAAGAGTTCGTCCGCTCCCTGGCGTCGCCCGTGCGGGTCACCTATCAGTGGCAGCCCAACCGCGGCCGCGCCGCCGCGCGGAACGCCGGCGCGCGGCTGGCTGCGGCGCCGGTCCTCCTCTACCTGGATTCGGACATCCTCGCCGCACCGAACCTGCTCTCGCGCCACGCCCGCTACTACACCGATCCGTCGCGGCCCGTCGGGGTGCAGGGCCGCACGCTCATCCACCCCGAGGCCAAGGTCACGCCCTTCATGAAGACCAAGGAGCTGCTCCCCGATCTGACGCGCCGGCGGGCGGAGAACCTCTCTCCCTACCACGTCATCAGCCGCAACCTCTCCCTGCGCGCCGAGGACCTCTGGGCCGTGGGCGGCTTCGACGAGGGCTTCCCGGGCTACGGCTGGGAGGACATCGAGCTGGGGCTGCGGCTGCACGCCCGCGGGGTGCGCTTCTTCTACGACCACGACGCGGTGGGCTACCACGACGACGTCGAGACGCTGGAGCGCAGCCGCGAGAAGCTGCGCCAGGCCGGCGAAGGGGCGGTCTACTTCTGGCGGAAGCACAACCGCCGCACGGGCCTCGGCTTCTTCCTCGAGATCCACCCACTCCTCTTGCCGCTGAAGTGGCTGGTCTACCGGACGGGGGTCCTGGGGAGGATCATCCGCGCCGCCCTCCCCTGGGCGGAGGCGGGGGAGCGGCTGTGGGTCTGCAGCGAGTGCTACAACTTCCTGCTGTGGGAAGCCTACTACGACGGCGTCTTCGCCGCTCTGCGGCGCCCCGATCCGCCGGCCGCCGGGGGCCAGCCCGCGCGATGACGAACCCCCCGGGGCTGATGGCTGCGGTGAGGTCCGTGCTCATCGTCAGCAACGGCCGGGGCGAGGACGCGGTCGGGGCGGCGATCGCCCGCGCGCTGCCGGCCGACGCGCGCGTCACCGCCTATCCGCTGGTCGGCGCCGGCGACGCCTACGCGGGGGTGCCGCTCCT
>DATLZI010000320.1:0-10563 GCA_035574075.1 bacterium | reverse complement strand
AGATCCGTCGGATCGCAGCCCCGCAGGGCTGGTCGGCGACCGTCAGCACATGATCCCTGGGGTCGGCGGGAGCCAGGCAGACCTTCACCGCTATCCCCGGCCGGTACCAGGTGTTCTGCTCGTTCTCCGCCTCGAAGGCCTGCCCCCCATAGGTGTAGCGATACTTGAGATGGAACCCGGACTCCGACCGACCCTCAGCCGCGTCCCACCAGCTGACCCGCCGGGCCTCGATGATCTCCGCCGAAGCCTCGGCGGCGCGGCGGATGTTGGCCTGGATGCCGATCGTGATGACGTATCCCGTGCCCGCGATGAGCAGGGCCACGAACCCCAGGACAAGGTACCGCGTGATTCGCTTCGGATGCTCGGCCATGACCTGGTCCCTCCCCGTCTACCGGTCGAAGCTCAAACTGGACAGCATGCGGCGGAACATCGGCTCCCAGGAGGCGAACTGCGCGCTGGGGGCCTGGTAGCTGACCATGCCGGCGTAGGTGCGATCCTGGGACGGCGCGGGCTGCGTGGCGAGGAGCAGCCAGCCGGTCATCTTGACCTTTCTGACGTTGGTCCACGTGTACCGGACCTCGACGCTGCGCTGTCCGGCTTCCCCCGAGGTCTCCTTCAGAGACGTCTGGGTCCAATCCGGGGCCCGGCGGTGCAGGTCGGCGGCGAAATCGCCCCACAGGACGCCGGCGGTGTGGACCCCTTTCAACTCCACGTTGGGCAGGACGAGGAAGGCGGTGCCTTCCGCCGGGTCGTCCAGGTAGAAGGCCGTGGCGCCGTTGGCCAGGCGCGCCGCCGTCCATCCCTTCGGATAGTCGATGGAGAAGGTTTTCTCCGGATCCTCGTACCGCTGCATCGGCACCGGGGCCGCCGAGACCCCCGCCGCGGCGATCAGCATTGCGACGGTCAGCGCCAGCGCGATGCCTGGGCTCTTCTTTCGGTCGTGCGCGTTCATCGCGTGCCTCCCTTGGCCTGCGCTCCCGCCAGGACGGCGTACCATGCCTCGGCGAGGGATCGCACCGCCTGCTCGCAGGCGGGCGAGGTGTCTGCGAACGGCGCGAAACAGCTCACATCGCCGACGAAGCGGCCCGCCGCGAACTGCAACTCATAGAAGCCGCCACCGTAGGCTGTGAAGGCCGCTTCCGGCCCTACGGCTCCAGGCTCGAGCATGCCTTCGCGTGATGCCTCCCGTCTGAAGGTCCGCACCCAGGCGGCCGCGGCTTCCGATGACGCGAAGGCGAACAGCGTCGTCTCCACCACCTGGCTGCGATCCGCCGCCAGGCCGTAGCGACGGAACCCCAGGGCACCCACCCCGTCCCGTCGAAGGCGCGCCCGCGTGGCCGGGGGTGTGCCGGAGGTGTCCGCGACCGCCCAGGCCTCGATGGGAACGACGGCCGTGCCCAGCACCGGACCGACCCGCGCCGCCGCCGCCGCGGGCGGCAGCAGGTCGGCGATGTCCTTCGGGATGGCGGAGGCGCGGAGCTGTCCGGACGCCAGGGCAAGGGCACGCTCCAGGACCACTGCGGCCTGCCGGGCCAGGGTCTGCGTGGTCTCGTAGGCGGCAGGCGAAAACACGGTCACGCGCAGGACGAACTGGCGCGCCTGCGCGCGGACCGTGGTCTCATAGGGCAGGGTGGGGAACTGGCTGCTCTGGCGCCGGAAGTACCGCACGCGCTCCCCCAGCGCCGGTCCGTTAGTCGGGATGCCGCCGGCATCGTTCTGCTCGGCCAGGCGCCTCCGAAAGTCCGTCGCCGCCGCGGCCGGACCGTCATAAAGCAGCAGGGTGAACTCCGCTCGCCCCGGTTGCTGGCCGCCCACCCGCGCGAAGGGCTGCACGACATAGAACCGCAGGCCCGGCGCCCGGTCGCCGACCCCCACGTTGAACTGGGGGAAGGCGGGCCACCATTGGGTCGGCTCGCCGAACGAGGGTTGAAGGGCCGAAGGATGGAGGACGGCAAGGAGATCCTCAGCCGTCGGCGCCGTCCCTCCCCAGGCCCGCGTACCGGCCGGCAGCGCGGCGGCGCCGAGCGCCAGCAGGGCTGCCGTCAGCAGAGCACATCTCCGTATCATCGCCCATCGCCTCCCCGGCGCACCCGGGTGGGCAGGGACGGCGGGGCACGAAAACACCCCACCTTCGGCAACCCGGCTGACTCCGGCTGCGGAGTCCCGTGGCTTTGCGTCCCCGCCTCACGACGGGTTTGCCCTTATCGGTATGAGGTGATCAACGCCTGCGCAGGATGCGGTGAGCAACTCTCATGCCACGGCGGGAGTCATCGGAAGCCCATCGCCTGGACGGTCCGCGGCCTGATCAGCAGGGTGACGCGGTTGGCCGGATGGTCGGTGGGGGGATACTGGTAGGGGCGGCCGCGGTAGCGCAGCGAGAGCCGGTCGATATCAGCCGCGCCACGGTCCCTGTCGATCTTCACCACCCGCCCGCGAATCTGGACGTACCGGTACGGATCGTGGGGGTCGTAGATGGTCAGCGCGACGTGCGGGTTGGCCTCGATGTTCCGGAGCTTGCGCCGGCCCTGCGCGGTGTTGACCATGATGTGGCCGTCGTCTTCCAGCAGGAACCAGACCGGCGTGGCCTGCGGCCGGCCGGTGGGCCCGACGGTGGCCAGGACGGCGAGGTGGGGCTTCTGCAGGAATTCGCGCACCGCAGCGGGGAGAGCCACTTGTCGGACACCTCGTCTTCGACGGTGGATGGTGACACTTCCGACTTGGCGCCAGCACCCCAAGTCCAGGGAAGGAGCGGGTCGAGATGGCTGAGCGCTACCGAGTGCTCGTGGCCGGCGAGTGGGTGGACTCGCGCGGCGGAACGTTACGGGATCTCAATCCAGCTGATACGTCGGAGATCGTCGCCGAATTCCCGGCGATGACCGCCGAGGACGTGGCGCGGGCGGTCGAGGCCGCGGCAGAGGCCTTCCCCTCCTGGAGGGCGATGACCTGGACGGCGCGGGGCGCGATCCTGCGGCGGGCCGCGGAGCTGATCCGTGAGCGCGCCGAGGGCATCGCCCGCGACCTCGTTCGGGAGATGGGCAAGACGCTGCGCGAGGCGCGGGGGGAGGTGCAGCGGGCGTCGTACTTCTTCGACTACTACGGCGCCTTCGGCCGCCTGCCGATCGGCGACCACCTCCCGGACGAGCGGGACGGCGTCTTCACCTTCACCGTCCGCGAACCGCTCGGGGTCGTCGTAGCGATCGCGCCCTGGAACGATCCGGCGCTGACCCCGGCGCGCAAGCTGGCGCCGGCGCTGATCGCCGGGAACACGGTCGTCCTCAAGCCGGCCTCGCTCACCCCGCTGTCGGCCTGGCACCTGCTCCGCGCCCTGCACGACGCGGGGATGCCGCGCGGCGTCGTGAACATGGTCAGCGGGCCGGCGAAAACCACCGGCGATCCCCTCATCCTGCATCCGGCGGTGCGGGCGATCACCTTCACCGGCTCCACCAGTGTGGGGCTGGCCATCCAGGCGAAGGTGGCCGGCCGGAACGTCCGCGTGCAGACAGAGATGGGCGGCAAGAACGCGCTGGTCGTGTTGCGCGACGCCGATCCGCAGCTGGCCGCGCAGCTCGCCGCCGCCGCGGCGTACGGACAATCCGGCCAGCGTTGCACGGCGACCAGCCGTGTGATCGTCGAGCGCGGCATCCGCCAGGCCTTCACGGACGAGTTCCTGGCGCGCACGCGGCAGATCCGGGTGGGATCGGGGCTCGACGAGGAGACGACGATGGGCCCCGTCGTGGACGAGAGCCAGCTGCAGACGGTGCTGCAGGCCGTGGAGACCGGTCGGCGGGAGGGGGCGACGATCCTCGCCGGCGGTCAGCGCCTGAGGGGCCCCGCCTACGACCGCGGTTTCTTCGTGCAGCCCACGGTCCTCGGCGACGTGCACCCCGCGATGACCGTGGCGCAGGAGGAGATCTTCGGCCCGGTCGTGGCGGTGATGGAAGCCGCCGACGCGCAGGACGCGATCGCCATGGTGAACAACACGCGCTACGGTCTCTCCGCCGCGATCGTCACCCGCAGCCTGGAGGCGGCCCACGCCTTCGCCCGCGGCGTGGAGGTCGGCTGCGTCGCCGTGAACCTGCCCACCGTGGGGTGGGACGTGCACACGCCCTTCGGCGGCTTCAAGGACTCCGGTTCGGCCTTCAAGGAGCACGGCATCGAGGGCCTGCAGTTCTACACCCGGGTGAAGAGCGTGGCGATGCGCGTGGCGGGGCTCGGCTGAAACGACAACGCCAGCGGATCGTTACCCAGTTAGGCCGGGTTAACCTAGGAGGCTAACATCCTCCCACCTAGGTAGACGCCTCCGCTGGCAACTTCTACACTACCGCGCGCGAATGTGAGCGTCAATTCGGAACTGTCGTTCGCGCCGTGGGGGCTGCTCTACCCTCAGGGCTTCTTTCCCGTGGGAAAAGAGATGAGCCCGGTCTGCCGTCTGCGGGCCACCTCTTTGGACTGCGGCACGCGGGGATGGTGCATGAGGTTGAAGTCGAGAGACTTGCCGCAGGCACAGACCCGGCTGAGCTCGACGGCGGCGTCGATCCAGATCGCTCCGCCGCGCTCCGCCGTCTCGCGCGCCGCGGCGATCGCGCCCGAGCGCGCCTCAGCCTCGTCTTCGGCCAGGCCCATCTCGCGCGGCGCCTGCCCGCTCAGTTCGTAGAGCAGCGCCTTCGGGTAGTAGACGCTGTACCGGCGGCCGCATCCGCCGCAGGGGAACGTGAAGACGAGGGCCATATCCTCATTATAAAGGGGAGAGAAGGGGATGGAGGCGACCGCACCTGCTACAATGGGGAGCAAGCTGCCCGCGGGAGGGAGTCACATGGCCGTTCGCACGGTCCGCTTCGTCCTGATCACCGGCGCGGTCGCCGTCTTCGGAGGGCTGATGTTCGGCGCCGGCTGGCTCGGCGCCAGCAGGCTCGGCGCCGGGCGCGCCGCTTCCGCTGCGCCAATCGAGGCCCTTCCCGCCCAGGCGCCTCTGCAGGAGATGATTCCCTTCCCCGCTCCCGGCCAGGGGTTGGGGCAGGGCGGCGAGGAGTGCGAGCCGGTGATCCTCTTCTACCACCAGGGTCGGCTCTACCGCCTGATGCCCGGTCCGCAGCGGGACGGGCAGGGCCGGCCCGGCAGCCCGCCGGAGTACTTCCCCCTGCAACCATACCAGGGTCCGCCGATCCCCGGCCTGCCATTCCAGCTGCCCCCGGGCGGCCGGCCGCCGGCCCCGCCGGGCCCCGGGTTCCAGCCCGTTCAGCCCCGCTTCTGAGGTAGGAACGGGGGCCCGCGCACCGAACCCTGCCGTCAATTCCCACCGGGGTTGACGGAGGTGAGGGCCAGGTGTGCGTTCCGCAGACGTTCCAGGTCGTTCGCAGCAGCCGCCGTGAGTTCCTCAAACTCGCCGCCGGGGCGGCCGTCGGCACGGCGGTGGCGGGCGCGGCGCAGCTCGCCGCGCCGCTGCGCGCCGAAGCGCGCAGCATCGCCGTCAACAACATCCAGGATCTGACCCACGTCCTGCATCCGGGGTTCCCGAGCTTCAACCCCGCTTTCTTCCCGAAGTTCGAGCGCAAGACGTTCGTCACGATCAAGAAGGATGGCTTCTACGGGAACGTCCTGACGTACTGGGAGCACTCCGGCACGCACATGGACGCGCCGCAGCACTTCGTCAGCGGGACGTGGATGGTGCACCAGATCCCGGCCGGCCGGCTGGTGGCGCCGGCGGTAGTCATCCACATCCACGAGCGCGCGGCGCGCACCGCCGACGCGCAGGTCACGCCGGACGACATCCGGGCCTACGAGCGGCGCTACGGCCGCATCCCGCGCGGGGCGCTGGTTCTCATGCACAGCGGCTGGGAGGCGCGGGTCGGCGATCAAAACGCCTATCGCAACCCGGACGCCAAAGGCGTGATGCACTTCCCCGGGTTCCACCCCGAAGCGGCGGAACTGCTGGTGAAGGAGCGCGCCATCGTCGGCATCGGGGTCGATACGCTGAGCCTGGATTACGGCGCGAGCACCGACTTCAAGACCCACGTCACGGTCCTCGGGGCGAACAAGTACGGGCTGGAGAACGTGGCGAACCTGGCGAAGATCCCGCCGCGCGGCGCCACCGTCTTCGTTGGCGCGCCCCGCGTGCAGGACGGATCCGGGGGCCCGACGCGCGTCATCGCCGTCTGGTAGACTGGGTGTGTGTGGCGCGGGGTCATTGAGGAATACCGGGCGTATCTGCCGATCACGGATCAGACACCCGTCGTCACGCTGCTCGAGGGCGGCACGCCCCTGCTCCGCTCGCGGCTCTCGGGGGACGACGGCGTCGTCTGGCTGAAGGTCGACGCGGGGAACCCGACCGGCTCGTTCAAGGACCGCGGCATGACGGTCGCGGTCAGCAAGGCGCTGGAGGCCGGGGCGCGCGGTGTGATCTGCGCCTCCACGGGGAACACCGCGGCCTCGGCCGCCGCGTACGCCGGGCGGGCCGGCCTGCCCTGCGTCCTGATCATCCCCGCCGAGGGCGTGGCCGTGGGCAAGCTCGTCCAGGCCGCAGCGCACGGCGCGACGATCCTCCCCATCGACGGCGGCTTCGATGCCGCGCTCGATCTGGCGCGGGCGGCGGCGGCGCGGTTCGCCCTCACCCTGGTCAACTCCCTCAATCCGCACCGTCTCGAAGGGCAGAAGACGGCGGCGTTCGAGATCTGCGACGCCCTGGGTCGGGCTCCCCAGGCCCTCATCCTCCCGGTGGGCAACGCGGGCAACATCACCGCGTATTGGCGGGGCTTCAGCGACTACCACGCGTCCGGTCATCTGGCCGCCCGTCCGCGACTGATCGGGGTGCAGGCGGAGGGCGCGGCGCCCCTGGTGCGCGGTCGGCCGGTCGAGCGCCCGCAGACGGTGGCCTCCGCGATCCGCATCGGCCGCCCGGCCTCGTGGGAGGCGGCGCTGCGGGCGGTCGAGGAGTCGGGCGGCGAGCTGATGGCGGTGACCGACGACGAGATCCTGGCCGCGCAGGATCTGCTGGGGCGAGAGGGGATCTTCGTCGAGCCGGCGGCGGCGGCGTCGATCGCCGGCCTGCTCAGGCTGCGCCGCGCCGGGCGTGCCCCGGCCGAGGCGGTGTGCGTCCTGACCGGCCACGGGCTGAAGGACCCCACGGTCATCCAGCAGCGCCTGACGCTGCCCGCCCCCGTCCCCCCGACGCTCGACGCCATCGCCGCGCGCCTGCCGGACTGAACGGCGCCGCCCGCCGATAGGAAAGACACCGCATGGGTTAGAAGGCCATATATCGTGTCCCCGAACGCCCGCGACCGTCACCGGCTGCGCCCGGAACAGCTGCGCTGGATCTGCGATCCCGCGACCCTGCCGTTCACGACCACGGCGGAGGTGCGCCCGGATGAGGTGATCATCGGCCAGGACCGCGCTGTGCGGGCGATGGACCTCGGCCTGGCGATCACCCGGCCGGGCTACAAC
Organism: bacterium; assembly: GCA_035574075.1. Lineage (GTDB taxonomy): Bacteria > Sysuimicrobiota > Sysuimicrobiia > Sysuimicrobiales > Kaftiobacteriaceae > Kaftiobacterium. The sequence continues at coordinate 3,126 of DATLZI010000320.1, read as the reverse complement.
GTCTACGTCGCCGGGCCCGTGGGCACCGGCCGAACCACCTACGCGGTGAAGAAGGTCCAATCCATGGCCGCGGCGCGACCGGCCCCCCCGGATTGGTGTTACCTCTATAACTTCCAGCAGCCGGACCAGCCCATCGCGGTCAGCCTGCCGCGCGGCCGGGGCGCCCAGTTCCGCAAGGACATGGAGCGCTTCGTCGACGAGCTCAAGGACGCCGTGCGCAAGCTCTTCGCCAGCGAGCAGTTCGAAAGCCGCCGCACGCAGCTGCTGCAGTCGTACGAGGCGCGGACGAGCGAGATCTGGCAAAACCTCGAGACCGAGGCGCGTACGCTGGGCTTCCTCCTGCAGCGCACCCCGGCCGGGATTGTCACCGTGCCGGTCGGTCCCTCCGGGGAGCCGATCACCCCCGATCAGTTCGCCTCGCTCAGCGAGGCGCAGCGAGAGGAGGTGCAGCGCCGCGGCCGGCAGCTCCAGGAGAGCGTGGCGGAGGCGCTGCGCCGGGTGCGCGCCCTGGAGCGGGAGGCGCGCGACGCCCTGCGCGACCTCGAGGAGCAGGCCGTGCGCTCCACGGCGAGCGACCCGGTCGGGCGGCTCAAGGAACGGTACGGCGACAACCCCGAGATCAGCGCCTGGCTGGATCAGCTCCTCGAGGATATCGTCGAGCAGCTGGACCAGTTCAAGGAGACGGAGGAGCCCGCGGTCCCGTTCCCCTTCCTCCTCACCGGCCGCCGCGGCGACCGGCTGCTGCGCTACCGCGTGAACCTGGTCGTGGACAACAGCCAGCTGCAGGGCGCGCCGGTCATCCTCGAGGCGAACCCGACCTACTACAACCTCCTCGGCAAGGTGGAGTACCGCGGGGAGTTCGGCGCGCTGGTCACCGACTTCACGATGATCAAGGCTGGCGCCCTGCAGCACGCCAACGGCGGCTTCCTCATCCTCCAGGTGAAGGACCTGCTGCTCAACCCCTTCTCCTGGGAGGGCCTCAAGCGTGCGCTGAAGAGCGGCGAGGCGCGGATCGAGAACATCGGCGAGCAGTACGGCCTCATCCCGACCGCCACGCTGCGGCCGGAGCCGATCCCGCTCAATGTCAAGGTCGTGCTCATCGGCACGCCGCTCATCTTCCAGCTCCTCTACACCTTCGACGAGGACTTCCGCAAGCTGTTCAAGGTGAAGGCGGATTTCGACGTCGAGGTGGACCGCACGCCGGAGACGATGGCCGGCTACACCGCGGCCGTGGCGGCGATCTGCGCCCGGCACAGCCTGCGGCCCTTCGACCGCAGCGCGGTGGCGCGCATCCTCGAGCACAGCGCGCGCCTCGCCGAGCGGCAGGACCGGCTGAGCACGCGCTTCAACGACGTCACCGAGATCATCTTCGAAGCCGACGCCTGGGCGGCCCGCGCGGGCCGGGCTACGGTCACCGCGGCCGATGTGGCCACGGCGATCGAGGAGAAGATCTACCGCTCCAACCGCGTGGAGGAGAAGCTGCGCGAGCTGATCGCCGGCGGCCAGCTGCTCGTCGACGTGCAGGGAGCGAAGGTGGGCCAGGTCAATGGCCTCTCCGTGCTGCAGCTGGGCGACTACGCCTTCGGCCATCCCAGCCGGATCACCGCGCGGATCTTCGTGGGCAGCCGCGGCGTGGTGAACATCGAGCGCGAGACCGACATGTCGGGGCGCATCCACAGCAAGGGCGTGGCGATCATGGCCGCCTACCTGGGCGGGAAGTACGCCCAGGACCGTCCGCTCAGCCTCAACGCCTCGCTCACCTTCGAGCAAACCTACACCGAGGTGGACGGCGACAGCGCCAGCTCCACCGAGCTGTACGCGCTGCTCTCCGAGCTGGCCGGCGTGCCGATCGAGCAGGGGATCGCGGTCACCGGTTCGGTGAACCAGAAGGGCGAGATCCAGCCGATCGGCGGGGTGAACGAGAAGATCGAGGGGTTCTTCCACACCTGCCGCGTGGTCGGGCTGACCGGGCAGCAGGGCGTGATGATCCCCGTTCAGAACGTCCAGAACCTCATGCTGCGGGACGACGTCGTGCAGGCCGTGCGCGAGGGGCGCTTCCACATCTGGGCGGTGCGCACGATTGACGAGGGGCTGGAGGTCCTCACCGGCCTGCCGGCGGGCGAGCCCGATGCGCAGGGGCGCTACCCGGAGGGCACGGTCAACGACCGGGTGAGCCGCCGCCTGGCGGAGCTGGCCGAACGGCTGCGGAAGTTCACCCCCGTGGCCCGGCCCACCGAGGGCAAGAACGAGGATAAAGAGAAGTAAACGCGCGGCCGGTCCCGAACGTCCATATCAACGCGGGATACTGGGAGGGCATCCCCCCGTATCCCGCCGTTTGCTTCGTGGAGGTCCGATGCGAATCGCGGCGACGGTGCTCATCGCCCTGCTCCTCGCCCTGGGCACCCCCGATCGGGTCGGGGCCCAGGGAGGGGTCCAGGCGCTCACCCTCGAGGCGGCGATGACCTCAGCGGTGGAGCGCCATCCCAACGTCGCAGCCGCGGCACGGGCGGTGCAGGCGGCGGAGGCTCGCCTCGTCCAGGCCCGGGCGGGCAGCGCGCTGCAGGTCAGCGTGACCGGTCGCGCCTCGACGGGCACACTGGGCACGACCGGGACGCCGACCGGCGGAGCGGCCACGACGTCGCACAACGTCGCCGTGGGCGCCACCCTCCCGCTCTATGACGGCGGGCTCGCCGCCCAGCAGGTGGCGCAGGCGGAGGCGGCGCTGGACGCCGCGCACGCCACGCTGAGCGCCGCCCGTCAGGACGCGGCGCTCGCCGCTGCCCAGGCCTATTTCCAGGTGCTCCGCGCCCGGCGCACGGTGGAGGTCCGGGAGGCGGCGGTGCGCACGGCCCAGGCCCAGGTGCGTCAGGCCGAAGCGTTCTTCCGGGCCGGCACCGCCGCGCAGGCGGACGTGATCCGCGCCCGGGCCGCGGCGGCGAGCGCGGAGGCGGAGCTGGTCGCCGCGCAGGGTCAGGTGGAGATCGCGTTCGCCGCGCTGCGATCGGCGATGGCGCTGCCGCTCGATCAGCCGCTCGAGGTCGCGGACCCGCCGGCCCCGGCGGCGATCGCGGTATCGGCAACGGCGGTCTCCGCGGAAGCCGTGCGCCAGCGTCCCGAGGTGCGGCG
>DATLZI010000319.1:0-4649 GCA_035574075.1 bacterium | reverse complement strand
TTCCTCATCCTGGGCGCGACGAGCCACTACGCCGTGATGATCGCCTGCCTTGCGCTGATGGGCGTGGCCTCGTTCCTCTGGCACCCGCCGGCGATCACGTCCATCTCCGAGCTCTATCCCGCACGCCGCGGGTACGGCCTGGCGGTCCACGAGCTCGGCGGCAACCTCGGCGACACGCTGATGCCGCCGCTCACCGGCGCGCTGCTCGCCGTGCTGACCTGGCGCCAGGTCATCCCCCTCACCGTGGCGGGCGGGGCGGTCCTCGGCGCCCTCGCCCTGCTCGTCGTCAGATCCGCCCGGCGGCAGGCTGCCGCTGCGCCGCGGCCGCGCTCGCGGGGGCAGTACCTCGCCGGCGTGCGGCAGCTCGCCCGGAACACCCACCTGCTGCTGCTCGCCCTTGTGTCGGGGATCCGCTCGCTGACGCAGCACGGCCTGCAGACCTTCCTGCCGCTGTTCCTGGTCAACGATCTGCGCGTGCCGACGGTGGCCCTGGGCCTCTACCTGGCGATCGTGCAGATCTCGGGCATGATTGCCACGCCCATCTCGGGCGCGCTCTCCGACCGCATCGGGCCGAAGCGCGTGGCCACGACGGGGATGTTCTCGACGACGATCGTGCTCCTCGTCTTCGCCGCCTTCGACCTCGGCGCGGCGTTCGTCGGCGCGCTGGCCTTCGTTGGCTTCTTCATGTACTCGATCCGGCCGGCGACCTTCCGCTGGATCATCGGCATGGCTCCCCCCGAGCTGGAGGGCACGACGATCGGCGCCCTCTTCACCACGCAGGCGCTCTTCTCCACGCTGATCCCGATCGTCGGCGGCCTGATGGCCGACCGCTTCGGATTGCTGGCGGTCTTCTACCTCATCGCCCTTGCCCTGGTCGCCGCCAACCTGTTGATGCTCGCCGTGCCCGACATCCGGCCCGCCCGGCCAGCGGCGCACACCGCGGCCGGCGTCTCCGATGAAGGGGGCAAGGGGTGAGGCCACCGATTGGCCGCGTGGGCGTCATCGGTCTGGGGCGGATGGGCCTGCCCATGGCAGGTCACCTGCTGCGGGCCGGCTTCGAGGTGACCGGCTTCGATCTGGACGATGGCCGGCGCGCGCTGCTGCGGGCCGCGGGAGGCGCGGTCGCCCCGTCCGCGGCGGACGTCGGACGGCGGTCGGACGCGGTGATTGTCATGGTCACCGACGACGCGCAGGTGGAGCGCGCGGCGATGGAACTGCTCAGCGGCCTGCCCGATGGCTCGGTGCTGCTCATCACCGCCACGGTGAAGCCTTCCACGTGCCGGGAGATCGCCGCGCGCCTCCGCCCGCGGGGCGTCGCCGTGCTCGACGCCCCCGTCGCCCTCGGGCAGCGCGCCGCGGAGGAGGGCCGCCTGACGGCGTACGTCGGCGGGGACCGGCGGGTCCTCGAGCGCTGCCGGCCCCTGCTGCAGGCGTACTGCCGCGAGGTGATCCATGTCGGGGACGAGATCGGCGCCGGCCAGGTGGCCAAACTGGCCAACAACCTCATCCTCTGGGCCGGCGTGGTCGCGGTGCACGAGGCCCTGGCCTTCGGCCAGCGCCTGGGGGTCGCGCCCGCGCGGCTGCGCGAGGCGTTGCGGCACGGCAGCGCCGATGGGTACGTGCTGCGCGAGCTGCACCTCATCAACCTGACCTGGCCGCACAAGGACATCGAGCAGGCGCTCGAGGCCGCCGAGGCGATCGGGCACCCGCTGCCGCTCGCCGAGCAGGTGGGCCGGTTGATCCGGGGACTCACGAAGGACGAACTGCGCCGGCTCTGCAGCCACGGAGAGGAGGGGGCGCGATGACGACCGCCCGCAACGGAGACGACCGCCCGGAGACGCGGAGGCCGATCCCGCACGCCGAGTACGGCTCAGACCTCATCGTCGACCTGTGCAAAGCCTACGGGATCGAGTACGCAGCGCTGAACCCCGGCGCGACCTTCCGCGGGCTGCACGACTCCATCGTCAACTACGGCGGGAACCGCACCCCGCAGATCATCCTCTGCAACCACGAGGAGATCGCCGTGGCCGTGGCCCAGGGCTACGCCAAAGCCACGGGCCGCCCCATGGCGGCGATCGTGCACAACGTGGTCGGGCTGCTGCACGCCGCGATGGCGATCTACACGGCGTGGCTGGACCGCACGCCGCTGCTGGTCATGGGCGGCACCGGGCCGATGGCCGTGGAGACGCGGCGGCCGTGGATCGACTGGATCCACACCGCCCTCGTCCAGGGCAACGCCGTGCGCGACTACGTGAAGTGGGACGACCAGCCCTCCAGCCTGCAGGGGATCGTCGAGTCCTTCATCCGCGGCTACCGCATCGCCACCACCGAGCCGCAGGGGCCGGTCTACCTGTGCTGGGACGCCGCCCTGCAGGAGCAGAAGCTCGAGGCGCCGATCGCCATCCCCGACGTCCAGCGCTACGCGCCGCCCAGCCTCGCCCAGGCCGATCCCGCGGCCCTCGACCGGCTGGTCGGCTGGCTGATCGAGGCCGAGTGCCCCGTGATCCTGGCGGACTACCTGGGCCGCCGGCCCGACGCCGTGCCGGCCCTCGTGCATCTGGCAGAGAGCCTGGCCATCCCCGTGATCGACCTCGGCAGCCGCTTCAACTTCCCGAACACTCACCCCCTGGATCTGACCGGCGCGGAAGGCGAGCTACTGCCGCAAGCCGACGTCGTGCTGGCGCTCGATGTCTTCGACCTGGAGAAGGCCGTCTCGGTCACCGACCGCACGGCGCGCATCCCAAAGTCCCAGCTCCGGCCCGGGGCCAGGGTGGCGCACATCTCGTTCACCGACTTCATGGTGCGGAGCTGGGCGCAGGAGCAGGGCCGCCTGCACCCGGTGGACCTGCCCATCGCCGCGGACACCCTGCTCGCCGTGCCCGCGCTCGCCGAGCGGCTGACCAAGGCGGTGGCTGCCGACCCCGCGCTGCGCGCGAAGCGGGACCGGCGGGCATCCGAGATGGCGACGAAGCACCAGGCGCTGCGCGGTCGGGCCCGGGAGGCGCTGGAACGCGTCCGCGACGAGACGCCGATCGCCCTGCCGCGCCTGGCCGACGACCTCTGGAGCGTCATCAAGGACGAGGACTGGGTGCTGGTCAACCGCAACCTGCGGGGCTGGACGCGGCGGCTGTGGGCGTGGGCCGGCCCCCGGCCGCTCGTCGGCGCGCACATGGGCGGCGGCGTGGGCTACGGCATCGGCCACGCCATCGGCGCGGCGCTGGCCCTGGGCCGGGAGCGCCTGTGCATCGACATCCAGCCCGACGGCGATCTGCTCTACACGCCCAGCGCGCTGTGGACCGCCGCCCACCACCGCATCCCGCTGCTCATCGTGATGTACAACAACCGCTCCTACTACAACGACGAGGAGCACCAGATCCTGATGGCCAAGGCGCGCCACCGCCCGGTGGAGAACGCCTGGATCGGCCAGCGCATGGACGACCCGCCGGTGGATTTCGCCGCGCTGGCCCGCTCGTTCGGGGTCGACGCCTGGGGGCCGGTCGAGCATCCCGCGGCGCTGCGCCCGGCCCTCGAGCGCGCCGTCCGTCACGTCCTCAAGGAGCGCCGTCCCGCCCTCGTCGACGTGGTCACCCAGGTGAGGTGAGCCGGTTGGAGAGCCGCTCGGCTCTGGATCGCGAGGGGAAGGCCCCGGGCCCAACCCGTTCCTAGTGGAAGACGAGGCTCTTCACGACGACGGGGACGACTCCCTGGGCGGGGAGCTGGCGGCCGATGTCGATGTAGTCGAACTCGCGTAGCTGCACCTGATCGATGGCGACGAGGCTGCCGGGCACCTGGAACTCTTCCTGCAGCAGCGCCCCCACCAGTCCGGCCACGTCGGCATCCAGGATGAGGAGCAGCGGTCGGCCCTGGCGCAGGCCGGGCAGGGCCTCGACGATCCCCGCGCACAACGCCTGCAGCGCCCGGTAGTCGGCGCCGTGCGTCCAGCGCACGGCCAGAGCGAAGCGGGTCTCGCCGTCCTCGGCCAGGTCCAGCCGCGCCAGGGCCTGCCGGATCCCCGCGGCCACGGCGGCGCGGTCGGGGGCGGGGATCGCGCCCACGGCGGCGACGGGGACGTTGCGCAGGGGCAGGTGGTCGGGGTGGGACAGGAAGATCGTGTCGCCGCTGAGCTGCACGACGTACTGCGAGGCGCCGATGCAGGTGGCGCGGATCGCCTCGCGCGGCTCGAGCAGCACGGCGCCGTCCGCGGCGACATCCCGCCGCACGGCGGCGGCCAGGCGCGGGCCGAGGTCTCCGAAGTCGCGCGTCTCCCGGCCGTAGATGTACTCGGCCACGCCGCCGGAGAAGACGATCCGCGCGAACGGACCGCGGCGGCGCAGGGGGGGCGTGATCCACGGCGCCGCCGCCGCCCCGGGCCGCCGGCCGCGGATGATCTCCCCGATCAGGCGCGCCATCGTCCTGGCGATCGCGTCGAGCGCGCCGGCGGGCACGATCGCGCCGACCGGAGGCAGCTCGACGCCGGCCCGCCGGGCGACGCGCCGGCCGGCCTGCTCGAGGCGGCTGATCCGCTGCGCGTCGTCCCAGGCGACCAGGCGCGCCCCCAGGTGCGCCGCGGCTGTCTCCAGCACCTCGCCCCGCTGACAGACGGCGAACTTCGTCGTGCCCCCGCCGATGTCCACGTTGAGGATCGGCTC
>DATLZI010000318.1:0-7126 GCA_035574075.1 bacterium | reverse complement strand
CGCCGCTATTGCATGTTTATTCAGCGCTTTGGTATGATTATGCATACGTCTGGGGAGGGCGGGCGGCGTGGCACGCACACGGGTGAGCATCATCGGCGCGTCGGGCTACGGCGGAGGCGAGCTGGCCCGCCTGCTGGCCGGGCATCCGGAGGTGGAGCTGGTGCACCTCACCGCGGAGACGCGGGCCGGCGAGGCGATGGCCGATCTGTACCCCAACCTGCGCGGCTTCACCGCGGCGGTCACCGAGCCGGCGGACGCGGCGGCCATCGCCCGGGATTCCGATGTCGTCTTCCTGGCCCTGCCCAACGGCCGGGCGATGACGCTGGCGCCGCACCTCGTGCCGCGAGCGCGCGTCATCGATCTCGGCGCGGACTTCCGCTTCCGCGACGCGCGGGTCTATGAGCAGTGGTACGCTACGCCGCACGCCGCTCCGGAGCTCCTCGCCGACGCGGTCTACGGGCTGACCGAGTTCCGCCGGGCGGCGATCCGCCGGGCCCGCCTCGTCGGCAATCCAGGCTGTTATCCCACGGCGGCGCTGCTCGCCGCCCTGCCGCTGCTGCAGGCCGGCGTCGTGGAGCCCGCGCCGCTGGTGATCGACGCGAAGAGCGGTGTCTCGGGCGCCGGACGGTCGGCGACGTTGGGCACGCACTTCGCCGAGGTGAACGAGAACGTCAAACCCTACAACGTCGTCGCGCACCGCCACACGCCGGAGATCGAGCAGGAGCTGGCCGCCCTGGCCGAGGCGCCGGCCGCCGTGGCCTTCATCCCGCACCTCATCCCGATGACGCGCGGCATTCTGGCCACGGTCTATCTGCGCGCGCGGGGGACGTTGAGCACGGAGCAGGGCACGGCGATCCTGCGCGAGGCTTACGCCGGGGAGCCCTTCGTGCGCGTGCTGGCGGACGCCCTGCCGCAGACGAAGGCCACCAGCGGCTCCAACTTCTGCGATGTGGCCGTGCGCGTGGACGCCCGCACCGGCACGGTGATCGCGATGGCCGCCCTCGACAACCTCGTCAAGGGCGCCAGCGGTCAGGCCGTGCAAAACATGAACGTCATGCTCGGGTTCCCGGAGGAGCTGGGGTTGCGCTCCCCGGGGCTGTACCCGTAGGAGGGGATGGCCGTGGCGATTGTCGTCAGACCACAGTCGTGGCAGCGCATCGAAGGCGGGGTGACCGCGGCCCAGGGGTTCCGCGCCGCCGGCCTGCACTGCGGGATCAAGTCCGCGCGGCCCGACCTGGCCCTGGTCGTTTCCGATACGCTGGCCGCCGCCGCCGGGCTGTTCACGACCAACCTCGTCAAGGCCGCGCCTGTGCTCGTCAGCATGGAGCGCATCCAGTCGGGCGCGGCGCAGGCCGTGATCATCAACAGCGGCAACGCCAACGCCTGCACCGGCGCGCAGGGCCTGGCTGACGCCCGGGAGATGACCGCCCTCGCGGCGCAGGCGCTGGGCATCGCCGAGGAGTTCGTCCTGGTGGCCAGCACCGGCGTGATCGGCATCCCCCTGCCGATGGCCGCCCTGCGCGACGGCATCCCCCGCCTGCCCGCGGCGCTGAGCCGGGAGGGCGGGGCCGCCGCCGCGGCGGCCATCCTGACCACCGACGCCTTCCCGAAGACGGCCGCCGTGCGCCTCACCCTGAAGGGCGCCGCCGTGACGATCGGCGGGATGGCCAAGGGGGCGGGGATGATCCATCCCGACATGGCCACCACGCTGTGCGTCCTGACCACGGACGCCGCGGTGCCCGCGCCGATCCTGCGCCGGGCGCTGCGCGAGGCCGCGGACCGCTCCTTCAACGCCATCTCCGTGGACGGCGACACGAGCACGAACGACACGATCTTCCTGCTGGCCAACGGCCAGGCCGGGCATCCGCCCCTGCGCGAAGAGGACGATGAGGAGGTGGGGCATTTCACCGCGGCGCTGACCGACGTGGCGGCCGAACTGGCGCGGCTGGTCGTCAAGGACGGCGAGGGGGCCACGAAGCTCATCACGGTGACGGTGCGCGGCGCCCGCACCACGGTCGACGCGCGGCGGATCATGCGCACGGTGACCACCTCGCCGCTGGTGAAGACGGCGCTCTACGGCGGCGAGCCGAACTGGGGGCGGATCATCGCCGCCGCCGGCCGCGCCGGGGCGGCGCTGGTGCCCGAGCGCGTCGCGATCACCATCGGCGGCGTGCCGGTCGTGCGCGACGGCCAGGGGATCCCCGGGGCGATGCCCCGCGCCGCGGAGGCGATGCGCCAGGCCGCCTACGCCATCGTCGTCGATCTGCACCTGGGTGACGGCGAGGCCACCGGCTGGACCTGCGATCTGAACGAGGGCTACGTGAAGATCAACGCGGGCTACATGACCTAGGGGCGGGGCGATGGCGCTGGGGACGCACGACGCGGTGCACCTGGGCGGCTCGCTGGCGCAAGCCCTGCAGTACGTCAGCGCCTGGACGGGCAAGACGGTCGTCGTCAAATATGGCGGCAGCATCCTGGCCGGCGCCGATCAGGGCACGGTGATCGAGGATCTCGTCCTGCTCAAGGGCGCCGGCGTGGATCCGGTGCTGGTGCACGGCGGCGGGCCGGAGATCACCCGCGTGCTCGAGCGGATGGGCCGGGAGAGCCGTTTCGTGAACGGCCTGCGCGTGACCGACGATGAGACGATGGAGGTCGTGGAGATGGTCCTCGCCGGTCGCGCGAACAAGGCGCTGGTGACGATGATCCACCGCGCCGGGGGGGCCGCCGCGGGCATCAGCGGCCAGGACGGCCGCGTCTTCCGCGCCCGCCGTCTGAGCGACGATCTGGGCCGCGTGGGCGAGATCACGACCATCGACACGACGCTGGTCACGGTGCTCTCCCGCGCCGGCTACATCCCGGTGATCGCCTCGATCGGGGTGGGGGAGGACGGCGAGAGCTACAACCTGAACGCCGATCTCGCCGCCGGCGCCCTGGCCGCGGCGATGAGCGCGAGCAAGCTCATCCTGCTCACCGATGTGCGCGGCGTCTACCGCGGCCCCGACGAGGCATCGCTGCTCACCGTGCTGCGCGCCGGCGAGGCCCGCGCCCTGATCGCCGACGGGGTGATCTCGCGGGGGATGATTCCCAAGGTGCAGGCCGCGCTCGAGGCCATCGCGCACGGCGTGGGCAGCGCGCACATCGTCGGCGGGACGCTGCCCCACGCCCTGCTCGTGGAGTTGTTCACGGCCGAGGGGGCGGGCACGATGATTGTCCAAGACGGTCCCGCGGCGGGCTGAGCGCGGGCCTCCTTGGAGGAGGGGGTGCGAGTGGTGGAGACGACGGCCGCCGTGCAGGCGGTGAGCGAGCAGTACCTGATGGCGACCTATCGCCGCGCGCCCGTGGCCTTCGCCGCGGGGCAGGGGGTGTGGCTCACCGACCTGGAGGGCCGCCGCTACCTCGACTTCCTGGCCGGCATCGCCGTCTGCGCCCTCGGTCACGCCCACCCGGCGCTGACCGCGGCGATCCGGGCGCAGGCCGGCCGGCTCCTGCACGTCAGCAACCTCTTCCTGATCCCTGAGCAGGCCGCGCTGGCCCGGGCGCTGACGCGTCTCAGCGGTCTGGACCGCGCGTTCTTCTGCAACAGCGGGGCGGAGGCCAACGAGGCGGCGATCAAGCTGGTGCGCCGCTACTGGCATCGCCGGGGGGTGGGGCGGTTCGAGATCATCGTCGCCGAGCAGTCGTTCCACGGGCGGACGATGGGCACGCTCGCCGCCACGGCGCAGCCCAAGTACCAGCAGGGTTTCGCGCCGCTGCCCCCGGGGTTCGTGGCCGTGCCCTTCGACGACCTGGCGGCGCTGCGCGCGGCGGTGACGCCCGCCACCGCGGCGGTGATGCTGGAGGTCGTGCAGGGGGAGGGGGGCTACCGCGTGCCCTCTCCCGCCTACCTCCCCCAGGTGCGGCGGCTGTGCGACGAGCAGGGCATCCTGCTGGTCCTGGACGAGGTGCAGACCGGAATGGGGCGTACGGGCCGCTGGTTCGCCGGCGAGCACTACGGCGTCCGCCCGGACGTGATGACCCTGGCCAAGGGCCTGGGCGGCGGCGTGCCGATCGGCGCGCTGCTCGCCGCCGGTCCCGTGGCGGAGGCCTTCCAGCCGGGGGACCACGGCTCAACCTTCGGCGGCAACCCGCTGGCCTGCGCCGCGGCGCTGGCCGTGATCGAGACGATCGAGCGCGAGCACCTCGTCGAGCACGCCGCGCAAGCCGGCGCGCACCTCGTGGAGCGCCTGCGCGCCCTGGCCCGGCGGCAGCCGGCGATCACCGCGGTGCGCGGCCTGGGCCTGATGGTCGCGGTGGATCTGGGCGGTGACGCCGCTCAGGTCGTCGCGGAGGCCCGGCAGCGCGGACTGATCATCAACGCCGTGCAGCCGACGACGCTGCGCCTCGCGCCGCCGCTCATCGTCAGCGAGGCGGAGATCGATCAGGCAGTCGAGATCCTCGACGCCGCTCTGGCCGCGGCAACGCAGCCGGCGGCCGTCTGATGGGAGGGAAGGCGATGGCAGCAGTCGGTGTGCGCAAGGTGGCCCTGGCCTACAGCGGGGGGCTCGACACCTCCGTGATCATCCCCTGGCTGCGCGAACACTACGGGGCGCAGGTCCTGGCGGTGATCGTGGACGTGGGTCAGAACGAGGACATCGCGGCGATCCGCCAGAAGGCGCTGGCCAGCGGTGCCGCGCAGGCCGTCGTCGTGGACGCCCGCGAGGAATTCGTGCGGCATTACTGCTTCCCCGCGCTGCGCGCGAACGCGGTGTACGAGGGGCAGTACCTCCTCGGCACCGCGCTGGCCCGGCCGGTGATCGCCAAGGCGCAGGTCGAGGTCGCCCTGGCGGAGGGAGCGGACGCCCTGGCCCACGGCTGCACCGGCAAGGGCAACGACCAGGTGCGCTTCGAGCTGGCCTATAAGGCGCTGGCCCCCGACCTGCGCATCATCGCGCCCTGGCGGGAGTGGACGCTGGCTTCCCGCGAGGAGGAGCTCGAGTACGCGCAGGCGCACGGCATCCCCGTGCCGGTGACGCGCGAGAAGCCGTACAGCGTCGACCAGAATCTGTGGCATCGCAGCGCCGAGGCCGGGATCCTGGAGGACCCCTGGGCCGAGCCGCCGGAAGGCGTCTACGCGCTGACCGTCTCGCCCGCGCAGGCCCCGGACACGCCGGCCTACGTCGAGATCGGCTTCGAGGAGGGCATCCCGGTGGCCCTCGACGGCCAGCGGTTGGATCCGGTGGCGCTGCTGGAAACGTTGAACCGTCTGGGCGGCGCCCACGGCGTGGGCCGCGCGGACATGGTGGAGAACCGCCTCGTGGGGATGAAGAGCCGCGGCGTCTACGAGACGCCGGGCGGCACGATCCTCGCCGCGGCGCACCGCGATCTGGAGAGCATCACCCTGGACCGCGACACGCAGCACTACGCCGCGCTGATCGCGCCGCGCTACGCCGAGCTGGTCTACTATGGGCAGTGGTTCACGCCGCTGCGCCACGCCTTTGACGGCTTCGTGGCCGCGGCGCAGCGCACGGTCACCGGGACGGTGCGGATGAAGCTGTTCAAGGGGTCCTGCCTGGCCGTGGGGCGGCGCTCTCCGCATTCGCTGTACCGGCACGATCTGGCCACCTTCGGCAAGGACGCCGTCTACAACCAGAAGGACGCCGAGGGGTTCATCAATCTCTGGGCGCTGCCCTCCCGGGTGTTCGCCGCGACCAACCCGACGCTGATTCGCGCGGGGGTACGGCAGCCCGTGAAGTAGCGGCGTGGCTGGCCGCGCACCGCGCCGGATGTGGGGCGGCCGTTTCGGCGAGCCGCCCGACCCGCGCCTGCTGGCCTTCACCGCGTCGCTGAGTGTGGACCGGCGCCTCCTGCGCTGGGATGCCATCGCCAGCATCGCTCACGCGCTGACGTTGCGCGACGCCGGCCTGCTCACCGCGGCCGACGCCGAGGCGATCATCGGGGGCCTGCGCCACATCCTCCGCGACGTCGAAGAGGGCCGGCTCAGCGTCGGCGGCGACCACGAGGACGTGCACTCGTTCCTCGAGGCCGAGCTCTACGCGCGCATCGGCCCGCCGGCCGGCCGTCTGCACACCGGCCGCAGCCGGAACGATCAGGTCGTCACGGCCTTCCGCCTCACCCTGCGCCAGCAGCTGGTCGAGCTCGTCGGGGAGGTGCAGGCCCTGATGGCGGCAGGGGTGGAGCGGGCGGCGAGTTCGATCGACGACATCCTGCCGGCGTTCACCCACCTCCAGCACGCCCAGCCCGTGCGCCTGGCCCACCACCTGCTGGCCTACGTCTGGATGCTGGAGCGCGACGCCGCGCGCTTGGAGGCAGCGCACGCGCGGGCCGACGTCCTGCCGCTGGGCGCGGGCGCCATCGCCGGCGCGGGATTCCCGCTCGACCGCGCCCGGGCGGCGGCGCTGCTGGGGTTCGCCCGGATCACGGAGAACAGCATCGACGCCGTGGGCGATCGCGACTTCGCCGTGGAGGCCGCCGCCGCGGCCGCGCTGCTTGCCGCGCACCTCTCGCGCTGGGCGGACGAGGTGGTGCTCTGGGCCAGCGACGAGTTCGGCTTCGTGGTCTTGAGCGACCGGGTGGCGACGGGGAGCAGCCTGATGCCGCAGAAGAAAAACCCTGACGCCGCCGAGCTCATCCGCGGCCGGGCCGCGCGTCCCGCCGGCGACCTCGTCACGCTGCTGGGGATGCTCAAGGGCCTGCCCGCGGGCTATCACCGCGACCTGCAGGAGGACAAGGCGGCCACCTTCGACGCCCTCGACACCGCCGCCGGCTGCGCGCGGGCGATGCGGCTCGTCCTGGATGGGGTGCGCTTCGTGCCCGAGCGGATGCGTCAGGCGGCGGGGCAGGGCTGGCTCACGGCCACCGAGGTCGCGGACTACCTCGTGCGCCGGGGGATCCCATTCCGCGAGGCGCACGCCCTGGCCGGGGCCGTGGTGCAGCGGGCGGCCGCGCGGGGCACGCCGCTGTGGGAGCTGCCCCTCGCTGACTACCAGGCGGTCAGCCCGCTCTTTCAGTCCGACATCCTCGAGGCGGTGACGCTGGAGGCGTCGGTGGAGGCGAAGGACGTGCCGGGCGGTACCGCCCGCCGCCGCGTCCTCGATCAGCTCGCCGCGGCGCGCCAGGCGCTGGAGCG
>DATLZI010000317.1:0-2502 GCA_035574075.1 bacterium | reverse complement strand
CTGCGGTAGGATGCTGCTCCCGAGGCCGATGGCCAGCGCGCTAGCGATGATGAGCATGGTGAGGATCGACCCGGGCGTAGCGCGTGTCTTCATGCTGCGCATCCTCCTTCGAAGCCTACGGAATAACGATAGCAGATGGGGGGAAGAGGGATAAGGGTGCTGGCGCGCCCGGCCTGGCCCGGTTCCTCGCCGGGCGATCCGTAGGATATAATCAGGTGACTTCAAGGCCGCCCGCGACGAGGCGACGTGCTCAACTGGTTACGGCGTCCCAAATACGGCTCGCTGCAGCGGCGTGAGATGCCCGCCGGGATCTGGGCGAAGTGTCCCCGCTGCGCCAACCTTATCTACCGCAAGGAGCTGGAGCGCAACCTGCGGGTCTGCCCGAAGTGCGGCTATCACCACCGGCTCAGCGCGGAGGAGCGGCTGGCGATCACGCTCGATGAGGGCAGCTTCATCGAGTTCGACGCCCAGGTCGCCTCCGCCGACCCCCTGGGGTTCGCCGGCTATCCGCAGAAGCTCGCCGAGGCGCGCGGCAAGACCGGCCGGGCGGAGGCGGTGATCTGCGGCGAGGGCACCCTCGAGGGCTGGCGCACGGTGGCCGCGGCGCTGGACTTCTACTTCATGGGCGGCTCGATGGGGTCGGCGGTGGGCGAAAAGGTGGCCCGCGCCGCCGAGCGCGCGCGGGAGATGGGCCTGCCCTTGATCATCTTCTCGTCCTCCGGGGGGGCGCGCATGCAGGAAGGGACGCTGTCGCTGATGCAGCTGGCCAAGACCAGCGCCGCCATCGGGCGCCTCCACGACGCGGGCCTGCCCTACATCTCGGTGCTCTGCGATCCGACCACCGGGGGCGTGACCGCCAGCTTCGCCTTCCTCGGCGATGTGATCCTCGCCGAGCCGGGGGCGCTGATCGGGTTCGCCGGGCGCCGCGTCATCGAGCAGACGATCCGGCGCAAGCTGCCCGAAGACTTCCAGACGGCGGAGTTCTGCCTGCAGCGGGGCCTCATCGACATGGTCGTGCCGCGGGCCGAGCTGCGGCGCACCCTGGTCACCCTGCTGGCCTTCTTCGGCGGCCCGCGCGCGCAGCCCGCCACCCCCCCGGCGGCGGCCGAGGAGGCGCCGGCGTGACGACGCCCGACGCCCCCGACCTGGACCGCCAGCTGGCCGAGGTAGAGGCCGAGATCGAGCGCCTGCGCCGCCTCTCCCGGGAGCAGGGCCTCTCCCTGGAGGGCGAGATCGCCACCTTGGAGGAGCGGGCCGAGCACCTGCGCCGGGCGATCTTCAGCAATCCCACGCCGTGGCACATCGTCCAGCTGGCGCGCCATGCGCAGCGGCCGCGCCTGATGGACTACGTCTCCGCCCTGTTCACCGACGTCCTCGAGCTGCACGGCGACCGCGCCTTCCGCGACGATCCGGCGATGTTCGCCGCGCTGGCCCGCTTCGAGGGAGCGCCGCTGGTCGTCGTCGGGCACAACAAGGGGAAGGACACCAGGGAGAACCTCGCCCGGAACTTCGGCATGCCCTACCCGGAGGGGTATCGCAAGGCGCTGCGGGCGATGAAGCTCGCCGAGAAGTTCCGCGTGCCGGTGGTGACGTTCGTGGATACCCCCGGAGCCTTCCCTGGCGATGCCGCGGAAGAGCGCGGCCAGGCCGAGGCGATCGCCCGAAACATCGCCGAGATGAGTCGCCTGCGCACGCCCATCCTCGTCCTGATCACCGGCGAGGGCGGCAGCGGCGGAGCGCTGGCCATCGCCGTGGGCGACGTCATCTTGATGCTGCAGTACGCCGTCTACACCGTGATCACGCCGGAAGGGTGCGCCGCGATCCTCTGGCGCGACGCGGCGCGGGCCCCGGAGGCCGCGGCCGCGCTGCGGCTGACGGCGTCCGACCTGCGGCACCTCGGCCTGGTAGACGAGATCCTCGCCGAGCCCTTCGCCGGCGCGCACCGCGACCCGGAGGCGGTCTTCGCCGAGGTCCGCGCTGCGCTCCGCCGCCACCTCGCCGATCTGCGACAGGTGTCCCCCGAGGAGTTGGTGAATCGCAGGTATGCGAAGTTCCGGCAGATGGGGGTGCTGCAGGAAGCGGCACCGACCGCGACCCCCCTGCCACAGAGCCGATGAGCGACGAGGCGCCGTTCGACCTGGAACAGATCCGCGCGGTGATCCGCCTTGCGGCGGAGGCTGATATCGCCGAGCTGGAGGTGGAGTCGCCCGCCCTGCGGGTCCTGGTGAAGAAGGCCGGCGCCACGCACGTGGCCGCGTCGGCACCGGCGGCGGCCGCCCCGCATCCAGTCCCGGCCGTCCCCGCGTCACCGGGCGCGGCGCCCCCCGCGCCGGGCGCGGACAACCACCTCGCCCCGGTCACGGCGCCGATGGTCGGCACCTTTTACCGCGCCGCCAGCCCCGACGCGCCGCCCTTCGTGAGCGAGGGTGACATCGTCGAGGCCGGGCAGACCGTCTGCATCATCGAGGCGATGAAGCTCTTCAACGAGATCCAGAGCGATGT
>DATLZI010000316.1:0-6411 GCA_035574075.1 bacterium | reverse complement strand
GGCGAGGCGCACGGCGCCTATTTCTCCAACCCGCCCACCTCCGGCTGGCACTACGGCGCCGCCGCGCGCTGGGGGTTTTACAACGACGAACTGCCGGACGAGCTCCTCGTGCACAACCTCGAGCACGGCGGGATCTGGATCAGCTTCCGGGACAAGGACGACACGGAGGTCGTGGACGCGCTCGCCGACCTGGCGCGCGCCTACCGCAGCAAGGTCATCGTCACCCATCGGCCCCGCAACGACAGCCGCGTCGCCGTGGTGGCCTGGGGTCGCCTGATGAAGCTCGACCGCTTCGACCGCGACGCGATCGCCGACTTCATCCAGCGCTTCCGGAACCGGGGGCCGGAGTTCGTGCCGGACTAGCCGGCCGCGGCGGTGGCCGGCCTTTCCCTCCCTACGGCGCCCCGTCCCGCGTCCAGGGCATCGGGTCGACGTAGATGCCGTTCACGCGCAGCCCCCAGTGCAGATGGACGCCCGTGGCCACGCCGGTGCTGCCCACCGCCCCGACCACGTCGCCCTTGCGGACGCGCTGGCCCACCTGCACGGACAGCGCCGACATGTGGAAGTAAGCGGTGAGGACGCCCAGGCCATGGTCCACGAAGACCGCGTTCCCGACCAGGGGCAGCGGCTCGGCGAGGCGCACGATGCCGTGGTTGGCGGCGCGCACGGACGTCCCCTCGGGGGCGGCGAAATCGGTGCCGCGGTGGAAGCCCCGCACCGTGCCGTTGTAGACGCTCTGCACCCCGTAGGGCGAGGAGATCGGCGCGGCGACGGTGGGAACGAGGAACGCGCCCTCCCACAGCTGCTCGGCAGCCAGCACGCGCAGGGCGCGGCTCACTTTGCGCTGCTCCTCGGCGACGAGCGCCGGGTCGAAGAGCGCCTCCTTGTCGGGGTCGAGCCTCAGGCGCCGCTGCCGGAAGGCCACCCGCGCCACCGTCACCGTGCGCTGCGCCAGGACCCGGCTCCCTTCGACGACCCGCAGCCGGTAGGTTCCTGGTATCGTCCGCGCGTCCGCGCCGACGTAGGTGCGGTGCACGCCGCCGGTGCGGTACAGCGGCCACGTCCGCCCGGCGAACTGCACGGCGACCCCGATCGGGGCGCCGCGCACCGTCACGGCCAGAGCCTCGCCCTGCCGGATCGCGCTGTCGCTCACCTCGAGGACGGGGGCCCCTGCGACGGCGGGGACGAGCACCACGGTTATCGTGATCAGCACGCTCAGCGATCGCCGCATCCGATTCCCTACCGTGTAGCCTGCCCGGCTTCCGTCCGACCTACGCGAACGCTAGAGGCCGGATCCCCGGATCGCCACCCCGCGCCGGCGCAGGACCTCCAGCGCCTCCGCTACCGGCAGGGCGGGCATGAGGCGGCCGTCGCGCCCCTCGGTGGTCTCCGCCGCGAACAGCGCGTTCAGGATAGCCTCCTCGGACGCTTCCACCACGGCGCGGAAGAGCGCGTTCATCACCGCGCGGTCCTGCCGCGATTGATCGGGATGGGTGCTGAAAGCGAGCGCCAGGTCGCCGCTGGTCGCCCCGCTGATGGCGCCGGTGCGCGCCATGCCGAGGAAGCAGCGCCAGGCCAGGCGGCGCAGATCGACCGCCGGCAGCGGGGCGTCCGTGGCGACGACGAAGACGCAGGAGCCGCGCTCGGACTGCTGGCTCACAGCCGCCAGCTCGCGCCCGACCGGCACGCCGGCGATGACCAGGTCGCCGGGGAAGCCGAAGTTCGGCACGACGAGCACCCCGACGGTGTAGCCCGCCTCGTCGAGCCGCCGCGAGGCCGTGCCGACGCCGGATTTGTAGCCCTGGCAGCGCATCCCGGTGCCCGCTCCCACGCACCCCTCCGCCACGGGCCCGCCGCGCGCGGCGGCGATCGCCTCCCGCACGTCCAATTCGCCGACCGCCCGCGCCCGCGCGTCGCTCAGGTAGCCGTCGAAGCACTCCAGCACGACGGGATTGACCGTCTCTCGATCCCCGATCGCCGGATCCTGCTCGAACATGTAGGTCAGCAGCGCGTCGGCGACCCGCGGCACGTTCAACGTGCTGGTCAACAGGATCGGGGTCTCGACGGTGCCGAGCTCCTCGATCTGCAGCAGTCCGAGCGATTTGCCGTAGCCGTTCAGGACGGCGACCGCGGCCGTGACCTTCTCGCGGTACAGGTTGCGATCGTGCGGCAGCAGCGCGGTCACACCGGTGCGCAGCCGGCCGCGGCGAACCGTGGCGTGCCCCACGCGGACGCCGGCGACGTCGGTGATGGCGTTCGCCGCCCCCGGCGGCAGCACGCCGATCGTCAGCACGTCGCGCACGCGACCACCCATCCCGTCCATCTGATTGGCGCCGGCGCCGCCGGCCCCTGCCGGGCATCTGCGGGGCGCCGCCGGCGGGCAGGAATTATTTGTTACCGATGTCCAAAGGCTGAAGGGACCGCGAATGGTTGCACCGGCTAGACCACCGGCCATTGGGCCGCGCCGCCCGGGAGGAACGCGCAGCGTCCGCGGCTCCCTGCGCGCCCGCCTGGTCTTGCTCTTCGGCATCGCGTTGATCCCCACGGCGCTCCTGCAGGCGTCGGTCTATGTCCTCCACCACCGCCAGGCGGCGGCCGAAGCCTACCAGGGAGCGCTCCGGCTGGCCCGCGCCGTGGCCGCCGAGGTGGACCACGACATCGTCCAAACGGAGCAGCTGCTGGCCGTCTTCGCCGAGCATCCCAGCGTGGTCGGATTCGACGGCGAGCGGTGCAGCCAGTTCGCCGCCCGCCTGCTCAGCCCCACCCTCGCCAACGTCGGCGCGGCGCGGCCGGACGGCACGGTGTTCTGCAGCGCCATCCGTCTGATCGAGCCCGTGAGCATCGCCGACCGGCCGTACTTCCAGCGCGCCCTCCGCACGGGCGAGGCGGCCCTGGGCGAGTACCAGATTGGCCGCATCACGCAGCGGCCGGGCATCAACCTGGGCCACCCGGTCCGTCGCGGAGACCGGATCGTCGGCGTCGCCTTCGCGGCGATCGATCTGGCGCGGATCCACGACGTCGCCGCGCAGGTGCAGCTGCCGGACGGCGGTACGGTGGTGGTCCTGGACGAGGACGGCGTGATCCTGGCGCGCTACCCCTTCCCCGAGCCCTGGGTGGGCCGCCGCGCGCCCGAATCGGAACTGCGGCGCGCGATGCGGCGGATCGACAGCGCGGGGACGGCGCTCGCCCGGGGGCTCGACGGCAGGCCCAGGCTCTACGGCATCGTGGCGCTGCCCGTGACCCCGGGCGGCGGCCGCGTGCACGTCGGCGTGGGGATCCCCGCCTCCGCCGCGTTCGCGGCGGCCAACCGCAGCTTCCTCCTCAGCCTCGGCGGGCTGGCCGTCGTCGGCCTCCTCACCCTCGCCGCGCTCCTCCTGGGCACTGACGCGCTCCTCCTCCGGCCCTTCCGCTCGCTGAGGGCCGCCGCGGAACGGATCGCGCGCGGCGACTTCGCGGCCCGCGTCGGCCCGCGCCAGCAGCTGAGCGAGCTCCAGGCGGTGGCCGAGGCGTTCGATCGGATGGCCGAGGCCATCCAGCAGCACGAGGCCGAACGGGACCAGGCTGAGCAGCGCATCATCGAGCAGCTGCAGACGATCACCACCCTGTACGCGGGCGCCCAGCGCCTGACCCGCAGCCTGGACGTGGCGACCGTGGCGCAGGACATCACCCGCATCCTCGTCACGGCCCTCGGGGCGCGCAGCGCGTTGCTCAGCCGGGCGGAGGCGGACGGCGAGCTGCGGCTGCTGGCCAAACATCCGCCCGACGCGCTCAGCGCTCCGGCGCGGTGGGACGACACCCCGGAAGGCCAGGGGGCCAGCGGCCGCGCGGTGCGCTCCGGCTCCGCCGTGGTCGTCAACCGTCTGTCCGACGACCCGGCGACCGCGCCGTGGGAGACGGTCCTGCGCCCGCAGGGGATCGCCAGCGTCGCCGCGCTGCCCTTGATCAGCCGGGAGCGGCCGTTCGGGGTCATCGTCGTGACCGCAACGGAGGAGGGCTTCTTCACCGCGGAGCGGGTCGAGCTGCTGCAGGCGTTCGCCAACCAGGCCGCGGCGGCGCTGGAGAACGCGCGGCTCTTCGAGGAGTCGGAGCGCCGCATCGCCCGTCTGCAGGCCCTGCGAGCGATCGACCAGGCGATCACCGGGAGCCTGGATCTGCAGCTGTCGCTGGCCGTCCTGCTCGAGCAGGTCACCCGGGAGCTCGCCGTGGACGCCGCCGCCGTCCTCCTCCTCGACCGGAGCACGGGCTCCCTGGAAGTGGCGGCCAGCCGCGGGTTCCGCTCCGCGCCGCCCCCGCGGGCCCGCGTCCACGCCGGCGACGAGTTGCTCAGAAGCGCCGTGCTGGAGCGGCGGCGCGTGGTGATCCCCGACCTGGCGCAGGCGGAGGGGACCTCGCGCCCGGCGCTCGTGACGGTCGAGCGCTTCGTCTCGTACATCGCCGTCCCCCTGACCGCCAAGGGGGAGGTGAAGGGCGTCCTCGAGGTCTTCCACCGCGCCCGGCTCAAGCCGGATGGCGACTGGCTGGAGTTCCTCGAGGCGCTGGCGGGGCAGGCGGCGATCGCCGTCGACAACGCCGGCCTCTTCGAGAACCTGCAGCGATCCAACCTCGACCTCACCGTGGCCTACGACACGACGCTGGAAGGCTGGTCGCGCGCCCTCGACCTGCGCGACAAGGAGACGGAGGGCCACACCCGCCGCGTGACCGAGCTCACCGTGGCCCTCGCCCGCAGGATGGGCGTGCCCGATGAGGCCCTGGTGCACATCCGCCGGGGCGCCCTGCTGCACGACATCGGGAAGATGGGCATCCCGGACAGCATCCTGCTCAAGCCGGGCCCGCTGACCGAAGAGGAGTGGGCGATCATGCGCAGGCACCCGGTCTACGCCCTCGACCTCCTCTCGCCGATCCCCTACCTCCGGCCGGCGCTCGACATCCCCTATGCGCACCACGAGAAGTGGGACGGCAGCGGTTACCCGCGGGGGCTGCAGGGCGAGCAGATCCCCCTCGCCGCCCGGATCTTCGCCATCATCGACGTCTGGGACGCGCTGACCTCCGACCGCCCCTATCGCCGGGCCTGGCCGCGGGAACGCGCCCTGGCCCATATCCGCGGCGAGGCCGGCCGCCACTTCGACCCCGCTGTGGCCGAGGCGTTCCTGGCCGCTCTCCCCGACCTGGAGACCACGCCGTGACCCCTGGGCGGGGCGCGCGCGCGGCACAGAAGTTGCTGGGGTCTGGGGAGGAGGGGGCTCCATCCCTGCTCCTCCCCGACAAAGGCAAACCCGTCGCGAGGCGGGGACGCAAAGCCGCGGAACTCGGATCCCAACCGAGTCAGCCGGGCTGCCGAAGGTGTGATGGTGCTGATCCGAATCCGGTCGCGGTGGCTGGTCGCCGCGGGAGCGGTCGCAGCATTGGTCGGCCTCGTCGCCGCCGCCGCGCAGCTCTTCTTCCTGCCGAGCTTCGCCGCGATCGAGCGGGCTGACACCCTCCAGCACATCCAGCGGGTCACCGACGCCCTCCGCGATGATCTCCGCGAGCTGGAGCGCCAGGCGGCGGATTGGGCGGCCTGGGACGACACCTACGCATTCGTCACGACCCGGGATCCCACGTACGTAACCTCTAACCTGCCCAACGCCACGTACGCCGACCTGCGGCTGAACCTCTTCCTCCTCTACGACCGCACCGCCCGGCTGGTCTACGGGCGCGGGTTCGATCTGGAGAGCGGTCGCCAGCGCGGCCTCCCGCCGAGCATCGACTCGCATCTCACTCCGCAGAGCCCGCTGCTCCGACACCTCACGGTGGACAGCTCGGTCGCCGGGCTCCTCCTGCTCCCGGAGGGACCCATGCTCGTCGTCTCCCGCCCGATCCTGACCAGCGAGCGCCAGGGACCGATCCGCGGGACGCTGATCTGGGGCCGCTTCCTCTCCCGGTGGGAGATCCGCCGCCTGGGCGAGCTCACGCAGGTGGACCTGTCGGCCGCGCCGGCCTCCAACGGCGCCCGCCTCTCCCCGGCTGATCTCGAGGTCACCCACCGCGGCGGGATCGTCCGCCATGTGGAGCCCGTGGATCGGCACTGGATCGCCGCCGTCGCGGTGGTGCCCGACATCTACCGCCAACCCGGCCTGCTGCTGCGCATCGTCGTCGAGCGCGACATCATGGCGCAGGGCCGGCGGACAGTGGTCTACTTCCTCCTCTCGTTCGCCGTAGCCGCCGCGCTGGCCGCGGCGATCTCCACGATGCTGTTCGACAAACTCACCGCCTCCCGGCGAGCGTGGCTGCGATCCGAGCACCAGTATCAGACGCTCGTCCAGATCGCCTCGCCCCTCGCCATCCTCACCCTCGACCGCGAGGGGCGGGTGCTCAGCTGGAACGCCGCGGCGGAGCGCATCTTCGGCTGGACGGCCGAGGAAGTCGCCGGGC
>DATLZI010000315.1:0-4033 GCA_035574075.1 bacterium | reverse complement strand
CCCCAGGCCGCCCGCCGTGGCGGCGGCGGTGAGCGCCAGGAACACCAGGTAGTCCCGCTGTCCCCAGGCCCGTTCCAGGCTCCCCCCAAACAGCCACAGCATGTAGCTCCCCAGCAGCAGCCAGACGATACCGCCCGCCCCGACCAGGGGCCAGGTGAGCAGCGTCCAGGGCGCGGCCGCGGCGGCGCGCGCCTCGAAGAGCAGCGGCACCCACAGCGCGCCGGCGCCGACGAAGTCCGCGACGAACGTGATCGCGTTCGCGCCGATGAGGCCCCAGGTGAGGGGGCAGTCGCCGGGGAGGCGGTCGAGGCGGGTCATCGCCGCCATCCTATCGGAAACGGCCGCCTAGCGCCAGCCGGGCCGGGGAATGGAGTACAGTGCCCGCCGGAGGCGGGCCAACTTCGTCTGGAGGCTTCGGTCGATGCGACGCATCCGCATCCTGTCTGGCGGCCTCATCGCCGCGCTCCTGGTCACGTTCCTCACCGCCGGCCTCGCGCTCGGCGACGACGACCACGAGGTCGAGGTGACCGGCATCGTGACCAGCGTCAGCGCCCCGAACGGCTTTCAGTTCCGCGAGCTGGCGTCCAACGCCGTCTGGTCGGCCGTGCTTCGCCGCGACGCGAAGATCGAGCTGAAGGGCGGTCGGGACGCGGACCGCCACTACCAGCTGGTCGTCGGCGACATCGTCGAGGTGCAGGGCCGCCTGCTGGCGGCGCGCACCCTGCTGACGAAGAAGGTCAAGGTGCTGGCGCACGGCGCGGCGCAGCCTGCCCCCGCGCCGACGTTCCCGCCCAGCCCGTCGCCCGCTCCGCAGAGCGGGGGGACCGTACCGGCGATCATCAAGACGATCGGCATCGGCGCCGCGGTGAAAGCGTTCGCCCCCGCCCTCAACACGTTCATCAACAAGCTCGTCCAGGCTAAGGATCCGACCACGCTGCAGACGACGAAGGTGGTGCCCATCCTCAGCCTCTCCATCGGCGTGAACGCGCCCGGCCAGGCGGCGATCGGCGCCGCGCAGGTCTCCGGCCCCCAGACCGCCGTGGAGCGGGTGCAGGCGGTGGCGGCGATCGAGGGCAACTACCAGGGGTCGTTCTCGATCCGCGCCCTGGTGCCCGTGGACAGCCTCGAGCCGTGGAAGGCCGTGCGCCGGGTGCCGGGCGTCGGCGTGACCGCGATCATCGACCTCAAGCTGTAAGGGCGCCGATCACCGCCGCAGATCCCCGAGGATCGTCCGTGCCGCGTTGTGCCCGGGGGCGCCCATCACTCCGCCCCCGGGATGCGCGCCGGCGCCGCAGAGGTACAACCCCCGGATCGGCGTGCGATACCCGGCCCAGCCGGGCACCGGACGCATGAAGAACAGCCGGTCCGGCGTCATCTCGCCGTGGAAGATGTCCCCGCCGGTGAGCGCGAAGTCGCGCTCGAGATCGAGGGGGCTGTGGACCTGCCGGTGCAGGATGCGGTCCTTGAGGCCCGGCGCGTAGGCCTCGATCGTCTCGATGGCGCGGTCGGCGACCGCCTCCTTGAGCTCGTCCCAGTGGCCGTGGGCCAGATGGTAGGGCGCGTACTGCACAAAGATGTTCATCAGGTGCCGGCCGGGCGGGGCGAGCTCCGGGTCGTAGGTCGTGGGGATCGTCACCTCGCAGAACGGCTGGCCTGACGGCCGGCCCTCCTGCGCCTCCTGCCAGGCGCGGTCGATGTACGCCATGCTTGGGCCGATGTGGATCGTCGCGCGGTGCTGGGGGCCGGGCGCCTCGCCGGGGCAGGCGGTGAAGCTGGGCAGACCGTCCAGGGCGAGGTTGATCTTCATCGCCACGCCCGCGGTGCGGATGGCCTCGATCTCGCGCCGGAACTCGGCGTCCACGTCGGGGGCCAGGCGGAGGAACGTGACCTTGGGGTCGGCGCTGCTGGCCACGATCCGCGCCCGGATCTCCTCCCCTCCGCGCAGCACCACGCCCTCGGCCCGGCCCTCCCGCACGAGGACGCGCTCGACCTCGGCACCGGTGCGGATCTCTGCGCCCCGTTCGCGCGCCGCCGCGGCGATGGCCGCGCTGAGGCCGCCCATGCCGCCGCGCACGAACCCCCACAGCCCCCGCTTCCCGGCGGCCTGCCCCATACAGTGATGGAACAGGACGTAGGCCGTGCCAGGCGTGCTCGGACCGCCGCGCGCGCCGATCACGCCGTCCGTGGCCAGCGAGGCCTTCAGCTCAGATGACTCGAACCAGGCGTCGAGGAAGTCGCGCGCGCTCTGCGTGGCGATGCGCACGGCCTGCGCGAGGTCGCGCGGCGGCAGGCGCAGGAGGTCCCAGCCCAGGCGGGCGAGACCGGCGAGGTCGCCCAGGCGGCGGCGAACGAGATCGGGCGGGGTGCGCAGCAGCCAGGGCTCGACGAAGGCGGCGAGCCGCTCCAGCAGCGCCTCGTACTCCGGGTAGCGCTCGGCGTCGCGGCGGGAGAAGCGGCTGATCTCCTCCGCGGTGCGGCGGTCGTCGCGCCAGACGAACAGCGCGCGGCCGTCGGGGAAGGGGCTGAAAAACGCCGGGTCCTTGGGGAAGATCCGGTAGCCGTGGCGCTCGAGGTCGAGGTCGGCGATGACGCGCGGCGCCAGCAGACCGCACAGGTACGCTGCCGTGGAGACGCGGTAGCCGGGCCAGAGTTCCTCCGTCGCGGCGGCGCCCCCCAGGACAGGGCGCCGCTCGAGCACGAGGACGCGCAGCCCGCCGCGGGCGAGGTAGGCGGCGGTCACGAGACCGTTGTGACCGCCGCCGATGACCACCGCGTCGTAGGACGTCATCGTCGCCTCCTCACGCGCTGTTCATAGAGCACGAGGTGCCGTCCCCACGAGGCCGGATCGAACCCGCTCTCCCGCGCCCAGCGGAGGATGCGCGGGTCGCGCGGCGCGAACACCTCGACGCGCGCCCGGCGCAGCCATGCCGCCGCGGCGCGCGCTGCCCGCAACCCCGTTCGTCCCTCCCCCAGCACGGCCGCGTAGGCCGCCCGGCTCCCCGGCTCCACCCACGCCAGGAGGGCGCTGCCGTCGCCCACCAGCACCTCGCCGCGGCCAGCCAGAGCGTCCAGGAGACGGCGGGTGATCGGCACCATGTGCCACCGATAGCCCACGTATCCCGCCCCCGCCGCCCCAAACGGGCTCGACCGCCAGAGGTGGAACGCCCCGCGGCCGTCCTGCGCGCGCGCGAGCGGGGGCGCGCCCCGCCACAGCGGTGGGGCGGCCAGGCGCGTGAAGTGGGCGACCTCCCGGAACCCCATCCGCTCGTACAGCGACCGGCTGGGATTCCTCCATCCGGTGTACAACCGCAGCGCGGGACGGCGCTCGCGTGCGGCCCGCGCGTAGGCATCGGCGAGCAGCATCGTCGCGTACCCCCGGCGACGGAAGTCGGGGTGCGTCCGCAGCTGCCCGATCCACAGCGCCCCGTCCACGCACGTCGCGACCCCGCCCATGGTCACCAGGCGCCCGGAGGCTTCCACGACGACCGCTTCACCCCGCCGCACCATCTCGGGGAGGAAGTCCGCGACGTAGTCGTCGGGACCGGCGGCCGCCCGGCAGAGCCGGCGGAGTTCAGGGACATCTCCGCTGCGGGCCAAGCGAACACGGGCCATGCTGGTGTTCACCTTCGGCGCCCGTCGCCGCGACCCCCACATGGCGGGGAACCCGCCCGCCCCCTTCGACGCCTTCCGCACGTGTTCGCCGCCGACCCGATCCACAGAAAGTGAGACTCGTGTTTTCACCGTCACCCTTAAAGAACAGGAATGCATAACCTCGTGCCGAATGGGGCGTCGGGGGCTCGGCGGGGCCTCCAAAGCGGGGTGCTCACACACCAAGCCGAGGGAGGGGATGGCATGCGGAAGCTGCTGTTGGTCGCTCTGATGGCTCTGTTGCTCGGTCTGACCGCTGTCGCCGCGGCGGGAGATGCGCTGCCCGGCGGGGGGAACAGCTACATGATCGCCGGGGACGCCCTGCCCGGCGGCGGATAGCCTCGCTGGCAGTCGGGCGGCCGCCGCGCTCCCGCCAGGCGCGGCG
>DATLZI010000314.1:0-6271 GCA_035574075.1 bacterium | reverse complement strand
GGTAGCGCATCAGCTGCCCGCCGATCCCCCGTCGCTGCAGCGCCGGCTGCACCGCGACGTAGACCTGGTACTTGTCAGGATGGAACGACCAGGGCACGTGGCTGTAGAAGCCGTAGCCCACCACCGCGCCCTCCGCGCTCTCGGCGACCACCCACAGGCGGGCGAAGCGCTCCTCGAAGCGTTCGTAGCGATCGCGCTCCTCGTCCGCGGTGCGCGGATCGTCGGGAAAGTTGGCCGTGGCGATCGCCGCCACGGCGGCGAAGTCGTCGTCGCGCAGCGGCCGGATGGACACCCGTTCAGCGGTGTGCGGCATGGCGCTCCCCCTCGCATGCGTGGATGAACGTCCCCCGCCCGCTGGCGGACGAGGCCGAACGTCTCGCTGATCGCCAGCATCGGCCGGGTGTGGATCTCGTTCCCGGCGCGGATCTCCCGCGCGCCCCGTGGAAAAGCCAAAGGCGCAGAGCCTTGCGCGCCCTGCGCCTGGCGAGCGTCGGAGAACCGGGAGACCTAGCCGGGGGTGCCTCTCGCGGCGGGACGCCCATGGACGCAGGACCGATCCATCCCTGGACCGGTACGGCGCGCGGCACACACGCGCTGGCTGCTTGGCATGGACATCACCATCCCCCGCGAACGCCGCCTACGCTAGCACACGAACGGACTGCCGTCAACGCGAAGGCGAGCGGACGGGGACCGCGCCGCCTCCTCAGCGCAGCAGGTCGAGCTCGCGGAGGCGGATGCGCATCGCGTCCGGCGAGACCCGGAACTCGCGGGCCAGGTCGGCGATGACGGCGCGGGCGGCCCGGCCCCGCTCTTCGGCGCCCAGGGCCCGCAGGATGCTGGACTGCGCGCGCTCGAAAGCGCGGCGCACGGCCGCGGCCGGCATGAGCAGCTCCGCGGCGAAGGCACGGGCCTCGCGCTCCTGGGCGGATCGTTCGGGCTCGCGGAGCCGCTGCGCGACGCCGGGTTCGTCGCTCGCCACCAGCGCGCCATGACCCAGGACGGCATGACCCAGCTCTTCGGCCACCGCCCAGCGACGGTCGGCGTCGTTGCGGAACGGATAGTTCCGGTTCAGGACGAGGACCGGTCCCCCGGCGCCGCCGGCCAGGCCTCCGCGCTGGGTGCGGGGGAGCGCGCGCCAGCGCACCGGGAAGCCGAGCTGCTCGGCCAGGGCCTCGACGTCCACCGGCGGCGCGACGTGAAAGGTTTCGAGGATCTCCCGGGCCTGCGCCGCGGCCATCGGGCTCCGCGCGGCGCGCCGGCGGACAGGCGCCGGGGCGACCGGGCCGAGGGCGGCGATGGCCGCTTCCTCCTCCGGGCGAAACGGGCGTCCGCCGCTCTCGAGCTGGAAGAGCCCGCACTCCGGGCAGGACCAGGCGATCGGCGGCTCGCACTCGCTGGCGAAGCGCGGCGCCATCTCCGACTCACAGACCGGGCAGGCCCGCATGGCGTTCGACCCCGCGATGAGAGGAGTGCATACGCAATACGCGGCGTCAGATAGGCTTCCTGCCGAACGGCGCGGATCGAGCGGGGAGGTTACCTAGACCACGGGCGAGCGCAGCAGGCGCAGCCGCGCGTCGCGCGCCGCGGTGCGGACGTCGGGGAAGGGCAGCCCTTCGAGCTGCATCAAGATCTCCGCCGCCTGGAGGATGATGCGCTGCAGGTCGCCTTCCTCCGCCTGGCTCTCCCGGGTGAGATGCCCCCAGTCGGCCCCGCGCATCCAGGCGATGACGGCGTCGGCGCGGCGATCGGCGGGCGACGGGAGCCGCCGCCGGGTGGCGGGGTCCCACTCGGGCTCGAACTGCTGGACGACCTCGTCGGGCGCGAGGGCGTGGCGCCGCTCCAGATCGGCCAGCTCGCGGGCCAGGCGGGCCAGGGCGTGGAGCCCGGCCTCCCCCCCGCGCCGGGGCGCGCGCTCCGTGGCCAGCGCCCCGCCCACCGCGGCCCAGGCGGCGGTCGAGCCGCCGACCAGGCTGCGGCGCACGATCTCCGCCAGCATCAGCATCCGCGGGTGGCGCAGCTCGACCGCCCACTGGCCGTCGGCCGTGAGGCGGTGCTCGGCATCGAGGTAGCCCAGTCGCTGCAGCACCGCAGCCCGGCGCTTGAACTCGTCGGCGAGGCCGCCCTCGACGGTGTGCAGCGCCTGGCGCAGCGAGGAGCGGCGGAACTCGCGGGCGCGCAGCGCCTCGATCGTGGCCAGGCAGCGTTGCTCGACCGGGCAGGTCGCGCACGGCCAGGCGGCGACCTCAGCCTGCAGCGCGGCGAGCTCCTCGGCGGAGGCGTGGGCCTCGCGGCGGCGCAGCTTCGCCAGGCGGTCCGCCAGCCGCTCGTAGCGGCCGCGCGTGACCAGCCGGTCGTCGCACGGCCGCTCGGTCAGCTCGTCCGGCGGGATCGAGGCGATCGCCTGGCGCAGCCGGGCGATCTCGTCCCGCCGCTCGTAGGCGGCCAGCGACCGGTTCAGCTCGCGCTGCGCCTCCTGCAGGCTGGCCCGGCGCAGCAGGTTCAGCACCTGCACGTAGCCCGGCTTGAAGGACGAGGTGACGGGCTCGGGCTCGGCGTCGATCAGGGCCAGTCCTTCGCGCGCCTCCTCGCGTGTCGTCGCCGGCAGCACGACCACCCCGATCGTGTCCTTGCCGCGCCGCCCCGCGCGCCCGGTCATCTGGTGGAACTCCGTGGGGGTCAGGACGATCGGCCCTTCGGGGCTGTTGCGCACCAGGGTCGTCAGCGCGACGGTGCGTGCCGGGACGTCGAGGCCGCTGGCCAGCGTCGTCGTGGCGCAGACGGCGCGAATGAGGCCGCGGCCGAGCAGATCTTCCACGGCCAGCCGCCAGGCCGTGGTGTGACCGGCGTGGTGGGGCGCGATGCCGGCCTCGATCACCGCGGCGCGGAAGGGATGGTGGCGGAGGACGGGATAGTCCTTCTCCCACCGCGCCATCGCCGCCTGGCGCAGCTCCGGTCCGAAGGCGCGCAGCGCGGACAGCTCGCGGGCCGCCTCGTCGCACTGCCGCCGCGACGGATAGAAGAGGATGACGGGCAGCAGGCTGTAGTGCTCCATGTCGCGGAGCAGCGCGAGGAGCCATCCCGGCCCGCGTCCGCCCGGCGGCAAGTGGCCGAGGGCGTCTGGGGGAATGAGCCGGCCGCGGCCGTCGACGAGGATGAAGCGCAATGGCACCGGGCGCACCAGCTCGACGATCACCTCGGGCCGCGCGCCGCGCACCTCGGTCAGCCACGAAGCCACGACATCGGCGTTGGGGAAGGTGGCGGAGAGCAGCAGGAGCCGGCTGCGCCGCGGGGCCAGCAGCAGGATCTCCTCCCACGCCGTACCCCGCTCGGGATCGGCGAGGTAGTGCGCCTCATCGAGGACGATGAGATCCGGCGCTTCGGAGGCGGCGTAGAGCGCGTTGCGCAGGATCTCGGTGGTCGCCACGACGATCGGCGCCTGGGGATTGATCCGCCGCTCGCCGGTGAGCAGGCCGACCGACTCGACGCCGTACAGCCCGCCGAAACGGTGAAACTTCTGGTTGGAGAGCGCCTTCAGGGGAGTCGTGTACCAGGCGGTCTTCCCCCGGGCGAGGAGTTCCGCCATCGCCTGCTCGGCGATCCACGTCTTCCCCGAGCCTGTGGGCGCGCACACCAGGACGTCGCCGCGCCGCACCGCATCGAGGGCGGCTTCCTGGAAGGGCGCGGGGACGAACGGCGCCGGCGGCGGCGTGCCGATGTCCTCAAGGATCGCGCGGAGCTTGCCGGAGGTGGGACGTCGAATGGTTTGCCGAACGGCGAGTCGAGATCGCGCCATATTCGTTTATGATAGCCTACTGTTGATTCGCTCCGCCAGGGCAACTCCTCTTTGGGAGCAAAGTTGAGCGAAAATGACTAATTCCCACGATGCCGACGTCATCGTCCTCGGCCTGGGGGGCATGGGGAGCGCCGCCGCCTACCACCTCGCGCGGCGCGGCCGCTCCGTGATCGGCCTCGAGCAGTACGGGCCGGCCCACGACCGGGGCTCCTCCCACGGGCGATCCCGGATCATCCGCGAGGCGTACTTCGAGCATCCCGACTACGTCCCCCTCATCCAGCGGGCCTACGAGCTGTGGGCCGCCCTGGAACAGGAGGCGGGCTCGCGCCTCTTCCTCCCCACGGGGGGACTGATGATCGGCCCGGCCGACGGCACCCTCGTCCAGGGGGCGCTGACGAGCGCCCAAAGGCACGGCCTGACCTACGAGCTCCTGCCAGCCGCCGAGATCCGGCGGCGCTACCCCGCGTTCGCGGTGGGCGACGAGGCGGTCGCCGTCTGGGAGAAGCGGGCAGGCGTGTTGTTCCCCGAGGCGTGCACCCTGGCGCACCTGGAGCAGGCGGCGCGGGCGGGAGCCCTCCTGCGCACGGAGGAGCGGGTCGTGGACTGGCGGGTCCGGGACGGCGCCGTGGAGGTGCGCACCGACAGAAGCCGCTACACCGCCGGGCGCCTCGTCGTCACCGCGGGGCCCTGGGCGGGCCAGGTCCTCGCCGATCTCGCACTGCCGCTGCAGGTCGAGCGCAACGTGATGTACTGGTTCCGGCCCACCGATCCCGCGGCGTTCAACGCGGAGCGGCTCCCGATCTACATCTACGAGTACCAGCGCGACGGCTTCATCTACGGCTTCCCAGAGGTGGCCGGGGACGGGGTGAAAGTTGCCCATCACCACAGCGGAGAGTTCTGCACCCCGGAGACGATCCAGCGGGAGGTCACCCCCGCGGAGGTGCGCCGGATGCGGGCCATCCTCGCCCGCACCCTCCCCGCCCTGAGCGGCGATCTGCTGGGGGCGGTGACCTGCATGTACACCAACACCCCGGACGGCCACTTCATCATCGACACCCACCCCCGCCATCCGCAGGTCATCGTGGCCTGCGGTTTCTCCGGCCATGGCTTCAAGTTCGCCGCGGTCGTGGGCGAGATCGTCGCCGAGCTGGCGATCGAGGGCCGCAGCCGCCATCCCATCGCCCTGTTCCGCCTGGCGCGCTTCGCCCGCCCCGCCTGACGAGGCCTTCGCCCCCTCCGCGGCGGTCCGCGCGGCCCGCAGGCCGATGTTGGCGGCGGAGGGCAGGTGTGCTATAGTAACAGTAATGGCTTCCACCCGCCCGTCGCCGCGGCGGGACCCCGTCCTCCTGTACCGTATCCAGTCGGACCACGCCGCGGGCCTCGCACCAGCGCAGATCGCCGAGAAGCATTCGCTCCCGGTGTACACCGTGACGCAGGCGCTCCGGCGGGACTCGCGTCCCCGCGCCCTGCCGGACCCCTACGGCCTGGCGCAGCGACGGCCCGATCATCGCGACGCCACCCTGCTCTACTGGGTGGGGTACGTGGCGGCCTGCGGCGCTGTCTACGACGGGGCGATGCCCACGCTGGTCCTCGACGTTGACGAGCGGGACGTCGCGCACATCGACGCCCTGCTCGCCGACCTCTGCGAGGGCCGGCCCGGATGCGAGTTCTGCCAGAGCAGCACCCGCGGGCTGCAGGCCTACATCCGGGACCGCGATCTCGGCCGCCTGCTCCTGCGCTGGGGCATCCCGGGGGACGACCGGTCCGTCTCGGTGCCCATCGCCTTCATCCCCTCGTCGCTGCTGCCGCACTTCGTGCGCGGCTACCTGGAGGGCGGCCGTGGGACGCCGCCGTTCGGGACGAAGATCACCCCGACCCACGCCGCGGCCGTGGGCAAGGTCGTCTTCGAGGGCGCGCCGGCGTTCCTCGACGCGCTGCGCAAGTCGCTGCGGCCGCACGCCGAGGCGCCGGGCACGCTGCTCGTCCGCCGCAGCGGCGCGGCGGTCCTGACGTACACCGGACGGCCGGCGCTGCGCTTGCTCCGTTTCGCCTACCGCGACGCGGCCCGCTCGCTGCCTCGCGCGGATCGTCTCCGCCAGACCCTCCATGCCCATCCCCGCGCCCGGCGCCGGGGGTAAGAGGCTCTAGGTTCCACCGAGAGGAGCGAGATCATGGCCAGCAAGCGGCTGTATGTGGGAAACCTGCCGTATGAGGTCACGGAGCAGGATCTGCGCAGCCTCTTCGAGCCGTTCGGTCCCATCACCGACGTGCAGGTGATCGGCGGCCGCGGCTTCGCCTTCGTCGAGGTGCCCGAGGAGCGCGCGGCGGACGCCATCTCGCAGATCAACGGGACGACGCAGTGGGGGCGCAACCTCATCGTCAGCGAGGCGCGGCCCCGTCAGGAGTCGTTCGGCGGCGGCCGGCCGGGCGCTGGCGGCGGAGGCTACCGTGGCGGTCCGGGCGGCGGCGGAGGCTACC
>DATLZI010000313.1:0-15110 GCA_035574075.1 bacterium | reverse complement strand
CGTCGAAGGTGTTGGCGCTGAAGGCGACGACGGGGCGCCGCGCGGCCCGGGCCAGGGCCTGCAGCGCGCCCAGGTCGCGGGGCCGCCAGTCCCAGAACTCGATCCCCTCCCCGGCGCGCACCACGGCCGCGGTCGCCGCCGGCTCCGGCGCGGGGAGCAGCGCGTCGAGGCAGACCGCGATCCTCATGCCTTCTCCCGGATCGCCCCGAAGGTCAGGGCGGTGAGCACGTAGCGCCGCGCCACGAGCAGCAGCCCCACCGGCACCGCGGCGGCGATCGTCCCCACCGCGGCCATCTCGTTCCAGATGATCTCGAACTGCGTGACCAGGCTGGCCACGCCGATCGGGAACGTCTGCGAGCGCGGGGTGGCGCTGAGGATGAAGGCGAACATGAACTCGCTCCAGCTCAGGGCGAAGCCGATCACCGCCGTGGCCAGCAGCGCCGGGGCGAGCTGCGGCAGGAGCACGGCGACGAAGGCGCGCAGGCGCGTGGCGCCGTCCACCAGCGCCGCCTCCTCGAGCTCCATCGGCACCTCGAGGAGGAAGCCGCGCAGCATCCACGTCGCGAACGGCAGGCTGAAGAGGGCGTAGAGCAGGATGAGCGAGAGGGGATGATCGTACAGCCCGGCCCGCCGCACGATGTCGAAGAACGGGATGACCACGACGATCGGCGGCAGGAAGCGCAGGCTGAGGATCCAGTTCAGCAGGGCGCGCCGGAAGCGCGGGGAGACCGGCAGGCGCGTCACCGGGTAGGCGATGAGCATCGCCACGACCAGCCCGATCCCCACCGCGGTCAGGCAGATCACCAGGCTGTTGCGCAGCAGGACGAGGTAGCCGCGGCCGACCAG
Organism: bacterium; assembly: GCA_035574075.1. Lineage (GTDB taxonomy): Bacteria > Sysuimicrobiota > Sysuimicrobiia > Sysuimicrobiales > Kaftiobacteriaceae > Kaftiobacterium. The sequence continues at coordinate 14,264 of DATLZI010000313.1, read as the reverse complement.
CACGGAGACGAACGGCGCCACGGTCACCCGCTCCGGAAGGATCGTCGCCGGGAAGCGGTAGAACTCCGGCAGCGGCTTCAGCGCGGTGAGCACCATCCACCCGTAGGGGAAGAGGTACAGCGCGCCGAGCGCGATGAGCACGGCCAGGGCCACCAGACGCCACACCCCGCGCGCCGTCACTCCGTCACCTCCCGGCCGAGGAAGCGCCCGAGCAGGGCGAAGGCCAGCGAGGCCACGACCAGGACGAAGAGCGACAGCGCCGCGGCGTAGCTGAGGTTGAAGAACTTGAAGGCCACGCGGTAGAGGTAGACGCTGAGGAACTCCGTCGAGGCGCCCGGGCCGCCCCCGGTGAGCACTAGGACGTGATCGAAGACCCGGAACGTGTCGGTGAAGCGGAAGATCAGCACGAGCAGCAGCAGCGACGAGAGGTAGGGAAACTCGATCTGGCGGAAGAGGTGCCAGCCCCCCGCCCCGTCCACCAGGGCGGCCTCGACGGCGTCCTGCGGCACGGCCTGCAGGCCGGCGAAGCAGACCAGGAAGACGAAGGGCATCCACTGCCAGACGTCCACGCTGACCACGGCGAACATCGCCGTGTCGGCGCGCGACAGCCAGAGGATCTCCCCCGAGCCGCCCAGGGCCTTCAGCACGGCGTTCAGCACGCCGTACGTCGGCGTGTAGATCAGGCGGGCGATGACCCCCGCCGCCACCGGCGGGGTGACCATGGGGATGATGAAGAGGAGGTAGACGAGCGTGCGCGCCCAGCCGCTGCGCAGGGTGCGGTGCACGAGCAGGGCCAGAGCCAGGCCGAGGAAGAGCTCGGCGGCGAGGGCCGCGGCGACGTAGATCCCGGTGGCGCGCAGCGAGGCGAAGAACGCCGGATCGGCGAAGGCCCGGGCGAAGTTGTGCAGCCCGACGAACGCGCCGGTGCGGTAGTTGCGCAGGCTGAGCGCCACGTTGTAGATCAGGGGATACATCACCAGCGCGGCCAGCAGCAGCACCGGCGGGCCGACGAGGAGGTAGGGCCCGGCGCGCCGGACCCAGCGCGGGGAGAGCGGCCCGGGAGCGGTCAGCTCCCGGGCCAGTCCGCTACCGATAGTACCCGGCCTCCTTCATGTGCGATTCGATCTCGCGCGCCGCCTTGGCGATGGCCTCTTCCGGGGTCTCCAGGCCGGCCAGCGCCGCGTTGACGTGCGTGCCGAGGATGGCCTCCACGGCGAACCACTCCGAGGTGCGCGGCCGCCACTCCGCGGGCGCGTTGAGCGAGTCGGCCATGGCGCGGAAGAACGGGAACCGCCGGTTCATCTCCGCGTCGAGGAGCACCGACCGGCGGAAGGGGATGCCGCCGCCCAGGGCGTAGGGACGCTGCACGCGGGCGCTGGTGGCCCAGGTGATGAATTCGTAGGCCCAGCGCTGGTTGCGGCTGCCCTTGGGGATGGCCAGCAGCCAGTTGCCGATGAGCGGCGCGTGCTTGCCGCCGGGCCCCCGCGGGGCCAGGGTGTAGCCGACCTTGCCGACGACCTTGGAGACCGCCGGGTTCTCGACGATGTCCGTGATCTCCGCCGGCCAGATGAAGGCCTGCGCGGCGCGGCCGGCGGCGAACTCGCGGGCCCGCTCCGCGGCGTCGTAGTTCTCCACGCCGCGCGGGGCGTACTGCTTGAGCGTCTTGGCGAAGAACGTCAGGGCGTCGATCGACGCCTTGGAGTTCAGGACCACCCGCCAGTTGTTGTCGAAGATCCGCCCGCCGAAGGACAGCAGCACCGGCGTGAACTCGCTGATCACGGGGTTGCCCTTCGCCCCGCGGATGACGAAGCCGTACATCGGCTTGGCCGGATCGTGCACCTTCTTGGCGTTGGCCAGGACGTCGTCCCAGGTCGTCGGCGCGGCGACGAGGTCCTTGCGGTACATGAAGAACTCGACGTTCCCGACCAGGGTGATGGCGTACAGGCGGCGCGGCTTGCCGGCCTCCCCGGGCGGGATGGGGCCGCGCGGCGGGGGCCAGGAGCCGAGGTCGTAGACCACCGGGAAGATATCGTTGTCGCGCTGGTAGCCGAAGGTTTCATCGAGCGGCACGAGCCACCCTTCGCTGCCGAACTTCGGCATCCAGGGGTCGTCCGCGATGAGCAGATCGAAGGTGGGCGCGTTGGCCTGGAACGCCGTGACGAGCTTCTCGTACAGGGTGGGATAGGGGAACTCGACGAGGTCGATCTTGACCCCCATCTCCCGCTCCCACATCGGCAGAATGGCCTTGAGCCCCTTCGTCTCGCCGCCGGCGACGACGGCCATGGTCAGCTTGGCCGGCTTGGCGGGGAGACCGGGCGCGGCGTACGCGCCCGCGGTGGCCAGGAGAATCGCGATCACGAGCCAGGCGACGATGCTCCTCCTCACGATCTCCCTCCCTTTCAGGATGGCCTGCGGAACGGTCTCACCTCCCTCCGCGCTAGCTGCGGATCATGATCTTGCCGTCCTCGCGTCGGGTGGCCTTCTTGATCGCCTCCACGCCCTGGTCCAGGGTGAAGCGGCTGGTGATGATCGGCGTGAGGTCGATGCGGCCGGCCGCCATGAGGCGGATGACGTTCGGGAAGTTGCCGTAGCCGGAGTGGCCCTGCGCGCCGTAGATCTGGGCGGCGTGGGTCTGGAAGTGCTCAAGGTACACCGGGGCGCGCTCGCTGGCCCGGCCGATCATCACGACCTTGCCGCCCACGGCCAGCGCCGCCTCCATCTCCGGGATGGTGCGGGGCGGCGCGCCGGCGGCCTCGACCAGCATCGCCGCGCCCTCGCCGTCGGTGAGCTCCATGATCGCGTCGCGCGGCCGGGTGCCCTGACGCTCGAGGGCGGTGGGGTCGAGCACGACGTCGGCGCCCACCTTGCGGGCCAGCTCCTGGCGCATCGCGCTGACCTCGAAGGCGATGATCTTCGCCGCCCCCGCCGCCCGCGCCAGGGCGATCGCGGCGAAGCCGATCGGCCCGGTGCCGAAGACGACGACGTGCCCGCCGGGCTTGAAGCCTTCGGCGCGGGTGAACATCGCGTTGTAGGCCACGCTCGTCGGCTCGCACAGCGCGCCGGCCTCGAAGGCCCGATCCCGGGAGCCGTAGCGCTCGGCGAGGGCGTTGATCGGCCAGCAGTACTTGGCGCCGATGGCGATGTACTCGGCCTGGGCGCCGTGGATGGTGAAGCCGATCTCCTCCAGCCGCAGGCACTGGTTCGGGTAGCCGTTGCGGCAGGGGACGCACTCCCCGCACCAGATCATCTCCTCGGCGGTGACCATGTCGCCCGGCCGCAGGTCGGTGACGCCCGGTCCCATCTCGACGACCTCCCCGCTGAACTCGTGGCCGATGATCACCGGGAAGCGCGTCAGGCCAGGATAGAGGATGTAGCCCTGCGCGTCGGTCTCGTAGAAGTGCACATCCGAGCCGCACACGCCGCAGGCCCGGGGCCTGAGGAGGACCATGCCGGGGCCGACCTTCGGGTCGGCCACGGACTCCAGCGCCAGCCGCGGGCTGCGCCAGACGCTGCTGCCGGTGATCGCCTTGCGGGTCGTCCGCTCCCACTCCGAGACCGGGTAGTCGGGGCGGGGATCCCACTCCGCCGTCAACACGAGCCCCTTCATCCCATCGCCTCCCTGTGCGTCCGTGCGCCGGGTCAGCGGCCGACCGCGTCCGGCGCCGTCGGTCCCTGCACGCCGCCGGCGCGCCGGGCGCCGCAGGACTCGCGCACGATCAGCTGCGGCGCGAGGACCGTCTGCCGGGGGCGTCGATCGCTGCCGTTCATGAGCTGCAGCAGCCGCTCCATCGCCAGCTGCCCCATGCGGTACTTCGGCTGCGCCACGGTGGTCAGCGCGGGGGAGACCAGCGAGGCGAAGGTGATGTCGTCGAAGCCGACCACGGCGACGTCGTCCGGCACGCGGCGCCCCGCCGCGCGCAGCGCCTCGATCGCCCCGATCGCCATGAGATCGTTGGCGCAGACGACCGCGGTGAACCCCACCCCGCGCTCGAGCAGCGCGCCCATCGCCCGCCGGCCGCCGCTGGCCGCGAAGTCGCCCTCCGCGATGAGCGCCGCATCGCGCCGCAATCCGGCCGCCGCCAGCGCTTCCAGGTAGCCGCGCCGCCGCTCCGCGGCGACGTGCAGGGAGGTCGGCCCGGCGATGTGCGCGATGCGCCGGTGGCCCAGGGCGACGAGGTGCCGCGTGGCCTCGAACTCGCCGCGGAAGTTGTCCACCAGGACGGTGTCGATGCGCACCCCCTCCACGTCGCGCGCCACCAGCACCACCGGCCGGCCTTCGCGCCGCAGGGCCCGCAGGTGGGCCGTGTTGCTGCCGACCGTGGCGAAGACCACCCCGTCCACCATGCGCTGCCCCAGCAGGGTGAGGTAGGCCCGCTCCCGGTCGAGGTCCTCGTAGGTGTTGCAGAGCAGCACGGCGTAGCCCCGCGCTCGGGCGGCGTCCTCGATGCCGCGGGCGATGGCGGGGAAGAACGGATTGCTGATGTCCGGGACGATCAGGGCCACGGTGCGCGTGGAGCGCTTCTTGAGCCCCTGGGCGATGATGTTCGCGTCGTAGCCCAGGGCCCGCACGGCGGCGAGCACGCGGCGCCGGGTCGCGGGGTGCACCCGGTGCGGACTGCGGTTCACGACGCGCGAGACGGTGGCCACGGACACGCCGGCGCGCGCCGCCACGTCCCGGATGGTCGCACTCATGGAAAACGATTACCGAGTTCGGCGCCGGGGAAGCGGGTTCCTGCGGGGGAGGCCGCGGCGGGGGGTCAGGGGCCGAGGGCCAGGGCGGAAGCCACCGCCAGCCGCCGGGTGTGGGCCAGGGTGACGTGGATCACCCCCACCCCCTGGCGGGCTGCGGCCTGGGCGGCTCCCCCGCTGAGATGGACGGTGGGCCGGCCGAGGGGGTCGTTGCGGATCTCGATCTCCCGCCAGGCCATCGTCCGCCAGCCCAGCCCCAGCGCCTTCATCACCGCCTCCTTCGCCGCGAAGCGGGCGGCCAGACGCTGACCGCGGGCCCGGGGGGAGCGGGCGTGCTCGTCCTCGAGCGCGGTGAAGACCCGGCCGACGAAGGCGTCGCCCCAGCGCGCGACCGCCTGCTCGATGCGCGCGACCTCGACGATGTCCACCCCCAGGCCGCGGATCTGCATCAGGCGGGCGGCTCGGCCTCGTCGATGAGCATCACCGGGATGCCGTCGCGGATCGGGTAGCGCCGGCCGCAGGCGGTGCAGACCAGGCGGTCCCCCCGCTGCTCCACCGGCGCCTTGTCCAGCGGGCAGGCCAAGATCTTCAACAGCTCGGCGTCGATCGCCATCCGGTCGCCCTCCTCACTCCACGGTGACGCTCTTGGCCAGGTTGCGCGGCTGGTCGATGTCGTTCCCCCGCGCGCGGGCCACGTGGTAGGCCAGCAGCTGCAGCGGGATGATCGCCAGCACCGGCGCCAGCGCGTCCTCGGTCGGCGGGACGCGCAGGACGTCGTCGGCGTGCGCGGCGATCTCGGCGTCGTCGTCGTAGGCCACGGCGATGACCCGCCCCCCGCGCGCCTTCACCTCCTGGATGTTCGACAGCGTCTTCTCGTAGACATGCCGCTGCGTGACCAGGGCCACGACCGGCGTGCCGGGCGTGATCAGGGCCAGCGTGCCGTGCTTGAGCTCGCCGGCGGCGAGGGCCTCGGAGTGCACGTATGAGATCTCCTTGAGCTTCAGCGAGCCCTCCATCGCCGCGGCGTAGTCCAACCCCCGCCCGATGAAGAAGACGTGCTCGGCGCCCGCCAGCCGCCCGGCCAGCGCCTGCACCTGAGCCTCCCGGCGGAGGACCTCCTGCGATTTGCCCGGCAGCCGCTTCAGCTCGGCGATCCAGCGGGCGGCCTGCTCCGGACCGACCGTCCCCCGGCGCAGCCCCAGATCCAGGGCCAGCATCGCCAGGGCGACGAGCATCGTCAGGTACGCCTTGCTGCTGGCCACGGCGATCTCCGGGCCGGCGCGGATGTAGAGGACGTCGTCGGCCTCGCGGGCCAGCGTGCTGCCCACGACGTTGGTCACGGCCAGCAGGCGGGCGCCCCGCGCGCGCGCCTCCCGCGCCGCGGCCAGGGTGTCGGCGGTCTCCCCCGACTGGCTGATCGCCACGGCCAGCGCCGGCGGCGCGATGAGGGGATCGCGGTAGCGCAGCTCGCTGGCCAGGTCGACTTCCACCGGCAGCTGCGCCCAGCGCTCGAGCAGCCACCGCCCGACCACGCCGGCGTGGTAGGCCGTGCCGCAGGCGGTGATCCATACTTTGCGCAGCGCCCGCGCCTCGGCGGCGTCGTAGGTCACGCCGTCCAGCTCGACGGCCCCGGCGGCGTCCAGCCGTCCCATCATCGTCTCCTGCAGGGCCTGCGGCTGCTCGAAGATCTCCTTGAGCATGAAGTGCGGGTAGCCGCCCTTCTCCGCCATCGCCGCATCCCAGGTGATGTGCACGGGCGCCCGCTGCACCGGATGGCCGTCCAGGGTCTGGATCGCGGCCCCCTCGCGGGTCAGGACGGCCAGCTCGCCGTCTTCGATGATCAGGACGTCCCGGGTGTGGGCGAGCAGCGCCGGGATGTCGGAGGCGAGGAGCGTCTCGTCGCGGCCCAATCCCACGATCAGCGGGCTGATCTGCCGTACGGCGACGATGCGGTCGGGCTGGGCGCTGCACAGCACGACGATGGCGTAGGCCCCCCGGGCCTGACGCACGGCGCGGCGCACCGCCTCCTCCAGCGGCACGGGCGGGCGGTCGCCGTCCGCGGCGGCGACGCCGGGCGCGCCGCCCAGCTCCTCCTCGATGAGGTGCGCCAGGACCTCGGTGTCGGTGTCGGAGCGGAAGGTGTGGCCGCGCGATCGCAGCGCCTCCCGGAGCGGCAGGAAGTTCTCGATGATGCCGTTGTGGATGACCACGACCCCGCCGCGGCAGTCGGTGTGGGGGTGAGCGTTCTGGTCGGTGGGCAGGCCGTGCGTGGCCCAGCGGGTGTGGCCGATGCCGACGGTGCCCGGCAGCGCCGAGGCGGCGGTCAGCTCGGCCAGTCGCGCCAGCTTGCCGGAAGCCTTGCGCACCTCGATGTGGCCGTTGCCGAGCACGGCCACGCCCGCCGAGTCGTAACCGCGGTACTCCAGCCGGCGCAGGCCGTCGAGGAGGATGGGCAGCGCCTCGCGCCGCCCGATGTAGCCCATGATGCCGCACATAGCGACCTCCATAGTCCCCGCGGCGCGGGGAACGGGTGTCGGGACCACGCTGGAAGCCACACTGAGACGTCGGGGAGCGCGCGGCGTCCCCGCGTCCTGTTCCCGGCGGCCTTCTGTCCCGGGGTCGCCCCCGGAGTTTGGCGGCCGCCTTGACCCCGGCGGGCGCCGGGGCCGGTGCAGGCCCGGAACTGGGCCTAGGGTCACCCGCCGATGAGCTCGAGATCCCCTCCCTCGTCTCCCCCGAGCCGGCGGCTCAGGGGCCTGGCGCTGCGGCACCGAGCGACCTGCGTCGCGCTCTCACCTCCCGCGGTAACGCTCCTCGGACTACCTATCTATACTATCCCCTGTTCCCCGCCCTGTCGCCCTCGCGCGGAGCCGCTCGCGCGCCGCCAGCCAGAGCACCGGAGGGATGGACGCGACGACGCGCCACCGCCGCCGGGGTTCCTGCGCGGTCCGCCACGCCCACTCCAATCCCAGCCGCTGCACCCACCGCGGCGCCCTGGACAGCCGGCCGGCGAACACGTCCAGGCTCCCTCCCACACCGATGGACACCGGAACGCCCAAATCGCGCCGGTGGCGCGCGATCCAGAGCTCCTGGGCGGGGAAGCCCAGGGCCACGAGGAGCAGGCGCGGCCGCGCCTCGCGGATGCGCGCCACCACAAGCCCCTCCTCCTCCGGACGGAAATAGCCGTGGTGGGTCCCGGCGATCCGCAGACCCGCATGGGCCCGGATGAGATTCGCGGCCGCGGCCTCGGCGATCCCTGGCCGCGCTCCGAGGAGGAACACGCTGTACCCCTCCCGGGCGCAGAGCGCGCACAGCGCGTCGGCGAGGTCCACGCCGGGGACTCGCTCTGGGAAGCGCACGCCCAGGATGCGGCCGACGAGCAGGATCCCGGCGCCGTCGGGGGTGGTGAGGTCGGCGCCATTGAGCAGCGCCCGCAGCGCGGGATCGGCCCGGGCCTGGCGCAGCATCGCGGTGTGCGCGGTGACGATGTGCGCCGGCGGCCCGCCGCGGCGCAGCCACGCGCCGGCGACGGCTACGGCCTCCGCCATGGTGAGGCGGTGGACGCGAACGCCGAGGATGTCGGCCGACGGGATCACCGGCCGCCGGAAGCCCGGCGGATGACCTCGACGAGATGCGCGGCCAGCGCCTCCGCCTCCGCGCCGTCCTCCGCCTCCACCATCACCCGCACCACCGGCTCGGTGCCCGAGGGCCGCACCAGCACCCGCCCGCGCCCGGCCAGGCGCCGCTGTGCCTCGCGCACCGCCGCCGCGACCTGCGGGTGCTCGCCCAGGCCGTCGCGCGACGCGACAGGGACGTTCTTCAGCACCTGGGGATAGCGCTCGATCGGCGCGGCCAGCTCGGAGAGACGGCGGCCCGTGGCCAGCATGACGTTGACGACCTGCACCGCGGTGACCAGCCCGTCCCCGGTGGTGACGTGGTCGAGGAAGATGACGTGGCCGCTCTGCTCCCCGCCCACCACGGCGCCCACGGCGCGCATGCGCTCGAGCACGTAGCGGTCGCCGACGCGGGTGCGGTCGAGGGCGATCCCCTCGCGGCGCAGCGCCACCTCCAACCCCAGGTTGGACATCACCGTGGCCACGACGCGGCGCCCCGGCAGGCGGCCGGCCCGGGCGAGGTGCATCGCGCACAGACCGAGCATCGCGTCGCCGTCGACGAGGCGCCCGGTCTCGTCCACGGCGATGACCCGGTCGGCGTCGCCGTCGTGGGCGAAGCCGACGTCCGCGCTGTGCTCCAGCACGGCGCGCCGCACGACGTCGGGATGGGTGGAGCCGCAGGCCACATTGATCCGCCGCCCGTCCGGTTCGGCGTTGATCGGGATCACCGTGGCCCCGAGGCGCTCCCAGACCAGCGGCGCCACCGTCACCGCCGCGCCGTAGGCGCAGTCCACGACCACGCGCAGGCCGGCCAGCGGCGCGGCGGCCAGGCCGCAGACGAAGTCGGCGTAGGCGTCCGCGGCGTCGGCCAGCTCCTCCGCCCGTCCGACGGCCAGTCCCGCCGGCCGCGGCAGATCCGCGCGGTCCACCGCCGCCTCGATCGCGTCCTCCACCGCGTCGGGGAGCTTGAAGCCGTCCTCGGCGAAGAACTTCACGCCGTTGTCCTCCACCGGGTTGTGCGAGGCGGAGATGGCCACCGCCACGGCGCCCCGCGTCCGGCCCAGGTAGGCGGCGGCCGGCGTGGGGATGATCCCGGCGCGCAGCGCCGTGCCGCCGGTGGAGCAGATCGCCGCGACCAGCGCGGCCTCCAGCATCGCGCCGGAGAGGCGCGTGTCGCGCCCGATCAAGAAGCGCCCCGACCCGCCGGCCAGCACGTGCGCGGCGGCGCGGCCCACGCGGAAGACCAGCTCGGGGGTGAGCTCGACGTTCGCCACGCCCCGGATGCCGTCGGTGCCGAAGAGGCGTCCCATCGCTAGCCGCCGCGCTTCACCGTGACCATGACGCCCGAGGGGATGATGCTCAGCACCTCGACCTGCGGCGGCGCCTGCACCTTGACCTGGACGCGCTGCCGCTCCACGCTGAAGTCCAGCCCATCTACCCGCGCCGTGAAGTCCGAGGCGCGCAGCCGGTTCACCAGCGCGATCGGCCCCTGGATCTGCACCGCCACGGTGGCCGGCTGCAGCGTCAGGGCGACGCCCGCCGGCGCGCGCGGCGCCTCCACCGGGATGCCGCGCACCGTCGTCACCGCCACCGCCGCGGCGATCTGCACGGCGACGCGCACCCGGCCCGAGACCTGCACCTCGGGCGGGGCGACGACGGCCACCTCCTGCACGAAGTCGCGGGTCTGGAAGGCGATGTTCACCGGCTCGGTGGTCACGTTCTGCAGCTGGGCCAGCACGCGCGGCGGACCGCTGACCGTCACGATCTGCGGGGTGATGCGGATGCCGAGCAGGCTGTAGCCGGGCGCCGGCTCCCCGACGATCGCCGGCACCACGGCCACGACCTTCGTCGCCGCGGGCGGCGCCTCCGCCGTGCGCACCATCGTGACGTAGGTCCACAGCGAGACGCTCACGGCGAAGGAGAGCAGCAGCAGCGCGGTTTGCTCGTTGAGGAGGCGCAGCTTCATCGCGGAGCGGCCGCCCGCCACCAGCGCCAGCGCGTCCGGGCGCGGGGCGGCGCGGGGGTGAACAGCTCGAGCAGCGAGGCCTTCAGCTCCTCCTCGGAGAGGCCGCGGATCAGCTCGCCGTCGTGGGCCAGGGAGATCGTCCCGGTCTCCTCCGAGACGATGATCGCGATGGCGTCGGTCTGCTCGGCGATGCCCAGCCCGGCGCGGTGGCGGGTGCCGAGCGTGCGGCCGACCGCCGGGTTCTCGCTCAGCGGCAGCAGGCAGCCCGCGGCCATGACGCGGTTGCCGCGGATGATCGCCGCCCCGTCGTGCAGCGGCGAGTTCGGGAAGAAGAGGTTGATGAGCAGCTGCACCGTGACCAACCCGTCCACCTTGATGCCGGTCTCGATGAAGTCCGCCAGGCCGGTGCGGCGCTCGATGACGATCAGCGCGCCGATCTTGCGCAGGGCCAGCACGCGGCAGGCGCGGGCCACGTCGTTCACCAGCCGGATGGCCTCCTCCCGCCCCAGGCCGTGCGGGGCGAAGCCGGCGACCAGGACCCCGCCGCGCCCCAGCTGTTCGAGCACGCGCCGCAGCTCCGGCTGGAAGATGACCAGCAGGGCGATGGGGATGACCACGCCCAGGTACTGCAGGAGGTACTGCAGGGTGTAGAGGCGCAGGGAGCGGCTGATCGCGTAGACGCCGAAGAGCACGCCCAGCCCCGTGACCAGCTGCACCGCGCGCGTGCCGCGCAGGAGCAGGAGCAGCTGGTAGATCAGCACGGTGACGATCAAGATGTCCAGGATGTCGAGGAGCCGGATTCCCTGGGGCATCGCCGCCTCGGCCTACAGGATCATCGCCAGGAGCCCCTTCTGGGCGTGCAGGCGGTTCTCCGCCTGGTCGAGGACGATCGCCTGCGGGCCGTCCAGCACCTCGTCGGTGATCTCCTCGCCGCGGCGCGCGGGCAGGCAGTGCATCACCCGCGCCCGCGGCCCCGCGACGCGCAGCAGCGCCGCGTTCACCTGGTAGCCGGCGAAGGCGCGCAGCCGCTCGGCGCGCTCGGCCTCCTTGCCCATGCTCACCCAGACGTCAGTGTAGATCACGTCCGCGCCCGCCACCGCGTCCCGCGGGTCATGCGTCAGCGTCACCGCCGCGCCGAGGGCCCGGGCCCGGGCCACGATCGCCGCCGCCGGCTCGTACCCCGGCGGCGTCGCCACGGCGAACGTCATGCCCAGCTTCGCCCCGCCGAGGAGCAGCGAGTGCAGGACGTTGTTGCCGTCGCCCACCCAGGCCGCGCGGATGCCCTCGAGCCGGCCGAAGTGCTCCTGGATGGTGAGCAGGTCTCCCAGGGTCTGGCAGGGATGCTCCCGGTCGGACAGCCCGTTCACCACCGGCACGGCGGCGTGCTCGGCCAGCTCCTCCACGGTGCGGTGCAGGAAGACACGGGCCATGATCCCGTCCACCCAGCGCGCCAGGTTGCGCGCCACATCTGGCACGCTCTCCCGGCTGCCCATCTGGATGTCCTGCGGGCCAAGGTAGACGGCGTGGCCGCCGAGCTGGCGCATCCCCACCTCGAAGGTCACCCGCGTGCGCAGCGAGGGCTTCTCGAAGATCATCGCCAGCGTCTTGCCCGCGGCCTCCGGCCGCGCCTCCCCGCGCCGCCGCGCCGCCTTCAGCTCCGCGGCGCGTGCCAGCACCGCGCGCAGCTCATCCGCGCTGAGATCGTCCATGCCGATCAGGTCGCGTCCCCGCAGGTCAGGCTGCCTCACGACCACCGCTCCCTCCACTGCCGCAGGAGATCGGCCAGATCTGGCCGCGTGCGCTCTTCCAGCTCGTAGCGCACCCGCACCGCGTCCATCGGCAGGCGCATCAGGCGCCGCAGGTCCACCGGCGTGCCGATGACCACGACCTCCGCGCCGGAGGCCTCGATCGTCGCCTGCAGCTCGCGGATCTGCTCCGCGCCGTAGCCCATCGCCGGCAGGACCGGGCCGAGGTGCGGGTAGCGCCGGTAGACCTCCCGGATGCTGCCCACGGCGTGCGGCCGCGGATCGACCAGCTCGCGGGCGCCGTGGTCGCGCGCCGCCAGCGTCGCCGCGCCGAAGGCCATCTCGCCGTGGGTCAGCGTCGGCCCGTCCTCCACGGCCAGGGCGCGGCGGCCGCGGATCCGCGCCGGATCGTCCACCGTCACCGGCGAGGCCGCCTCCACGATCGTGGCCTGCGGGTTGACCCGCGCGGCGTTGGTGCGCACCGCCATCACGGCGTCCGGGGTGGCGGTGTCCACCTTGTTGATGACCAGGATGTCGGCCATGCGCAGGTTGGTCTCCCCCGGGTGGTAGCGCAGCTCGTGGCCGGCGCGGTGGGGATCGAGGACCACGATGCGCAGGTCCGGCCGCAGGAAGGGGAAGTCGTTGTTGCCGCCGTCCCAGATGATGACGTCGGCGTCCGCCTCCGCCTGGCGCAGCACCGCCTCGTAGTCCACCCCGGCGTAGACGATCGTGCCCTGCTGCAGGTGGGGCTCGTACTCCTCGCGCTCCTCGATCGTCACCGCCTCGCGGTCGAGGTCTTCGAGCGTGGCGAAGCGCTGGACGCGCTGGCGGAGGAAGTCCCCATAGGCCATGGGGTGGCGGATGACGACCACACGCCCGGCCAGCGTCTTGAGGATCGCCGCGATCCGGCGCGTGGTCTGGCTCTTGCCCGCCCCGGTGCGCACGGCGCAGACGCTGACCACCGGCCGGCGGGCGGCGAGCATCGTGTCGCGGGGGCCCAGCAGCAGGAAGGAAGCGCCGCCGGCCAGGGCCCGGCTGGCGAGGTGCATGACGTGCTCATGCGAGACGTCGCTGTAGGCGAAAACCACGTCGTCCACCGCCTCGCGCCGCAGGATCGCCTCCAGCTCGTCTTCGGCGAAGATGGGGATGCCCTGCGGATAGCGCGCCCCGGCCAGCGCCGCGGGGTAGATCCGTCCCTCGATCTCCGGGATCTGCGTCGCCGTGAAGCCGACGACGTGGTACTCCGGCCGCGGACGGAAGAAGACGTTGAAATTGTGGAAGTCGCGTCCCCCAGCCCCGAGGATGAGGACGCGGCGCGCGTTGGCCACTCCTATGCTCCGCCACCCTTTTCTGTGGCCCGCGGAGCAAACCCTTGAGATCGCCCCGCGGCGGCAGCGGCGATTACGGGTTCAGCAGGCGGCGCGCGCCCAGGTAGCGCGAGGCGTAGTAGGGATCGGTGAGCGGGGAGATGATGACCCGGCCGGCGCCGGAGGAGGCGTGGATGAAGCGGCCCTCGCCGACGTAGATGCCGACGTGCGACGGACCGGGCGCGTACGTGGTGAAGAAGACGAGGTCGCCGGGCAACAGCTCCTCCGGTTTCACCGGCGCGCCCATCTGATAGTAGTCGTAGGAGCGCAGGCGCGCCAGGCCGGGGATGCGGTCGCTGAAGACGATGTAGACGAAGCCCGAGCAGTCCAGCGCGGCCTCGGAGGTCCCGCCCCAGCGGTAGCGCACGCCGAGGTAGCGCTGCGCGTCGCGGGCGATGTCGGCGCCGCGGATCGTCGCCGGATCGGTCGGCGCGCCCCGCGCGATGACGCGGAGCTGGTCCTCGGGGACCCACCCGGTCTCACCCTCGGGCAGTTGGACCTCGTACCAGCTGTCCCGCACGCTGACCACGGTCAGCGGCGTCTCCGGAGCCACGAGGGTCAGGGTGGCGAAGTACGACTTCGGTCCGCGGCGGAGCCGCAGCGCCTGCGGCGCCCGGATCTGGTCGCCCACCGCCGGGGCGGGAAGCGCCTCCGTGGCGCGCGGCACGGGTAGCCTCGGGATGACGACCGGCTGCACCGCCAGGGCCGGCGCGGCGCCGCCCCGCGCCGGGATGCGCAGCCGCTGGCCGGGATAGATGCGGTCGGAGCGCAGGCCGTTGGCCGCCCGGAGCGCGGCGACGCTGACCCCGAATCGCCGGGCGATCGCCGAGAGCGTGTCGCCCCGGGCCACGCGGTAGGCGCGAAGTGCCGGCCGGGCCGCGGG
>DATLZI010000312.1:0-2749 GCA_035574075.1 bacterium | reverse complement strand
TGCTGCGCATGATGGCCGCGTCCGTGGCGGACGGGACCGGGCGGCTGGCCCAGATCGACGGCTACCCCGTGGCCGGGAAGACAGGCACCGCCCAGAAGCCTTCGCCCGACGGCGGCTACGATCCGGATCGGTACGTGGCCTCCTTCGTCGGCCTCGTGCCCGCCGACCGGCCGCAGCTGGCGGTCCTCGTCATCCTCGACGAGCCGCGGGGCGCTTACTACGGGAGCGAGGTGGCTGCCCCTGTCTTCCGCGAGGTCGCCGCGCAAGCGCTGTGGTATCTGCGCGTCCCCCCGCGCCAGCAACTCAGCGAGACGCGATCGCCGTAGGTATAATGACACTGACCGTGCGACTCGATCGGCTCCTCGCGGAGCTCTCCGGCGCGTCGGTGTCGGGACCAGCCGATGTCACGGTGCGCGGCCTGGCCGCGCACCACGAGGCCGTGCACCCCGGCAGCCTCTTCGTCGCGGTGCGCGGCTTCCGCCATGACGGGCACGCTTTCCTCGGCGAGGTCGTGCGGCGGGGCGCGGCGGCGGTGGTCGTGGAGGGCGACGCCGTGGTGCCGCCGGGACCGACCGTGGTGCGTGTCGGCGACAGCCGTCTGGCCCTGGCGCTGCTCAGCGCGGCGTTCTACGGTCATCCCTCGCGCCGGCTGACGGTGATCGGGGTCACCGGGACGAACGGGAAGGGGACGACGGCGTTCCTCATCGAGGCGCTGCTCTCCGCGGCGGGGCGCCGCTGCGGGGTCATCGGCACGATGGGCGCGAAGATGGGCGATCGGACGCTGCCCCTGGAGCGCACGACGCCGGAAGCCCCCCAGCTGCAACAGCTGCTCCGGGCCATGGCCGACGAGGGGCGGGAGGTCGTCGTCATGGAGGTGGCCTCGCACGCCCTCGTCCTGCACCGTGTCGCCGGCACGCGCTTCACCGGCGCCGTCTTCACCAACCTCACGCAGGACCACCTCGACTTTCACCCCACCTTCGACGACTACCGCGCCGCGAAGCGGCGGCTCTTCGAGCTCGTGGAGCCCGACGGGTTCGCCGTGGTGAACGCCGACGACCCGGCCGCGGACGCGATGGCCGCCGCCAGCCGCGCGCCGATCGTGCGCTACGGCATCGAGCGCGATGCCGACATCCGCGCCGCGGACATCCGACTGCGCTGGGACGGGATGGAGTACACCGTCCACACCCCGGCGGGGGCGCTGCGCATCGCCGCGCGGCTGCCGGGCCGGTTCAACGTCTACAACTCGCTGGCCGCGATCGCCGTCGCCCTCCAGGCCGGCGTGGATCCGGCGGCGATTCCTCCCGCGCTGGCCCGCTTCCCCGGTGTGCCGGGTCGCTTCGAGCCGGTGGACGAGGGCCAGGGGTTCGGCGTCGTCGTGGATTACGCGCACACCCCGGACGGCCTGGAGAACGTCCTGCGCACGGCGCGCGGCTTCGTCCGCGGCCGGACGATCGTCGTCTTCGGCGCCGGCGGCGACCGCGACCGGACGAAGCGGCCGAAGATGGGCGCGGTCGCCGTGGCCCTGGCCGACCTCGCCATCGTCACCTCCGACAACCCCCGCAGCGAGGATCCCCGGGCGATCATCGACGAGATCCTCGCCGGGATCGCCGATCGGGCGAGGGTGGAAGTCGAACCGGACCGCCGCGCCGCGATCTTCCGGGCGATCGCCCTGGCCCGCCCCGGGGACTTCGTGATCATCGCCGGGAAGGGGCACGAGCCCTATCAGGAGATCGACGGCGTGAAGCATCCCTTCGACGACCGCGCAGTGGCCCGCGAGGCGCTGCGGGCGCGAGCGCGGGGCTGAGATGCGTCTCACGTTGGACGAGGTGGTGCGCGCGACGGGAGGCCGCCTGCTCGGCGCCGCCGCCTCCGGCGCGCTGATCACCGGCGTGTCCACCGACACGCGCACCCTGCGGCCCGGCGATCTGTTCATCGCCCTGCCGGGGCCCCGGGCGGACGGCCATGACTTCATCCCCGAGGCGTTCCGCCGGGGGGCGGCCGCCGTCCTCGCTACCCGCGCCGCGAATGGGATGGGGGGACCGGTGGTCGAGGTCGCCGACGGCCTGCGCGCGCTGGCCGCCCTGGCGCAGGCCTGGCGCCGCACGCTCGATCTCCTCGTCATCGGGGTCACCGGCAGCGTCGGCAAGACGACGACGGTGGCGATGTGCGCCGCGGCGCTGGGGGCGCGGCTGCGCGTGGCGCGCACGCGGGAGGAGTGGAACGCGGAGATCGGCGTCCCGCTGGCGATCCTGGGGTTGGACCCCGGCCACCAGGCGGCCGTGATCGAGATGGCGATGCGCGGCCTCGGCCAGATCGCCGAGCTGGTCGCGGTGGCGGCGCCTCAGATCGGCGTGGTCACCAACATCGGTCCCACGCATCTCGAGTTGCTCGGCTCGATCGAGCAGATCGCCCGGGCGAAGGGGGAGCTCGTCGAAGGGCTGCCGCCGGACGGGACGGCGGTGCTGAACCGGGACGATCCGCGCGTCTTCGCCCTGCGCACGCGCAGCCGGGCGGCGGTCCTGACTTACGGCACCGCGCCCGACGCCGACCTTCGCGCGGCGGAGGTGGAGGCGACGGCGGGGGGACTGCGCGTGGTGATCGTCGCCGGCGGCGAGCGCGCCGCGGTGACCCTGCCCGCGCTGGGGCGGCACAACGTCGCCAACGTCCTGGCCGCGGCGGCGGCGGCGCGGGCCTGCGGCCTCGACCTGGCGGCGGCGGCGGAGGGGCTGGCCGCGTACCGCCCGCCGAA
>DATLZI010000311.1:0-8365 GCA_035574075.1 bacterium | reverse complement strand
CGGGGCGTGCTCGAAGCGCGTGGGCAGGAAGGCGAACTGGTCGCGGTGGGCGAACCAGCCCACGCTCGTCGGGCGGAGCCGCTCCGCCACCGCGCGCCGCGCGTACAGGAAGGCCACCCCCGGCCCGCCCAGCAGCCACTTCAGGCCGCCGGTGACCAGGTAGTCGACGCCGAGCGCGTGCACGTCGGTGGGCAGCTGTCCCGTCGCCTGGTAGGCATCCACGAGCAGGTGCGCGCCGCGCCGGTGGGCGCAGCTGGCCAGGGCACCGATGTCCTGGATCGCCCCGCTGGTGAAATAGACGTGGGAGGCGACGACGAGCTGGGTGCGTTCGTCCACCGCCGCCTCGTACAACTCGGGCGGGACGGTGAGGGGGTCGGGGGAGCGCAGGATCACCGTCTCCACCCCGAGGTCGCGCTTGGCCAGCCACTGGTACACCGTCGTCGGGAACTCGCGGTCTGAGACGACGACCCGCATCCGCTCGCGATAGGCGTAGGCGCTGGCCACCGCCGTCAGCGCCGCTGTCACCGAGGGAAAGATCGCCACCTCATCGTCGTCCGCGCCAATCAGCCGGGCGACGCCCGCGCGCAGGGCCTCGATCTCCCCCAGCCAGGGGCCGTACCAGGCGGAGGCCCCCGAGCCGTCCCACAGCTCGAGGAACCTCCGCACCGCCGCGGCGACCTGCCGGGACAGCGCGCCCAGCGAGCAGGTGTTGTAGTACAGGCGGCGCTCGAAGATGGGGAACTCGCCGCGCCACGCCTCCCAGGCGCGAACCGGCGGCACGGTCTGCGCCATCAGCGCGCCGCCCGGGCGGTCAGGCGCGCCAGCCGGCGGGCCACCTCGTCCAGGGTCTCGTCCCGCTTGGGATAGGCGAAGCGCACGTACCGCCGGCCGCGCGCGGGCTCGCGGTAGAAGCTGCTGCCGGGCACGGCGGCCACGCCGACTTGCTGGATCAGCATCTGCGTGAACGCCACGTCGTCGTCGTACCCGAGCGGGGCGATGTCGGTCATGATGTAGTAGGCGCCGTAGGGGTGAAAACAGCGGAACCCCGCCTGTCCGAGGATCGCCAGCAGCCGGTCGCGCTTGCGCCGGTACATCGCCGCCAGCTCAGCGTAGTACGTCCGGGGCAGGCGCAGCGCCGCGGCCCCCGCCTCCTGCAGCGGGGCTGCGGCGCCCACGGTGAGGAAGTCGTGGGCCTTGCGGATCGCCGTGGCGATCGCCTCGTCCCGGATCGTCGCCCAGCCCACGCGCCAGCCGGTCACGCTGTAGGTCTTGCTCAGGCTGTTGATCGTCACCGTGCGCTCCGCCATCTCGGGCAGCGCGGCGATGCTGAGGTGCGTCCGGCCGTCGTAGACGAGGTGCTCGTACACCTCGTCGGTGATCGCCAGGGCGTCGTAGCGCCGGCAGAGGTCGGCGATGAGCTCCAGCTCCTGCCGCGAGAAGACCTTGCCCGTGGGGTTGTGCGGCGTGTTGACGATGATCGCCCGCGTGCGGGGGGTGAACGCGCGCAGCAGCGCCTCGCGGTCGAAGCGGAACTCTGGATCGTCGAGGTGCAGGGCGACGTAGCGCGGCACGGCACCGGAGAGCAGGGCGTCGGGACCGTAGTTCTCGTAGAAGGGCTCGAAGATCACCACCTCGTCGCCCGGGTTGACGACGGCCAGCAGCGTGGCGATCATCGCCTCGGTGGCCCCGCAGGTCACGGTGATGTGGCGCTCCGGATCCACCTCCACGCCGTTGTACCAGGCGAACTTCTCGGCGATCGCCCGCCGCAGGGCGGGCGCACCCCAGGTGATCGCGTACTGGTTGAACCCCGCGCGCAGCGCCTGCGCCGCGGCCTCGACCAGCGCCGGCGGGGCCGGGAAGTCGGGGAAGCCCTGGGCCAGGTTCACGCCCCCGTGCAGGTTGCTGAGCCGCGTCATCTCGCGGATGACGGACTCGGTGAACAGCCCGACCCGATCAGCGGTGCGTCCCACGCCGGCTACCTCCCATCGCCCGTCCGGTCATGGATAGACGCATTAGACAGCAGGCCCCGCGCCCCTCCCGGCGTCAGCCCAGGAGCTGGCGGACGAGGTCCCGCGCGTCGTAGTAGACGCGCTGCCGGACGATCTTGCCGCCCCGGAAGGTGAAGAAGACGGCGAAGGGGTGGCGGTAGGAGCGCCCCGGCACGGGGAGGCGGCCGGGCAGGCGCAGGTGCAGCGTGCGATGGCGGCCGGCGGTCGTGCCCTCCGCCGCGGCGACCGAGCCGGAGACGACGATCCGGTCGTAGGTGCTCTGTTCCTCCCACTGCTCGAAGAAGCGGCGGAAGGCCTCACGGATGGCCGCGCGGCCCTCCACCTTCGGGCTGGCCGGCAGCTCCAGCACGGCGTCGGCGGCGTAGAACTCGATCAGGCGGTCCAGATCCCGCTCGTTCAGGGCGGCGAGGTGCGCGGCGAGCAGGCGGGCCAGGACGCGCGTCAACTGTGCAGGACGCGTTCCACGGCGTACACGTCGGGCACCCGACTCACGCGCTGCATCACGGCGTGCAGCTGCGCGACGTTGCGGATGTCCAGGACCAGGTTGACGATGCCCACCTTGTCCTTGCGCACCCGGGCGTTCACGGAGACGACGTTGGTCTTGCTGTCGGCGATCGCGGCGAGGATGTCCTTGAGCAACCCGACGCGGTCGAAGGCCTCCACCTCGATCTCCACCTGGTAGCTGCCGTCGCCGAAGGGCTCCCACTCCACCTCGATCAGCCGCTCGGGATGCTGGCGGAAGTAGCGCGCGTTGGGGCAGTCGAAGCGGTGGACCGTCACGCCGCGGCCGCGCGTGACGTAGCCGACGATGCGGTCGCCCGGCAGCGGCGTGCAGCAGCGCGAGAACCGCATCAGGACGTTGTCCGCGCCGCGCACCCGGACGCCGTGCGGTCCGGGCCGGGGGGCCGGGGCGGCAGGGGGAGCGGGCGCCGGCGCCTCCGCCCGGGGCTCTCCGCCGCGCAGGGCCTGCACGACCTGCAAGAGGGAAACGTCGCCGTTGCCGATCGCGGCCAGGAGGTCGTCCGATGACTCCATCGCGAAGCGCGCGGCGATCTCCTCCAGACGCTCCGGCCGGATCAGCGCGCCGCCGCCGCGGCGCAGCTCTTTCTCCAGCAGCTCCCGGCCGCGGGCGATGTTCTCGTCGCGGCGCTCCTTCTTGAACCACTGCTTGATCTTGGCGCGGGCGTTGCTCGTGACGACGAAGGCCAGCCAGTCCCGGCTGGGGCCGCCGGCGGTCTTGCTGGTCACGATCTCCACGATATCGCCGGTGTGCAGGCGGTGGCTGAGGGGAACCAGCCGGCCGTTCACCTTCGCCCCGACCGTGCGGTGGCCGACGTCGGTGTGGATGCGGTAGGCGAAGTCCAGGGGCGTGGCGCCCGCGGGCAGGTCGATGACGTCGCCCTTGGGGGTGAAGACGAACACCTCGTTCTGGAAGAGGTCGAGCTTCACGGACTGCACGAAGTCGCGGGCGTCGGCCAGCTCGGCGTGCCAGTCGAGCAGCTGGCGCAGCCAGGAGAGCTTCTGCTCCACCTCGCGCTCGGGGGCCTTGCCCTCCTTGTACTTCCAGTGCGCGGCGATGCCGTGCTCCGCCTCGCGGTGCATCTGCGCGGTGCGGATCTGGATCTCCAGGGGCTCGCCCTCATAGACCACCGCGGTGTGCAGCGACTGGTAGCCGCTGGTCTTGGGGTTGGCGATGTAGTCGTCGAACTCCCCGGGGATCGGCCGCCACAGCGCGTGCACGACGCCCAGGGCGGCGTAGCAGTCTTTGACATCGTCGAGGATGACGCGCACGCCGAGCCGGTCGTAGATCCGGGCCACGGGCTGGCCGGCGTACTTCGGGCGCTGCATCTTCTGCCAGATGCTGTAGATGTGCTTCGGCCGGCTGGTGATGCGGTCCCGGGACACCTTGATCCCGGCGCGGTTCAGCTCGCGGTGCAGGGTGTCGGCGACGCGTTCCAGGAAGGCGGCGCGGGTGACCTCCGCCTCGGCGAGCTGGCTGCGCACCTCGGCGTAGGCCTCGGGGGAGAGGACTTTGAAGGCCAGGTCCTCCAGCTCGCGCTGCAGCCGCCCGATGCCGAGGCGCTGGGCCAGCGGCGCGTAGATGTCCATCGTCTCCTGGGCGGTGCGCCGCTGCTTCCAGGCCGGCAGGAACTCGATCGTCTGCATGTTGTGCAGCCGGTCGGCGAGCTTGATCAGGACGATGCGGATGTCGTTGGCCATGGCGAGGAACATCTTGCGCAGGCTCTCCGCCTGCCGCTCCTCGCGGCTCATCCACTCGATGCGCCCCAGCTTGGTGACCCCGTCGACCAGGGCGGCGATCTCCGGTCCGAAGCGGGCGCGGATGTCCTCCAGCGTGATGCCGGTGTCCTCTGCGGTGTCGTGCAGGAGCGCGGCGGCGATCGTCACCGGGTCGAGCCGCAGATCCACGAGGATGGCGGCCACGGCCAGAGCGTGGGTGATGTAGGGTTCCCCGGAGGCGCGGGTCTGCTCGCGGTGGGCCGACTCGGCGAAGAGGTAGGCCTCGCGGATGACGTCGAGGTCCGCCTTCGGGAAGGCCTCCCGCATCTTCGCCATCAGGGCCTGCACGGGTGCCGGCAGGTCCTGGAAGGCGCCTGCTCCCTTGGGCTGCAGCCAGCGCATCTAGCGGCTCACCGGCCGGCCTTCTGCCTCCTGTCCGCCGCCGGCCGCGGCGCGCAGGAGCGCCGCCAGCGGGCCGAAGGCGAACCCCGCCAGGGCGGCCAGCTCCTGCCTCTCCCTATTCCCTTCAGTGTACCGCAGCGACTCCGCCAGGTCACGCCGGGGCGCCCGCTCCGGCACGGTCAGGTGCCAGCGCTCGCCGTCATAGTCCCGCTGCAGCACGCCGGCCTCGGCCAGGATGTCCAGCCCCGCCCCAACCGTGCGGGACGAGGGGACGGCCTCGGCCAGGGCGGCGGCCAGCTCGCCGTCGGGCCAGACCAGCCCTTCCCCCGCCGGAGCCCGTTCCCGCAGCACGCGGTAGATCGCGGCCAGCACGTCCCGGTCGGGGTGGAGCTCCGCCAGGGCGCTTTGGGCCGATTCCAGGTCC
This sequence comes from bacterium, assembly GCA_035574075.1. GTDB lineage: Bacteria > Sysuimicrobiota > Sysuimicrobiia > Sysuimicrobiales > Kaftiobacteriaceae > Kaftiobacterium. The sequence continues at coordinate 3,292 of DATLZI010000311.1, read as the reverse complement.
TCTCGCCCGTAGAGCAGCGTCACCGTGGCGGCACGGCCGTCCGCGCCGGTGGCGCCGAGCCATTCCGTCAGCTCCGCCCGGTCCCAGGGCAGCCCGGCCAGCACGACCTGCCGGAACTGCGGCGGCATCAGCTCATCGGTCAGGCCATCCGCGGCGACAAGGGCGCCGATCCGGCCGTCAGCCAGCGCCTGCGCCAGGACCTCGCGGACGCGCAGCGGCAGCCCGCCGTGGCAGTAGGCGGCCGGCACCCCCTGATCGCGCAGCGCCCGGGCGATCCCCACCGCCTGGGCGCGGCTGCCGACGCGGATCAGGAGGCGGTCGCCGCGCCCGGCGGCCTCGAGCAGCGCCCCCTGGCGGTCCGGCGCTCCCCGCCGGTCGACGAGACGGAGGTTCGTGCGCAGGTCGGTGTCGGCGACGGTCTCGAGCGGCGCCATCGCCCGCAGCGCGGCGATCCCTTCACCCTCGGCGGAGGAAGCGAAGACGCTGAAGCGGGGCCGGCCGAGGCGGTCGAGGGCCTCGGCGAGAGCCGCGCCGTCCACCGCCGGGTCGCCCTCGATCAGGACGAGCGCCGGAACCAGCGTGGGCGGCGCCTGCCGCAGGAACTCCTGCGAGGTGACGATGATGTCGGCGCCGCCGGCGACGAGGGCCTGCAGGAGGCGCTGGCGGCGCCGGAACAGCAGCGCGCCGTGGGCCGGCAGGACGCGCAGTCCGATCCGCGCCAAAGCGGGCGCGATCTCGCCGGCGAGGCGCTCTACCTGTCCGCGCAGCGGCGCGGCGATGACGACCGGTCCCCCGCCCCCGCGGACGAGGTGCGCCACGGCGGCCTGCATCAGCACCGCGGCGCGGCCCCGGCCCGGGCCAAAGATCCCGAGCACGGTCCGGCCCTCAGCGACGGCGCGGATCGCCTCCCGCTGCGGGGCAGGCAGGGCGCGCCCGCGCCGGAGGTGGATGCGCAGGCGATCGAGCAGTGCATCCCAGGGCAGCCCGGCCCAGGCCGTCCACAGCCGCTCCCCGGCCGGCGCCTCCGGGCGCGCGGCCTGCACGACGATGTTCACGCCGTAACTGCGGTCGCCGCTGTGGGCCGTGGGACCGCCGGTGATCTGCGCCACGGAGGCCGTGTAGAGCGCGCCGGCGTCCATGGACGGCGCGAGACGCGCCGCGATCCGCGCGCTGAGATAGCCCACCTGACGGCCAGACGCGGTGAGGACGGCGACGGCGTGGGGATCGACCGGATTGGCCGGCTCACGCTGGAGGCGCAGCGTCTCGCCGGGGCGGAGCGTCTTGACCACCTCCTGCCGTCCCTCGAAGGTCACGCCGGCGACCTTGGTGTGGAAGGCGGCGGCGTCCTCGATGCCCGGCGCGCCCTCGCCCAGGTAGTCGTCAGCGCGGACGAAGAGGCGCTCGACGAGGAGACGGCTATCGGTGAGCACGGCGTCGAGGTCCAGCCCCGGCGTCTGGAGGTCGCGCACGATGAGCTGAACGCGCTCGCGATCGTCCCAGCGATCCACCGCGACGGCGCAGGCCAGGTCCAGACGGGCCTGGGTGAAGGCGAGCAGCTCTGAGGCGTCGCCCAGGCGGAACCCCACGGCCTCCGCGAACGCCGCGCCGTCGGTGATCCCCATGCGCAGGTGCAGCCCGTCGCCCATCACCCGCGTGCTGAGAGCCTGCACGCCGCGCACGGCCAGGACCGGCTCGGGGTTGCCGGCGCCGAAGGGCGCCAGTTGTTCCAGCTCGCGGGCCAACGCGTCGGTCACCGCGCCCAGGGGAACTTCGGCGTCGACGGCCAGCGCGGGGGTCAAATCGTCGGGGCGCAGCCGTTCCTCCGCGCAGGCTGTGAAGCGGCGGGCGAAGGCCTCGACGCGCCCGGCGTCGATCGTCAAGCCGGCCGCCATGGCGTGCCCGCCGAAGCGCGTCAGCAGGTCGGCGCAGGCCGCCAGGGCGTCCACCATGTGGAACGAGGGGATACTGCGCGCGGAGCCCTTCCCGATCCCGCCGTCGAGGGCGACCAGGACCACCGGCCGGTAATACCGCTCGACGAGCTGGGAGGCGACGATGCCGATGACCCCGGCGTGCCAGCCCGCGCTGGCGAGGACGATCGCCGGCGCGGTGCGCAGCCCCTCCTGTTCCACGCGCTCCACGGCCTGCGTGAGGATCTGGTCGCACAGCTGCTGGCGGGCCCGGTTCTCTCCGTCCAGCGCCGCGGCGAGGGCTTCGGCCTCGGCGGGATCCTCCGTGAGCAGCAGCCGCACGGCCCGCCCGGCGTCGCCGAGCCGGCCGGCGGCGTTGAGCCGCGGGGCCACCGAGAACCCGACGTGGCGGGCGGAGACCTCGCCTGCGATCCCCGCTGCGCGGAGCAGCGCGGCCACGCCGGGCACGGCGGCGGCGGTCAGGCGGCGCAGCCCGAGCCGGGCGATGACCCGGTTGTCGCCGATGAGCGGCACGACGTCGGCGATCGTGCCCAGGGCGGCGAGGTCGAGCAGGTCGTCGGGCGGACCGTCCCATCCCAGGCGACCGCGCAGGCCGCGCAGCAGCTGGAACGCCAGCCCGGAGGCGGCGTACTCGCGGAAGCCCGCGCCGGCGTCGTTCCGCTTGGGATCCACCACCGCCACGGCGGGCGGCAGCTGCGGCCCCGGCTCGTGGTGATCGATGACGACGACGTCCTGTCCCGCGCGCCGCGCCTCTGCGATCTCCTCGACCGCGGTGACGCCGCAGTCCACGGCCACGATCAGGCGTGATCCGGCCGCCCGCAGCCGGGCCAGGGTGCCAGCGTGCAGCCCGTAGCCGTCGGCGAAGCGCGACGGGACGAACCACTCCGCGCGCCCGCCGAGGGCGCGCAGCCCCCGCACGAGCACGGCGGTGGCCGCCACGCCGTCGGCGTCGTAGTCGCCGTAGACGGTGACCGGCTCGCCGGCCCGGACGGCCGCGGCGAGGCGCTCGATGGCGCGCGGCGCATCCACGATCGCCTCGGGATCGGCCAGGTCCGCGAGCGCCGGCTCGAGGTAGCGCCGGGCAGGTTCAGGGTCGCGCAGACCGCGGTTCAGGAGGATCTGGGCGGTGATCGGCTGCAGGGCCAGTGCGGCGGCCAGCGCCGCCGCGCGCTGCGGGTCAGCCGGGGCGATCCGCCACCGCGGGGACATCACAGCGATCGCCTAGGCGCCGCTCTCGTCAGCCTCTTCGGCCCGGCTGAGGACGTTCCGACGGTCCCGCTCGAGGTCCCGGATCCGCGCTTCGGCGGCCCGGAGCTGGGCGCGCAGCTGCGCCTGCCGGATCAGCCCGCTGAGGTAGATGACCA
>DATLZI010000310.1:0-7434 GCA_035574075.1 bacterium | reverse complement strand
CCCTCAAGCAGGTCGTGGAGAGCCCGCCCGCCGTGGAGGCGGCCCCGGCGCAGGGGCGGCAGGGCGCGGACGTCCTGATCCCCTCGGTGCGGGCCTTCTTCGTGGCCCTGGCGCGCCAGGGGCCCCTCGTCCTCGTCTTCGAAGACCTGCACTGGGCGCAGGAGAGTTTGCTCGACCTCCTCGAGCGCGTGGCGGTGGCCGGACCGGACGTGCCCATCCTCACCCTGTGCCTGGCGCGCGGTGAGCTGCTGGAGCGCCGCCCGACCTGGGGGGCGCGGCTGCCGAGCCACACCAGCCTCCAGCTGCAGCCCCTGCCGGAGGACCTCAGCCGGCGGCTCGTCGCGGAGCTGCTGCAGGGCGAGCCCCTCCCCCCGGAAGTGCGGGAGGCGGTGCTGGCCCGCGCCGAGGGCAACCCTTTCTACATCGAGGAGATCCTGCGGCGGTTGATCGAGGGCGGCGAGCTGATACGGGGGGAGGGCGGCTGGCGACTGGCCGCGCCGGCGGTGGAGATCCGCATCCCCGACACCATCCACGGCATCCTCGCCTCGCGCCTCGACCTCCTCACGCCGATCGAGAAGCGCGTCATCCTGGACGCCTCGGTCGCCGGACGCGTCTTCTGGTTGAACGCGGCGGCGGCGATGGGCGACCTCACCGCGGCGGAGACGGAGGGCGCGCTGGAGCGACTGGCCGCCCGCGACCTGATCGAGGCGCGGGCGAGCTCGTCGCTCGCCGGGGAGCGGGAGTTCGCCTTCACGCACGCCCTGATCCGCGAAGTCGCCTATTCCATGATGCCCAAGGTCATGCGCAGCGTGCGGCATCTGCGCTTCGCGGAGTGGCTGAAGGAGGCGACGCAGCAGCCGATCGAGGAATCGCTGGATGTGCTGGCCTACCACTACGAGCAGGCCTGGCGGAACGCCTTCGACACCGGGGATCGCGCCGAGGAGCTGGCCCGCCGGGCGGTGGAGGGCCTGCGCCGGGCGGGCGGCCGGGCGATGCACCTGCGCACCCTGCCCGAGGCGGGCCGGCTCTACGAGCGGGCGCTGGACATCGCGCGCCATACCGGGCTGACCGACGACCTGCCGCTGTACCTCGAGCTGCTCGTCGACTACTCCGAGGTCATCAAGTGGATGCCCACCCCCGAGGCGGTCTTCGAGGTAACCGACGTCGTGCTCCGTCAGGCCCCGGCCATCGGCCGGGACGACCTCGTCGCCCGGGCCTGGCTGAACCGGGCCTACGCGGAGTACGACCGAAACCGGCTGCGCGAAGCCGACGACGCGCTGCGCCGCGCCCTCGAGATCTTCCGCCGGCGGGGCGACCGCCGGGGCGAGGCGGAGGCCCTCGAGGTGCTCGGCGGCGTGACCAGCGATCTGCGCGGCAGCCTGCGCACCGCCGAGGAGGCGTACACGCGCGTGCTCGAGCTGTACCAGGAGATGGACGACGGCATGGGGCAGGCGCGCACCCTCTCCTGGCTGGGCCGGGCCCAGCAGCAGGCCGGACGCCTGGCGGAGGCCCGCCGCACGCTGGAGCAGGCGCTGCAGCTGGGGCGGCAGCACCACGAGCGGATCAGCGAGGCGAAGACGTTGATGGGCCTGGCGATCATCGCCCACCTCGAAGGGCGAAGCGACGAGTCGGTGGCCCTGCACCACACGGTGATCAAGGTGGTCACCGAGCTCGGCAACCCGCTCGACGAGGCGGCGGTGCGCCGCCACCTGGCCATGGTCCAGCTCCGCCGCGGCAGGATCGCCGAGGCGGAAGAGGAGCTGCGCCGGGCTCAGGCGGTGCGCCGCCGGCACGGCGTGAAGTCGGAGTCGCCACAGATCCTGCGCGCCCTGGCGGAGGTTGCTCTGGCCAAGGGGGATCTGCTCGCCGCCGCCGACTGCGCGGAACGGGCGGTGGCCCTCGTGAACCAGGCCGACGACGAGGTCGGCTTCGCCACGCATACCGCGACGCTGGCCCGCGTGCGGGCCGCGCAGGGGCGACGCGAGGAGGCGGAGGCGCTGTTCGAGCAGGCGGTCGCGCTGCTCGAGCGGCAGGACTACCGCATCGACCTGGCGCTGGCGCTGATGAAGTACGGCCAGGCGCTCGGGCGGCGAGCGGTGCTGGAGCGCGCGCGGGCGGAGTTCGCCGCCATCGGCGCGACCCTCTTCGTGGTCACGATCGACCGGATGCTAGAAGAGCTTCCGCCGCAGCCAGCTCTCGCCGGCGGCGGGAGCTGAGGGCGCCGGCTTCTCCGGCGGCGCGGCGCCGTTGGGATGGCTGCCGTCCGGGTTCACGGCCAGGGTCTCGGTGTAGATCGGCAGGGAGGCGTTCGCGCTGGTCAACACCACCTGCACGCGTTCCTGCGGGTAGAGATAGACCGCCGTCTGCCAGCTGACCATGACGTTGCCGAGGGCCTGGGCCAGCACGTAGTACCAGCGGTCGGCGGGGAGGTTGCGGAAGGCGAAGCGCCCTCGCGCGTCGGTGCGCTGCTGGGCGTAGGCGTTCTTCGCCTGCGTCTGCGGGCTGACCATCACGTACTCGACGTACATGTGCGCCAGGCGGGGGTTGAGCGCGCCGTTGCGGGTCGCCTGCTGCTTGATGCGATCGAGATCGATCGGACGCAGCAGCAGACAGACGCGCGCCGCGGCGCAGGGAACGACCTGACCGCCCCGCTGCAGGAGGCCGATCCAACCCTCGATCGTCCCGTTCTGCGCGGCGGCCGATCGGACGAGATGGGAGATGGGGGACCGTCTCCGAAGGATCGTCGTCCGCCTCCGGCTGCAGCCGTATCATGCCCGGCGCGCGGGAGGAGATAGTCCAGGCGCGCGCCGGCAGCGGGGGAGGAGCCGCCCCGCGGGCGCGTAATTTTGTTGTCATTCCGGTGGAAGCGGAACGTACGGTCAACTCTCACGCAACACCCTCCAGCGCATCCTCTTCCGGCGCACACCCCCCGGCCCCGGCGACGGCCGCGGCCCCTCGCCCTCCCGCGGCCATTCGCCCCCGCACGGTCTGGTGGCGCCTCCGGCGCCGCCCCTCCGCGGTGGCCGGCCTGCTCGTCATCGCGCTCCTCATCGCCGCGGCCGCGGGCGCGCCCTGGGTCGCGCCGTACGATCCCGCGGAACAGTTCTTCGACGGTCTGACCCTGGAGGGACGTCCGCTCGGGCCGGGGCCGCGCTTCTGGCTCGGCACCGACCTGCTGGGCCGCGATCTGCTGTCCCGCTTGATCTACGGCGCGCGGGTCAGCCTGCTCATCGGCGTGGCGGCGAACGGCGCCGCGCTGGCGATCGGCACGTTCTTCGGCACGCTCGCCGGTTACTTCCAGGGCTGGACGGCGATGGTCGTGATGCGCCTCACCGACATGATGATGGCCTTCCCGGCGCTCATCCTGGCCATCGCCCTGGCCGCGATCCTGCGGCCCAGCTTGTGGATCGTGGCCCTCGTCATCGGCATGGTGAACTGGGTCTGGATCGCGCGCATCGTCTACGCGCAGGTCCTGACGATCAGCGGCCGGGAGTTCATCGAGGCGGCGCGCGCCCTCGGCGTGCCCACCCCGCGCATCTTCTGGCGGCACCTCTTCCCGCACCTCCTGCCCACCCTCCTGGTCTGGGGCACGCTGGGCATCTCGACGACGGTGATGTTCGAAGCGGCCCTGTCATTCCTGGGGGTGGGAGTGCGACCGCCGACGCCGAGCTGGGGCGGAACGATCAACGAGAGCCAGTCCTACTTCCTCGAGGCGCCGCACCTTGTCGCCTTCCCCGGGATCGCCATCCTCCTCACCTCGCTGGCCTTCAACCTGGTGGGGGACGCGCTGCGCGACGCCATCGATCCGACCCTGCGGGGACGCGGATGAGCGCCTACGTCGCGCGGCGGCTGGCGCAGGCGGTCGTCATCCTGCTCGGTGTGACCCTGATCACCTTCCTCCTGCTCTTCGCCCTGCCGGCCGACCCGGCGCGGATGATCGCTGGACGCAGCGCCACGCCGGAAACGGTGAACCGGATCCGCGCCGAACTGGGGCTGGACCAGCCCCTGCTGGTTCAGTACACGCGCTACCTGGGGCGCCTGGCCCGCGGCGATCTCGGCCGCTCCTACGCCCAGAAGGTGGAGGTCACGGCGCTGCTGCGCTCGCGCCTGGGGGCCACCGCGCTGCTCATGGTCGGCGGCATCTTCTTCGAGCTGCTCATCGGCCTGCCCGCCGGAATCCTCGCCGCGCTGCGGCGCGGGCGGCGGCTCGACCAGTCGGTGATGCTCGGCGCCTTCCTCGGCGTGTCCGCCCCGCAGTTCGTCGTCGGGCTGCTCCTGCTCTACGTCCTGGCCTACAAGTGGCCGCTCTTCCCCCTCGGCGGCTACGGGTCGCTCGCGCACCTCATCCTCCCCGCCGTGACCCTGGGCATCGCCGGCGGAGGCTGGTACGCGCGGATGATGCGCTCGGCGATGCTTGATGTCATCCATCAGGATTACGTGCGCACGGCCCGGGCGAAGGGGGCCGCCGAGCGGCGCGTCGTGCTGCACCACGCCCTGCGCAACGCCCTCCTGCCCGTGGTCTCGATGATCGGGCTGGACGTCGGCACGTTCATGGGCGGGGTCGTCGTCGTGGAGTCGGTCTTCAGCTGGCCGGGCGTCGGCCAGCTGGCCTGGCAGGCCATTCAGATCGTGGACATCCCGGTGATCATGGGGGTGGTCGTGCTCTCCGCGCTGGCCATCCTCACCGGCAACTTGCTGGCCGATCTCGTCTATCCGCTGCTCGACCCGAAGATCCGGTACACCTAGACCGGAACATCTCAGGGAGGTGAGAGAGGTGAGGAGAACGTGGTGGATCCTGGTCGTGGTCGCCGCCCTGCTCGTCCCGTTCGCGGGGCCGGGCGCGGGCCAGGGGCGCAACACGATGCTGGTGACCTTCAAGGACGACATCAGCACGCTGGATCCGGCGATCGGGTACGACTGGCAGAACTGGTCGATCATCAAATCGATCGCCGACGGCCTGATGGATTACGCGCCGGCAACGACGACGCTGGTACCGCACCTTGCGGAGTCGTATAGCGTCTCCGCCGACGGCCGCACCTACACCTTCAAGCTGCGCCGCGGCGTGCGGTTCCATAACGGCCGCGAGGTGGTGGCGGCCGACGTGAAGTACACGCTGGAGCGCGTCCTCAATCCCAAGACGCAGAGCCCCGGGGCCGGCTTCTACACCGGGATCCGCGGCGCGACGGCGTTCGCCGAGGGCAAGGCCAAGGAGGTCGCGGGCATCCAGGCGGCGGACCGCTACACCGTGCGCATCACCCTGGACAAGCCCAACGCCGCCTTCCTGCACACGATGGCCCTGAACTTCAGCCACGTCGTGCCGAAGGAGGAGGTGACCCGCCTGGGCGCCGACTTCGGCCACAAGCCCGTCGGCACCGGCGCCTTCCGGGTCAAGGAGTGGGTGCTCGGCCAGCGCCTGGTGCTCGAGCGCAACCCGAACTACTTCCTGCGCGGCCGGCCGTTCCTCGACGAGATCGTCTTCCAGGTGGGCGTGGAACCCAACGTCGCCTTCCTGCGCCTGCAGCGCGGCGAGGTGGACATCCTCGGCGACGGCATCCCGCCGGCGGACTTCGTCAAGGTCATGGCCGACAGCCGGCTGAGCAAACTCGTCGCCGTGGGCGACCAGCTGCAGACCGGGTACGTGACGATCAACACCCAGGTCGAGCCGCTGAACGACGTGCGTGTCCGCCGGGCCCTGAACATGGCCATCGACAAGACGCGCATCGTGCGCATCATCAACAACCGCGCCGTCCCGGCCAACCAGATCCTGCCGCCGCTCATGCCCGGCTACGACAAGGACTACAAGGGCTACCCGTTCGATCGCGAGCAGGCGAAGCGGCTGCTGGCCGAGGCCGGCTACCCCAATGGGTTCCGCACCACGCTCTACGCCAACAACACCGATCCGAACCCGCGCATCGCCCAGGCCATCCAGCAGGACCTGGCCGCCATCGGCGTGCGGGTCGAGCTGAAAACGCTGGCCCAGAGCACGGTGATCGAGGCCGGCGGCACCAAGGGCGGGGCGCCCCTGCTGTGGTCGGGCGGCATGGCCTGGATCGCGGACTACCCCGACCCGAACAACTTCTACTGGCCGATCCTCTCCTGCGCCTCGCTCGCGCCGGGCACCTGGAACTGGGCCTGGTACTGCAACCGCACCGTGGAGAAGCTGGTCGAGGAGGCCGATGCCATGGTCCAGCCCGGGCAGGCCGCGGCGCGGGCGGCGAAGTTCCGCCAGATCTACCGCCTGATCATGGAAGACGCGCCGTGGATCCCGATCTTCAACGAGCGGCGCTACACGATGCACAGCGCCCGGTTGGGCGGGGTGAAGGGGATCTTCACCGACCCGATCCACATCCCGGTGCACTACGACGAAGTCCGGATCGTCGGCCGATGAGCACGCGCACCATTCACCGGGACCGCCATCACTTCGGCTGGAACAACGCCAACGAGCCGGTCCTGCGGATCGCGCCGGGAGAGACAGTGACGTTCGAGGTCGTGGACGCCAGCGGCGGCCAGCTCACCCGCTCGTCCACCGTCGAGGACGTGGCCCGGCTGGACTTCGCGCGGGTGAATCCGGTGACGGGACCGGTGTACGTCGAGGGGGCGGCCCCCGGGGACGCCCTGCTCGTGGAGATCCTCGACTTCGCGCCCAGCGGCTGGGGGTGGACGGCGATCATCCCGGGCTTCGGGCTGCTGGCCGAGGATTTCCCCCAACCGTTCCTGCACATCTCCGAGTACGGGGCCGGGGGCGTCGAGTTTGCCCCCGGCATCCGGCTGCCGGTGCGGCCGTTCCCCGGCACAATCGGGGTCGCCCCGGCCGCGCCGGGCCTGCACTCCATCGTCCCCCCGCGGGAGGTCGGCGGGAACATGGACATCCGGGACCTGACCCGGGGGACGAAGCTGTACCTGCCGGTGCAGGTCGCCGGCGCTCTCTTCTCCGTCGGGGACACCCACGCCGCGCAGGGCGATGGGGAGGTGTGCGGCACAGCGGTCGAGTCGCCGATGACGATCACCCTGCGCTTCCAGCTCGTCAAGGGAGCGGCGCTGCGCCGGCCGCAGTTCGTGTTGGCGGGCGCTCCGACCAGGCACGTCGACGAGCACGGCTACCACGCCACGACAGGGATCGCCCCTGACCTGATGCTGGCGGCCAAGGATGCGATCCGCGACATGATCGACTACCTCGGGCGCGAGCACAGGCTTGCGCCCGAACTGGCCTACGCGCTGTGCAGCGTGGCCGTCGACCTGCGGATCAGCGAGGTTGTGGACGCGCCGAACTGGGTCGTCTCCGCCTACCTGCCGCGGTCGATCTTTCGCTGACCGGCTGGCCGTGACGCGGCGGCTGCGGGGCGCCCTGCTCGCGCTGGCCCTCCTCGCCGGCGCGCGGGGCGCCTCCACCGCCCCGCTCCCCTACGCCCCGGCGGCCGCCCCCGGCGCCGACCG
>DATLZI010000309.1:0-8624 GCA_035574075.1 bacterium | reverse complement strand
TGGAGCCGGCGACGAGATTCGAACTCGTGACCTGCGCATTACGAGTGCGCTGCTCTACCACTGAGCTACGCCGGCTCGAGCACCCCACATCATAGCAAGGACTTCCAGGCCGCTCAAGACGAACCCCGTTGGCGTGAAGCTTCCGCGGCCGGTGCGGCAGGGAGACCGCCGCACCTCCATCGTCGCCACGCTCGGACCCGCGACGAAGAGCGTCGAGGCGATCCGCCAGCTGCTCGACGCCGGCGTGGACGTCGTGCGCCTGAACTTCTCCCATGGCACGCAGGCTTTCCACGCTGACGTTTACGCGCGCGTGCGCGAGGCCGAGCGGGCGGTGGGGCGTTCGGTGGCCGTGCTGCAGGACCTCGCCGGCCCGAAGGTGCGCGTCGGCGCCCTGCCCCAGGGGCCCCTGGAGCTGCGCGCGGGCGAGGCGCTGGTCATCGCCGCCGAACCGGGCGCGCGCGATGACCGCGTCATCACCGCCACCTACGCCGGATTGGCCCGAGACGTGCGCAAGGGCGACCGCATCCTCCTCGACGACGGCACGCTCGAGCTGGTCGTGGAGGGCACGGGGCCGGGGCTGGTGCGCACCCGGGTGGTGCGCGGCGGGCTGCTGCGCGAGCACAAGGGGCTGAACGTGCCGGGGGTGACGCTGCGCGTCCCGGCGATGACCGAGAAGGACTACGACGACCTGGCCTTCGGGCTGCGGTTGGGCGTCGACTACGTGGCGATGAGCTTCGTGCAGCGGCCGGAGGACGTGGCCCTGGGCCGCCGGGCGATGGCCCGCGTGGGGATCCGGGTGCCGATCATCGCCAAGCTGGAGAAGGCCGGCGCGATCACGGCCCTCGACGGCATCCTGCGCGCCGCGGACGGGGTGATGGTAGCGCGCGGCGACCTGGGCGTGGAGCTGCCCGCCGAGCAGGTGCCGGTGCTGCAGAAGACGATCATCCGCAAGGCGAACAGCGCCGGGGTGCCCGTGATCACCGCCACGCAGATGCTCGACTCGATGGTCGAGCATCCCCGGCCCACCCGCGCCGAGACCTCCGACGTGGCCAACGCGATCCTCGACGGCACGGACGCGGTGATGCTCTCCGAGGAGACCGCGGTGGGCGCCTACGCGGTGGAGGCGGTGCGGACGATGGACCGCATCGCGCGGGTCGTCGAGGCGGCGCAGGCCGAGGTCTTCACCCCGCACGCCCAGCAGCGCCGGGGCACCGCCCTCTCCGTGGCCCGGGCGGCGGCCAGCCTGGCCGGGGAGATCGGGGCGCGGGCCATCGTCGTCATCACGCGCAGCGGCCGCACCGCCGAGCTGGTCAGCACGCAGCGCCCCCGGCCGCCGATCATCGCCTTCACGGAAGCCGAGCGCGTGGCCCGCCGCCTCGCCCTGTGGTGGGGGATCCGGGCCTACGCCACGACGTTCGTCCACGACACCGACGCGATGCTGGCCCACGTCGAGGAGGAACTGATTCGCCGCGGCCTGGCCGCCCGGGAGGATGTCATCGTCCTCGTCGGCTCCGCGCCGATCGTCGTCCGCGGCCGCACCAACTTCCTGAAGGTGCACCGCGTGCGCGGCGCGAAACCGGGCCGACGAGGACGGGCGGAGGCTCAGCGATGAACGAGCGGCTGTGGGAGATCTACGAGCAGATCTGCCTGGTCGAGATGCAGAGCCTGGAGGAGTTCGTTCGTCGCCTGAAGAGCGGCGAGTTCGGCGAATTCGAGCGCGCCGACGTCATCGAGTTCCTGCGCGAGATCGAGGCGAACATGCTGCAGAACATCCAGGTCAAGACGATGGAGCACCAGGCCTACGCCGAGCTGGCCGACGAGGTCTCGGAGCAGACGCAGCGGATGTTCGACGACCTGATCGAGGAAATGCGCCGACCGTAGCCCTAGATCAGGAAGCGGCCGTCGCGGTAGATCTCGGCGCCGTCCGCCTCGACCCGGCTCCCGCGGCGCAGGTCGCAGATCATGTCCCAGTGCAGGCCGGAGGTGTTCTGCGAGCCGGTCTCCGGATAGCCCGCCCCCAGGGCCAGGTGCAGCGTCCCGCCGATCTTCTCGTCGAAGAGGAGGTTGCGCGTGAAGCGCTGGATCTGGTAGTTCGTGCCGAAGGCGAACTCGCCGACATAGCGCGCGCCGGCGTCGGTGTCGAGCATGGCCAGCAGGAAATCTTCGCCCTTGGCGGCACGGGCGCGCACGACCCTGCCCTGCTCGAAGACCAGCTCGACGTCGTGCACCTCCCGACCGTTGTAGATCGCCGGGAAGGTGAAGCGCACGCGGCCGCTCACCGAATCCTCCACCGGCCCGGTGAAGACCTCGCCGTCGGGGAAGTTCGACTCCCCGGCGGCGTTGATCCACCGCCGCCCCTCCACGGAGAGCTGCAGGTCGATCTCCGGGCCCGTGATGTGCAGGCGCCGGCAGCGCGCCAGGACCTGGATGATGCGGTCCTGTTCGGCGCGCACCGCCTCCCAGGCCGCCACCGGATCGTCGCGATCGAGCATCCCGGCGCGGAAGACGAAGTCCTCGTACTCGGCGAGGGACATCTCGGCCTCCTGCGCCTCGGCGTGTGTCGGGTACTGCGTGCCGCACCAGCGCAGCTCGTTCGCCGCGGCGCGCGCCAGGAAGCGCTGCTGCAGCTGGCGCGTGGCCTCCCGGCGCAGGGCGATGCGTCGGGGGTCCACCCCGCTCAGCTCGCGCGTATTCCACTCACCCCAGATGCCCAGCGAGGCGGTGATGCGCTCGGTCTCCAGGCGCTGCAGCTCGGAGACGTAGCGCAGCTGGTCCTCGCTCGCCGTCTTGAGATAGATCTCGTCCAGCCCCTCCACGTTCACCCGCACGAACGGATGGGCGCCGGCGGCCAGGGCCTCGCGATAGACCTCGGCGATGAGCGGCGCGGCGAGCGCCGGCCCGCCGATCCGGAAGAGGTCGCCGGGCCGGATCTTCAGCGAGTAGTGCACCAGCACCCCGGCCAGCTTGGTGATGCGGGGGTCGACCACCGTCATCCTCCTCGAATCGCCGGCTAGATCGTGACAGGTTCCGGGCCGCCTGTCCAGGGCGCGGGCAGGAGGTGCGGGCGGGATGTCCTATCCCCTTCATGGGCCCGGCAGGACGCCGCCCCGGGCCGCGGAGGAACCCGTTCATGGGCATGCTGATCGGGCTGGGCATCCTGGCCCTGCTCGTCATCGCCGTTATCGCCGCCTACAACCGCCTGGTCGTGCTGCGCAACCGCATCGAGAACGCCTGGTCACAGATCGACGTGCAGCTGCGCCGGCGCTACGACCTGATCCCCAACCTGGTGGAGACGGTGAAGGGCTACGCCGGGCACGAGCGGGCGGTGTTCGAGCGCGTCACCGAGGCGCGCGCCCGGGCGCTCGCCGCGGGCAGCGTCGGCGAGCAGGCCCAGGCCGAGAACATGCTCACCCAGGCCCTGCGCTCGCTGTTCGCCGTGGCCGAAGCCTATCCCCAGCTGCGGGCCAGTGAGAACTTCCAGCGCCTGCAGACCGACCTCGCCGACACCGAGAACAAGATCATGTTCGCGCGGCAGTTCTACAACGACACCGTGATGCAGTACGACAACATGCGGGAGTCGTTCCCCACGAACCTTATCGCCAACCTGGCCGGGTTCGGGCCGAAGGAGTACTTCGAGGCCGACGCGGCGTCGCGCGAACCCGTGAAGGTGCAGTTCTAGTCGCGGCGCTCCCGGCTCCCCGGCGCGGGGATCGGCCGATAGGGGGTCGGGATGTACTCCACGCCCGGCCGCTGCTGCCGCGTCTGCGGGTACAGGTCCATCAACCGGTAGATCTCCTCCGGCATGGCGTCGGAGACGCGCAGGCCGAGCGCCTTCGCCTCCTCGAAGTCGATCGGGTAGTCGTGCGTCCAGCGCCCCTCGCTCATCGCTCGGGCCAGCCGGTCCGCCTGGGCCTCATCGTGGTGCTCGAGCAGCAGGCCGCGCACCGTGCGGTAGACCTGCTCCACGGCCTTGCGCGCCACGTCGCCCATGATCAGGGTCTGGTCGTCGCGGTTCGGGTTGGGCGTCTCCAGCGCCTTGAGCACGGAGGCCGCGGGGAAGTAGCCGCTCTGCGGGCTGCCGAGCTGCGGGTCGACGGGGCCGAGCACGGCGTTGGGATCCATGACGATCTCGTCCGCGGCCAGGGCGATCAGCGTGCCGCCGGACATCGCGTAGTGCGGGATGAAGACCGTCACCGTGCCCGGGTGCCGTTTCAGCGCCCAGGCGATCTGCTCCGCGGCGAGGACCAGGCCGCCCGGTGTGTGCAGGATGAGGTCGATCGGCATCTCCGGCGGGGTGAGGCGGATGGCGCGCAGGACCTTCTCCGAGTCCTCGATGTCGATGTAGCGGGCGACGGGGAATCCCAGCAGGCTCATCGTTTCCTGGCGGTGGATCATCGTGATCACGCGCGACCGCCGCTGCGCCTCGAGGCGGCGGATCGCCACGAGCCGCATCTCCTGCATCAGCCGCTTCTGCATCATCGGGATGAAGACTTGCAGCAGGATCAGGAAGTAGATGAGGTTCAGGAACTCGCCCATCGTCGCCTCCCCCGCTTGAGACATCTTCCCGGCGCGCCGGGAACTTCTCCTGCGGGGCCGGAGGGCGCGGAGGCCGCGGCGGGGAGCCCGCTAGAGCGCCAGCGCGATGCCGTCGGCGGCCCCGTCGCCCAGGCCGGCGCACCGCGCGCCCCGGCCCTGGCGGTGCAGGCGGACCGCCGTCTCGACGAACCAGGCGTCGATCGCCTCCCTGGCCTCCGGGCTGAGCAGCCGGACCCGCGAGGCGCGCTCGAAGGCGCGGCGCAGCTCGGTCTCGGCGCGCTTGGGCACGTACCGCAGGATGAGGGTGACGTCCCCGCGGCCGAGCGCGGCGCGGGCTGCCTTGACCACGGGGCTCCCCAGCGTGTCGCAGCGTGGAGACACCGCGACCACCTCCCCTCTTACCGTACGACGCCCGCGCTCGGCCCGGCATCCGGCGGGCGCCGGATGCCGCTCGCTTCGCGCCATCCGGTTCCCAATGGCGATCTCACGGTGACGGGCCCGGCCAGCGAGGCGGCGCGGTGCGAAACCGGGGAGGTGACGGCTGCGCATCCCGATCGGCGCGGTGCCCGGCACCCCCGATGGAATCCGGCGCACCGGAGAACGGCGGGGGGCTAGGGCGACGGCTCGGTCGGCTCCTCGACCACGAAGGCGTCGGCGTAGCCCTGAGCCTTGAGGGCGGCCAGGACCGCGTCGGCCCGAGCCCGGTCCGCATAGACGCCGAGCTGGACCTTGTGCAGGCCGTCGCGCGGGCGGATCGTAGCAGTGAAGCCCCGCGCGGCGAGCTGGCCAACCAGCGCCTCGGCGTTCGCCCGCACCCGGAAGGCGCCAACCTGCACGCGGTAGAGCGTGCCCGCTGCCGGCGCGGCCGCCTCCGGCGAGGGCGCGGCCGCCTCCGGGGCGGGCGCCGCGGACGGGAGAACGCCGGCCGGCGGAGGAGCGGAGGTCCCCGTCCCGGCCCCGAGGGTGCCGACGAATCGGGGAGCGATGACATAGCCCGCTGCGATGGCCACGGCGAGGAGACCGACCAGGACCAACCCCGCGGCCAGCGATCTGCGGCCTCGGGAGGATTGCCGCTCCAGCAGCGCCGACCACTGCGCCAGCAGGCGGTTCGCCGACTCGCGCCACGCCGCCAGCGACTCCTCCCAGCGGTCGGCCGATCGCGTCCACTCTTCCAGACGCTCCGCGCCGGTCTTGACCGTGTTCTGCCAGCGCAGGAGTGCCTCGCGGCCCTGCGCGAGCTCGTGCGCGAACTCGTCGTGCCTAGCGCGCAGGTCGGCCTGGGCGGCGCTCAGCGACTGCAGCGCGTGCGTGAGCTGCGCCTCGCCCTTGGCCACCGCGTTCTCGCTGCGGGAGAGCGTGGCCTGCCAGGCGACGAGCGAATCGCGGCCCTGGGCGATCGTCGCCCGCAGCGCGGCCAGGGCCTCTTCCGCCCCGGCCAGCGTCCCCTCCCAGTTGGCCACCGATCCCGCGGTGCCGCTCATCGCCGCGTGCAGGGACGCCAGGGCGGCCTCCCCCTCGGCGACGGCCCGCTCCAACCGCTCGACCAGCGCCTCCACCCGCGCCGCCAGCTCCTCGCCGGGGTGCCGAAGCACATCCGGCTGGCCGTTCGCCGCCGCGCCTCCGCCCGGTCCCGCCGCCTCCGCGGTCAGGGACGCCGCGGCCGCCGCGGGCGCCCGGGGGCGCCGGCGTTGAGGGCGTTTCGCTCGCTCCTGCATCGCGTTATGGCCGTTCCCTCGCCCCCGCGGGGTTAGACCCCGCCGCGCCGGCAGGAGTCCCGCGCGGGGGGCGGGGAAACCATGCCGGGTTGAGGACCGTCGAGCTGGTCATCGCCTCCTATCTGGAACCTATCCACGTCGAGCGGATCCGCGCCGTGGAGGGCGTTCGTGTCACCTACGAGCCCGCGCTGCTGCCAACGCCGCGCTACCCCAACGACCATGTGGGCGCCCCGCTCCGCCGCAGCCCCGCCGACGAGGCGCGCTGGCGGCAATTTCTGACGCGGGCCGAGGTGCTCTTCGATTTCGACTACACGAACCTCGCCGCCCTCGCCGAACTGATCCCCAACGTCCGCTGGATCCAGGCCACCAGCACCGGCATCGGGCAGCTACTGCTCCGCAGCGGGTTGATCCGCACGCCGATCACCTTCACCACGGCGCGCGGCATCCACGCCCGCCCGCTCGCCGACTTCGTGGCGATGGCGATCCTGTGGTTCGCCAAGGACGGCTTCCGGATGGTGCGGGAGCAGGCCGCCCGCCGCTGGGGGCGCTACTGCGGCCGCGACGTCGCCGGGGCGACGGTCGGCCTCATCGGTTACGGCAGCATCGGCCGCGAGGTCGCCCGGATCTGTCGGGCGCTGGGAATGACCGTGCTCGCGACCAGCCGCAGCGCCGCGATCGGACACGATCCCGCCGGCGCGCACCGGATCGTGCCCCTCGCGGATCTGCCCGAGCTGCTCGGTCAGGCCGACTACCTCGTCCTGGCCGTGCCGCACACCCCCCAAACGGAGCGGCTCCTGGGGCGGGCGCAGTTCGAGGCGCTGAAGAGCGGCGCCGTGCTGATCAACGTCGCGCGAGGCGCCGTGGTCGACGAGACAGCGCTGATCGAGGCGCTGCAGAGCGGCCGCCTCGCCGGCGCGGCGCTCGACGTCCTGGCCAGCGAGCCCCCCGCGCCGGACCATCCGCTGTGGACGATGCCCAACGTGCTGCTCAGCCCGCACTCCGCGAGCACCGTCGCATCGGAGAACGCGCGGCTGACCGACCTCTTCTGCGAGAACCTCCGCCGCTATCTGGGCGGGGAGCCCCTGCTGAACGTGTTCGATCGCCAGCGGCTCTACTGAAGGCCGTCGCCCGCCCGCATGCGCTGCGCGATCAGCGGCACCGGGATCGAGCCGTACGACAGCAGACGGTCGTGGAAGCTCCGCAACGAGAAGCCGGGGCGGGCGCGCAGGGTCTCCCGGAGATCGTGGATCGCCCGGTTGCCAGCCAGGTACATCAGGGCGGTGCCCGGGAACATGCTGTTCTTCACCGCCTCGGCGCGGGCGGCCTCCTCGGGCATCGCCGCCGCGTCGCGGTAGAAGGCCGCCGCCTGCTCGAGGGTCCAGTCGCCGGTGTGCAGCCGCACATCGACCACGGCGCGGGCGGCCATGCGCAGGTGCGAGTGCGCCTGGGCCAGCCGCTCGAGGGGCGTCAGGTAGCCGACCTCGTCCATCAGATCGGTGGCGTAGGTGGCCCAGCCCTCGGCCATCGTCCCGCCGCAGAAGAAGGCGATGCGGCTGGCGCAGTCCACCGCGGCGACACGGCCGAAGCGCGAGTGGGCGCGGTGGTAGGCGTACCAGTTCTGCACGTGGTGGCCGAGCCCGCCATGGTGCACGACGTGGTTGAGCTTGATCGCAGCGTCGTTGGCGGCGCGCAGCCGGCGGCGCTGCTCCTCCGCCGGCAGCCCCGGCTCGATCGGGGTGACGAAGGAGTCCACGACGCGCAGCCGGTCGAACGCCGCCGGCGCCCGGTAGAAGAGGAAGTACAAGGCGGGTGCCGCCTCGCGCGCCCAGCGCGGCTGCGGGACGTACCGGATCGGATAGTGGGGCCAGGTCACGAGCGCGGCCGCTTCCGCCGCGGCCTTCGCCTCCTCCCAGATCTCGGCAAAGCGCTCGTAGTACCGATCCGGCTCGGGATGGCGGTCGGCCAGGCGGCGCAGTCCCTCGCGCCAGTCGCCTTCTCCCGCCCGGCGAGCGAGGCGCTCGAGGCGGGCCCTCGTCTCGGCGAGATGCTCCTCGCCCAGCGCCAGCAGCGCGCGGGCGTCCATCTCCAGCCCGTGGCCGCGACGGATCAGGCGGTCGAGGGCCTCGACGCCGCAGGCGTATCCCTCCGCGGGAGCCTCGGCCAGCTGGGCGGTGAGCGCGGCGCGGAACCGGCGCACTCCGTCCGCGGCGAGCGCGGCGGCCTGCTCCCAGCGGGGATGGGCCACCGCCTCGTCCCGGGCGAAGATGTGCACCCCGCGCTCGAAGAGGGCCAGGGCGCCTCCGCACTCCTGGATCGCCCGCTCGATCCAGGCCCGGGGCACGCCCCGCGGTCCGTTCCAGGCGGTCTGAAGGA
>DATLZI010000308.1:0-21405 GCA_035574075.1 bacterium | reverse complement strand
GGGGGCAGTGCGCAACCGCCCCGCCTGATCGTCCTGGAGTACGCGCCGCCCCGGGCGCAGCGCGCGGTGGCGCTGGTCGGCAAGGGCGTCTGCTACGACAGCGGCGGCATCAACCTCAAGCACAGCGACCTGGAGTGGATGAAGGGCGACATGGCCGGGGGGGCGGCGGTGCTGGCCGCGATGCGGGCCCTGCCCGCCCTGGCGCCTCCGGTGCGCGTGCTGGGCGTCATCGCCGCGGTGGAGAACATGCCCGGCGGGCGGTCGATGAAACCGGGCGACATCATCCGGGCGCTGAGCGGCAAGACGATCGAGATCACGAACACCGACGCCGAAGGCCGGGTCATCCTGGCCGATGCGGTTGCCTTCGCCGCCCAGCGGGGCGCGGAGGAGATCATCGACCTTGCCACCCTGACCGGCTCAGCGATGGTCGCCCTGGGCTACTACGCCGCGGCCTTGCTGAGCAACGACGACGCCCTGGCCGGACGGCTGCTCGAGGCCGCCGAGCGCGCTGGCGAGCGCCTCTGGCGCCTGCCCCTCTACGAGGAGTACCTGGAAGACATGCGCAGCCAGGTGGCCGACCTGCGCAACTCCGGCGGACGCTACGGCGGGGCGCAGAAGGGCGCGATCTTCATCCGCGAGTTCGCCGGCGGCCGGCCCTGGGCCCACCTGGACATCGCCCCGACAGCCTTCCTGGAGAAGGAGGAAGGCACCGGCCCCTACACGCCCAAGGGCGGTACCGGCTACGGGGTCCGCACCCTGCTCACCTACCTGTCAGGCGTGGTGTAGCACCCAGATCTCCCGCTCGGCCGGCAGCTCGGCGGGCGTGATCGTCACCGTGCGCTCCCGCCGCCGCACCCGCGCCTTGCCGCGCAGGAAGTCGTCCACCGGGCCGATCGGCCAGTCCGCGTTCACATCCGTCTTGTAGTGCATCGGCACGACGACCCGCGGCCGCAGCTGGTCCACGACGACGTCGGCCTCCCGGGGACCGATCGTGTAGTAGCCGCCCACCGGGAGGAGCAGGACGTCGACGCGGCCGGCGGCGGCGACCTGATCCTCGGTCAGCGTGTGGCCCAGGTCGCCGGCGTGCACGAGACGCACGCCGTCGGCCTCAAAGAGGAACATCGCGTTGCGGCCGCGTTCGGCGCCCTGCGCGCCGTCGTGGTAGGTGCGCACCGCGCCGACGACGATGGGCCCCACGCGCTCGGCCACCGTCGCCCATTCCTTCCCCCCCTCGCGCAGACCCCGGATCACCTTCGGCGCGCCGCCGGCGGCCTCGACGTGGTTGTGGTCGAAGTGCTCGTGACTCACCGCCACCGCCGTCGGCGTGAGCCGCGGGACCGGGTAGCCGCACTTCTCGTTGAAGGGATCGATGAGAATGCTCGTTCCGCCGCTCTCCAGCAGGAAGCAGGCGTGCCCGTAGTAGGTGAGCCGCATCTCTTCTCTCCTCCTCTCAACGCCCCGTCCGGTCCATGAGCGCGGTGTAGCCCCACGCGCCGAGCAACCCGCCCAGCGCCGGACCGACCCAGTAGACGAGATGGTTCGCCCACACGCCGGAGAAGAGCGCCGGCCCGAAGACCCGGGCGGGGTTCATCGCGCCGCCTGTGAGCGCGCCCCCCGCCAGGATGTCCATCGTGATCACGAAGCCGATGGCCAGCGGGGCCGCCGGCCGCTGCGCCCGGGCGTCGACGGCGACGCCGAAGACCACGAAGACGAGGAAGAAGGTCAGCACCGCCTCGATGACGATCCCCGGCCCGGCGGCGATCCCCCGGGCGAGAACGGGGGTGCCGAGGCCCACGGCCTGCCGGGCCGCCTCGGGGAAGCCGACGGTGAGCAGCAGCGCGCCGATCGACGCGCCGGCGAGCTGGGCCGCAACGTAGGCTAGCGCGGTGCCCGCCGGCAGGCGCCCCGTGGCGGCGAACCCCAGCGTCACCGCCGGGTTGAAGTGGCCGCCCGACACATGGCCGGCTGCGGCGACCATCGTGGCGATGGCCAGCCCGTGGGCGAAGGCGATGCCCACCAGGCCCACCCGCCCGCCAGTGAGCTGGTCGGCGATGATTGATCCCGCGCCGATGAAGACCAGCGCCAGCGTGCCCACGGCTTCCGCGACGAGCGATCGGCCGATCGGCTGCCCCATGCGCCCTCCCCTCGGACTGCGGCGAACCTGACCCGCTTATCACCCTACTGCGCCGCGCGGAGATATCCCTCCGCGGGGCGAACGCGATCGCGGCGGCTCAGGCGTGGATCTCGATGACGTCCCCGTCTTCGAGGACATGGTCCCGGCCGACCATCTGCCCGCTGTAGGCCGTGCCGCGCCACAGGCGTGCGAAGCGCAGCTTCTCGACGAAGACCTTGTGGATCGCCGCGGCGGCGTCGAGGACGGTGGAGCCCGCCGGCAGGATGAAGGGCGCGGAGAGGTCCGGCTTCTGGCCGGGGGGCTTGCTGTACACGCGGATCACCCGCAGCAGCCGGAACCCCGCCTCGCGGAGGGCCTCCAGCCCGGTGCCGGCCCGGGCGGAGACGGCGAGGACGGGGAAGCGCGGGCCGATGAACTCCCGAAGCAGCGCCAGCCGGTCCGCCGCGCCGGGGGCGTCCAGCTTGTTGGCGACGGCGATCGTCCGCTTCTGCGTCTGCTCGCGGGGCTCGGCCACGAGGTGGATGTTGACCTGGGCCAGGAGGCGCAGCACGGCGTCGGTCTGCGCCAGGAGGTCGTCGTCGGCCAGATCGGCGACCAGCAGCACGCCGCCGGCGTTGCGGATGATGCCGTAGAGCCACCCTTCCGCGAACTCGGGGATGATCGGGGGCAGGTCGATGAGCTGGATCTGCACGTTCTCGTAGGCCATCATCCCGGGCAACGGCACGCGCGTGGTGAACGGGTAGTCGGCGATCTCCGGCTCGGCGTTGGTCAGGGCCGCGAGCAGCGACGACTTCCCGCTGTTGGGGGGGCCGACCAGGACGAGCTGCCCCGCCCCCTCCTTCTCGATGAGGTAGAAGGGCTTGCCCCGGGACGCCCCGCGGCGGCGCTGCGTTTCCTGGCGCAGCTTGGCGATCCGCCGCTTGATGTCCGCCTGCATCTTCTCCGTCCCCTTGTGCTTGGGGATCGTGGCCAGCATCTCTTCCAGGGCGGCCAGCTTCTCCTGGGGGGTGGCCGCCGCCTTGAACTTCTTGTCGGCGGCCATGAACTCGGGGGTGAGGTTGGCGGGCACGGCGGCTAGATGATTTCGAACGTTTTGACGATCCGCTCGTCCAGCTCCAGGCCCAACCCCGGCCGCTGCGGCACGTCGATCATCCCCTCCCGCGGCTGCGGGAAGGGCTCCGTGAACAGCTCGCGCAGGGGGTTGGGCGCGAAGAAGTACTCGTAGGTCATCAGGTTCGGCACGCTGGCGGCGACGTGCAGCGCGGCGAGATGGGAGACGCCGGCGGAGAAGCCGGTGTGGGGCGCGTACCGCAGGTTGTAGGCATGCACCAGCGCCCCGACGCGCCGCGCCCCCGTGAACCCGCCGACGCGGGCCACGTCGGGCTGCACGATATCGAGCGCGCCGCGGGCGATGAGCTCGCGGAAGCCGAACAGGCCGAACTCGCTCTCCCCGGCGGCCACCGGGATGGGCTGCCCCTCCCGGACCTTGCGGTAGCCGTCGAGGTCGTCGGATGGCACCGGCTCCTCGAGCCAGGTGATGTCCGCGTCTTCCAGCTGCCGCCCGACCTTGATCGCCGTGGCCGCGTCGTAGGCGCTGTTCACGTCCAGCATGATCTCCACATCGGGCCCGATCGCCTCGCGGATCGCCCGCACCGAGGCCACGTCGGCCCGCCGGCCGCCCAGCTCCGGCGGCCGTCCGATCTTCACCTTGATCGCGCGGTGGCCGCGGGCGACCTGCGCCCGGGCCTCGGCCACCATCGCCGGGAGGGCGTTGAAGTAGACGGAGGAAGCGTAGCACGGAACGCGCGGGCGGCCCGCCCCGCCCAGGACTTTGTACACCGGCAGCCCCGCCGCTTTGCCGACGATGTCCCACAGCGCGGTGTCGATCCCGCTTATCGCCTCGAAGACGAAGCCGCGGTAGTGACCCCAGCCGCGCAGCTGGCGGAACATCTCATCCCACAGCCCTTCTGCGTCGCGGGGATCGCGGCCGATCACCAGCGGCGCCAGCATCTGCTCGACGATGGCCTTCGTGACCTGCGGCGCCCGGCGCACGATGCACTCGCCGACGCCCGTGATCCCGTCGTCTGTGGTCGCGACGACGAGCGTGGCGGAGAACGTCGGGAAAGCGCCGATCCCGAACTGGATCGGCTTCTCCAGCGTCCCGGCCAGCATCCGGCAGCGCAGCGCAGCGATCTTCATCGCGGGCTCACCTGAAGAGATCCCGGTCCGGCTCGCGCAGCAACCGGGTCCGTCCCCCGCCGGGCTCGTACCGCGCCCCGCGGATCACGACGAGCGGCGTCCCCTCCGCGGCCTGGCCCTGCAGCAGGCTGGCCGTGGCGGCCAGTTCGTCGGCCACGCTCTCGATGGAAGAATGCAGCACGTAGCCGTAGCGGTCCTCCCGGCCGATGTAGCTGTAGATCGGCTCCAGGCCGGCCACGCCGATCGCCACGCCCACCGCTCCCTCCCGCCAGGGCCGGCCGTGGGTATCGTTGATGATCACCGCCACGGCGGCGCCGGTCGCGGCCTGGACCCCGTCGCGCAGCCGCGCGGCGCTCGCCGCCGGATCCCGCGGCAGGACGCACACCCAGTCGCTGCCCAGGCCGACGTTGCTGAAGTCCACCGCGGCGTTGGCGCAGACGAACCCCAGCCGGTGCTGGGCGATGATCAGCCCCGGCCGCACGCGCATGATGGCCGCCGACTCGTCGAGGATCACCTGACAGAGGCGGGGATCCTTCTCCGCTTCGCTCGCCAGCGCCAGCGCGCGGGGACCCGGCGTCACCTCCGCCAGGTGCACCACAGCGCCCTCGGATTTGCTCACCACTTTGTGCGCCAGCACGAGGACGTCGCCGGCGCGCAGCGCCAGCCCCTCGGCGTCGCAGACCCCCAGGATCGCGGCGACGAGGTCTGTGCCTGGCCGGACCTCCGGAAACCCTTCAGGCACGTAGGCCGTCAGCGTCCGCACGATCCCCCCGCCCCTCATGCTCCTGGCGGCGGGCCCGCCACGGCGAGCGCGTAGGCGTCCAGCGAGAACGCCCGCGCTCCGGCGATCACCGCCTCGCGTGTCACGCCGCGGATGAGGTCGGGGAAGCGCTGCAGGTAGTCCAGCCCGAGGCCGTAGAGCTCGATGTCCGCCAGCGTCTGCGCGATCCCGCCGGTGGTCTCCAGCCGCAGCGCCAGCGAGCCGATCAGGAAGCGGCGTGCGTCGTCCAGTTCCTCCGCTGTCGGCCCCTGCGCCTGGAAGGCTCGGATCTCCTCGAGGATGGTCTCCACGGCGCGCGCTTCGTGCTGCGGGTTGACCCCGGCGCGGACCCACCAGGGGCCCGGCAGCAGGCCGGCCCGCAGATCGCTGTAGGCGTAGTAGGCCATCCCCTGCCGCTCCCGCACGCTTTCCCCGAGCCGCCCCATCATCCCGATCTGTCCCAGGATGAGGTTGGCCACCATCACCTCGTAGTAGCGTGGGTCGGTGCGGGCCGGCCCCGGCACGCCCAGGACGATGTCGGACTGGATCTTGCCGGCGAGGCGCTGCTCCCCGGTGCGCGGGGCGTCGGGCCGCGGCACGGGCGGCACCCCCGGCGGAGCCCAGGCGCCCTGCCGCGGCCACCCGGCGAACAGCCGCGCGGTCAGCTCGAGGACCTTGCCGGGCGGCAGATCGCCGACGATGGCCAGGATCGTCGCCTCCGGCCGGTAGTGCCGCCGATGGAAGGCCACGAGGTCGTCGCGGGTCAACCGCTCCACCACCGCCAGGTCGCCCTCCGCCATCCGGGCGTGGGGATGACCGGGCGGATACAGCAGGCGGCGCCAGGTGCGCTCGGCCACGACCCGGGTGTCCTGCTCCACGACGCGCAGCGCCGTGAGCAGCTCTCCGCGCACCTTCTCCACTTCCTCCGCGGGGAAGGTCGGCTGCTGCAGGAGATCGGCGATGATGGCCAGGGCCGCGGGGGCGTCCTCGCGGAGGACGCGCAGGGAGATACCGACCACCTCAGCCGTGGAGAACACCGTCAGCGACGCGCCCATCCCCTCCAGGGCCTCGGCGATGGCCTGCGACGTCCGCGTCGCCGTGCCGCGCTGCAGCATCGCCGCCGTGAAGCGGGCGAGCCCGCTGCGCTCCCCGTCGAAGAGAGCGCCGGCCCGCACGTAGCCATGCACGGCCACCATCTCGGTGCGCGGCTGCTCGTGGGCGAGCACGACCAGGCCGTTGGACAGCTCGCTGCGGGTGATGGTCTCCGGCCGCACCGCGATCTCCACCCCGCCGGTGCGCGCGCTCCGGATGGCGTGGCGCTGGATCCCAAAGAGGCCCGGATGGCGGGCGGCGTGCGCGGCCGGCTGTGAGGCGCCGCCGGCCTCGGGCAGGTACCATCCCGCGGTGCGGCGGCGATCCCGGAGGTAGCGCGCGGCGGCCGCCGCGACGTCGTCCGCCGTAACCCGCCCGATGCGGTCCAGCAGCGAGGGGAACGCCTCCACGCCGTCCACGCAGGCGAAGGCGCCCAGGGCCAGCGCCGTGCGGTAGACGCCGTCCCGCGCGAAGACGAACTGCGCCCGAGCCTGTCGCTTCACCTTGGCCAGCTCCGCCTCGCCCACCGGCTCGCGCGCCAGGCGCTCGAGCTCGGCCAGCGTCCGCTCCTCCACCGCGCGGACGTCCACCCCGGCGCGCACCGTGGCCACGATCCGCAGTAGCGTGGGGTCGACCGCGGGGATGAGCGAGGTGGTGACCTCGCTGGCCAGGCCGGTCTCCACCAGGGCGCGGTAGAGGCGCGAGCTGCGGCCGCCGCCGCCCTGGTCGAACGGCACCACGCTCTTGAAGCCCGACAGCAGCCCGTCGATGACCAGCAGGGCGGCGAGGTCGGGATGCGCGGCCTGCGGGACGTGATAGGCGAGGTGGAGATAGCTCGTCGCGCCCCCGGGCCGCTGCAGGACGACGCGGCGCTCGCCCTCCTGCTCGGGCTCGCGCGCCCGCACGGGCGGCGGGGGCGCCCCGGGCGGCAGGTCGCCGAACGCGCGGCGGATCTGCTCCAGCGCCTGGTCGGCGTCGAACGCCCCCACGGCCACGGCGACGGCGTTGTTCGGATGATAGTACGTGCGGTAGTGGCGGAGCAGGTCGTCGCGGGTGATCGCGCGCAGATCGTCCTTCCACCCGATCACGGGGATGCGGTAGGGATGGACTTTGTGCGCCACGGCGTCCACCTCCTCGCGCAGGAGGTAGGCCGGGAAGTTCTCGCTGCCCTCGCGCTCGGCGATAATCACCGTGCGCTCGCTCTCCACCTCCTCGGGATCGAAGACGGTGTTGGCCATCCGGTCGGCCTCGAGCTCGATTGCCACGGCGAGGTGCTCGGCGGGCAGCACTTCGTGGTAGGCCGTGTAGTCCTTCCAGGTGAAGGCGTTCCAGCGGCCGCCCAGGCGGTCGATGTACCGCGTGAGCATGCCCTTGGGGTGCCGGGGCGTCCCCTTGAAGAGCAGGTGCTCGACCCAGTGCGAGAGGCCGCTGGTCCCAGGCGCCTCGTTGCGGCTGCCCACCCGGTACCAGACCCAGAACGTCGCCACCGGCGCGGCGGATGACTCCAGGAGCACGACCTGCAGGCCGTTGTCGAGCGTCGCCGTGCGCAGCTGCATCTTTGGGGCATTCTCCTTTACATCTGCATCGGGAGGGATCGAACCCGCAGGCCAGGCGCTTCACCCCGCCGTTCCCTCCAGCCTGATCCGCGCGGTACCAGTGTACCAATTGCGGCCACTTCCTACCAAACGTCAGCGCCACCGCTCCCGGCGGCCCGCCCGGCCGCGGCCCGCACTGCGGCGTCCCGAAGGAAGCCCTCTTCCTGGTCGAAGAAGACTGACAGCGTGGACATCCTGACCCCCGGCGCGGTGGCGCGCTATCGGCGCGCCGTGGTGGGCGCCCACCGCGTGCGGACGAAAGCCCAGGCCCTGCGCTTCGTCACCCAGCTGGGGTTCTGTTATGCCTTCACCCCCGGGCCGGGGGAACTGCCCGCGCTCTTCGATGTCCTCGCCACCCGCAGCGTCGATCGGATGTGGAGCTGGGTCTGGCGGTGGAAGGACGAGCTGGCCACGGAGCGCCGCCTGTTCTACGGCCGACTGGTCCGCGGCAAGCCCACCTTCGTCTCGCTGCGCTACCTGCCGGCCTTCTTTGCCCTGACCGGCAACGTGGGGGAGCCGGATGACTACCTGCAGGCCTACCGGGAGGGACGGCTCAGCCGCCTGGCCAAGGAGCTCTACGAGGTCCTCCGCGCCGAGGGGCGCAGCTCGACCTGGACGCTCCGCCGCCGCTTCGTCGGGCCCTCCGCAGACGCCGCCGCCTTCCACCGCGCCCTGCGGATGCTGCAGGAGCGTTGTCTGATCGCCAAGGTCGGAGAGCAGGACGACGGCAGCTTCGCCTTCATCTGGGATACCTTCGACCGCTGGCTGCCGGATGTCGTCCGGCGGGCCGCAGCGCTCAGCGCCGAGCAGGCGGCGGCCGCCCTGCTCGAGCGCTACGTGCGCACGCTGGGCGCCGTCTCCCTCCGCGCCGCCCGCGCGCTGTTCGCCTGGCCTCCCGCGACCTTCGAGGCCGCGCGCCAGGCGCTGGCCGGTCGGGTGATCGAGACCACCCTCCAGGGCGAGCCAGCGCTCGCTCATCCCGCGGTCCTGGCCCTGGCTCCCCGACGCCGCCCGCGCCGATGAGCCGCACCGTCCTGCACGTCGATCTCGACGCTTTCTTCGCCGCCATCGAACAGCTGCGGCGCCCCGAGCTGCGGGGCCAGCCCGTCGTCGTCGGGGGCGACGGGGATCCGCGCAAGCGCGGCGTCGTCAGCACGGCCTCCTACGAGGCCCGCGCCTACGGCATCCGCTCTGCGATGCCGCTGCGCACCGCCCTGCAGAAGTGCCCGCAGGCCGTCTTCCTGCCCGTGGACCTCCGCACGTACGCCGCGTACTCGCGCCGGATCATGGCCCTCCTGCGCGAGGTCACGCCGCTGGTCGAGCAGGTCTCCGTGGACGAAGCGTTCCTGGAAGTGGCCCCGGAGCGCGGCGACCCGCTGGCGCTGGCCGAGGAGATCCGCCGGCGCATCCAATCCGAGACCGGTCTGACCGCCTCGATCGGCATCGGCCCGAACAAGGTCCTGGCCAAGATCGCCTCTGGCCTGCGCAAGCCCAACGCCGTCACCTACATCGCCGCCGAGTCCGCCGATGCGGTGCTGCGCGATCTGCCAACCACCGTCCTCTGGGGGATCGGCCCGAAGACGGCGGCCCGCCTGGAGGGGGCGCTGGGGGTGCGCACGGTGGGCGAGCTGCGCGCGGTGCCGCTGGATCGGTTGCAGGCGCTGCTCGGTCCCCGCCAGGGGGCCGACCTCTACCGCATCTGCCGCGGCCAGGACGATCGTCCCGTCGTCACGGTCTGGGCGCCGAAGTCGATGAGCCGGGAGACGACGTATCAGGTCGACACCCGCCGGCGGGAGGTCCTCGTCCGCACGATCGCCGCGCTGGCCGCAGCGCTCGCGGGCGACCTGGCAGGCCAGGGATACCGCGGCCGCACCGTCACGGTGAAGATCCGCTACCGGGATTTTACGACCCAGACCCGGGCGCTGACGCTGCCGGCGCCCGTCCAGGACGCGGCGGCCATCCGGGAGACGGCGCTGGGGCTGCTCGAGCGGTTCGCGCTGGACCGCCCCGTGCGCCTCGTCGGCGTGCGGGTCTCCGGGCTCAAGCAGACGGCGGAGGACGAAAGGACGGGAGCGCTGTGGAACGGCTGAACATCTCTTCCGGCACGCGCTGGGAGCCGCTGGTCGGCTACTCTCGGGCCGTGCGCGTTGGCGCGATGGTCGTCGTCTCGGGGACCACGGCGACCGATGAGCGCGGCGAAATCGTCGGCCGGGGCGACCCCTACGTCCAGACCCGGCAGGCCCTGGCGAACATCGCCCGCGCCCTGCAGCGCGCGGGGGCGCGATTGGCCGACGTCGTGCGCACCCGGATCTACGTCACCGACATCACGGCGTGGGAGACGGTGGGCCGGGCGCACGGCGAGGTCTTCGGCGCCATTCGCCCGGCCACGACGATGGTCGAGGTGCGGAAGTTGATCAGCCCGGAGATCCTCGTCGAGATCGAGGCGGACGCCATCCTCCCCGCCTAGGCGAGCTGCGCGACCGCCGCCGCCACCTCGTCGTAGTTCGGCTCGATCCCGGGGTTGTCCGACACCCACTTGTAGCGCACGATCCCGCGCCGATCGACGACGAAGATCGAGCGCTTGGCCACGCCGGGGAGGGCGCCGCCCGCGAAGTTGGGATCCTCGATGCCGAACGCCTTCACGGCGTGCCGGTTGAAGTCGCTGAGGAAGGTGAAGTTCAGCCGGTGCGCGTCGGCGAACGCCTTCTGCGCGAAGGGACTGTCCACGCTGATCCCGATGACCTGCCCCTGCAGGCCGGTGAAGCGGGCCAGGGAGTCCCGGAAGGCGCAGGCTTCCTTGGTGCAGACCCCCGTGAAGGCTCCCGGGAAGAAGGCCAGGACGGTGGGCGTGCCGAGGAACTCCGCGAGCCGCACCGGCTTGCGGTCCTGGTTGACGAGGGGGACATCGGGGACCTGCTGACCGATTTCCACAGCCATTGCCAACACCTCCGCAGGGATTGGGCGACGCCTCCGGCGACCGGAGGGGCCTGCCGTCCATCATACCGGCAGACCGGCAGGAGGCCCGCGACATCAGCCGAACAAACTGACGGACACCCGGCGTCCATTCCCATGTCCGCGACCGCCGCGCGCATCCCGTGAAGATCATCCTCTATACGAGCGAGGGCGTGACGGAAGATCCGTCGCTGCCGCTGGACCAGCTGCTGGCGGGCCCCGACGGCATCCTCTGGGTCGACATCACCGGTCCTGGCGCGGACGACGTGCGCGCGATGCGCGAGGTCTTCGGCTTCCATCCCCTGGCCATCGAGGACACCCAGAAGCAGGCTCAGCGGCCCAAGCTGGAGGAGTACCCGGGCTACTTCTTCATGACGCTGCATGCCCTGCGGCCGCCCGCGCCGCAACGGGCGCCGGTGGCCCTGCAGGAGATCGACCTCTTCTTCGGGCCCCGCTACGTCGTCACGGTGCACCCGCACGCCGTGCCGGCGATCGACGAAGCCCGCCAGCGGCTGACCAAAGCCGCCCCGGCGCTGCGCCCGCACACCGACTTCGTCCTCTACACCATCGTGGACAGCGCGGTGGACACCTACTTCCCCGTGATCGATCGCATCGACCAGAGCCTGGACCGCGTCGCGGACCAGCTCTTCCGCCACCCCCGACCCCAGGACCTCGACCACCTCCTCGCCCTGAAGCGCTCGCTCCTGCAGATCCGGCGGGTGGCGACGCCGCTGCGAGACATCTTCGCCATCCTGATGCGCCGTGACGTCGCTCTCGTGCGTCCCGAGACGCTGGTCTACTTCCGCGACGTCTACGACCACCTGCTGCGCATCACCGATCTGATCGACACTCACCGCGATCTCCTCACCGGGGCCGTGGAGGTCTACATGTCGGTGGTCAGCAACCGCCTGAACGAGGTGATGAAGATCCTCACCGTGATCACCGCGCTGTTCGCGCCGCTGGCCGTGATCACCGGCGTCTACGGCATGAACTTCGAGCGGACCGTTCCGCCCTTCGGCTGGCCGTACGGTTTCGCCGCTGTCCTGGCGACGATGGCCGCGGTCGTCGCTGCCATGCTGGTCCTCTTCCGCCGCCGGGGGTGGCTGTGATGGGCTATCCCTCCTTCGGCTTCGTCTCCCCCCAGAACATGGCCCTGCTCGTGGACCTGTACGAGCTGGTGATGGCGGACAGCTACCTGCGCGCGGGCATGAACCAGCGCGCGACCTTCGACCTCTTCATCCGGTCGCTGCCGGCGCAGCGCGCCTTCCTGGTCGCCGCCGGCCTCGAGGCGGCCCTCGCCTACCTCGCCCAGGCCCGCGTGGACGAGGCGCAGCTCGCCTACCTGCGCGGCCTGCGCCTCTTCAGCGAGGACTTCCTGGCCTACCTGCGGGAGTTCCGCTTCAGCGGCGACGTCTGGGCCGTCGCCGAGGGGGAGGTGATCTTCCCGCCGGAGCCGGTCCTGGAGATCACGGCGCCGCGGATCGAGGCGCAGCTCATCGAGACGTTCCTGCTCAACGCCCTGAACTACCAGGTCATGGTGGCCAGCAAGGCGGCGCGGGTCGTCCTCGCCGCCCGCGGGCGGGCCGTCGTCGACTTCTCCCCGCGGCGCGACCACGGCGCCGACGCGGCCTTGAAGGCGGCCCGCGCCGCCTACATCGCCGGCTGCGCGGGGACCAGCAACGTCCTGGCGGGGATGCAGTACGGCATCCCGGTCTACGGCACGATGGCCCACTCCTACGTGATGTCCTTCCCCGACGAGCTGACGGCCTTCCGCACCTTTGCCCGGGACTTCCCGGACAACGCCATCCTGCTCATCGACACCTATGACACGGTGCAGGGCGCCCGGCACGCCGCGCTCGTGGCCCGGGAGATGGCCGCGCGGGGCGGGCGGCTGCGCGGGGTGCGGATCGATAGCGGCGATCTCGTCGCGCTCAGCCGGCAGGTGCGGGCGATCTTCCGCGAGGCCGGCCTGCCCGACGTGCAGATCCTGCTCAGCGGCGACCTGGACGAGTACCGCATCGCCGACGTCCTGGCGGGCGGCGCGGAGGCCGACGCCTTCGGCGTCGGCACCGCCCTGGGCACCTCGGAAGACGCGCCGACGATGGGCGGGGTGTACAAGCTCGTGGAGGACGCGGAGGGCCCGAAGATCAAGCTCTCCACCGGCAAGGCCACCCTGCCGGGCCGCAAGCAGGTCTGGCGCCGCCGGACGCCGGACGGGCCGCAGGACGTCATCGCCCTGGCGGACGAAGCGCCGCCGCCCGACCACGAACCGCTGCTCACCCGGGTGATGGCGAACGGCCGCGTCGTGCGGGACGACACCCTGGCGGCGATGCGCGCGCGGTGCCGCGAGGCGCTGGCCGCCCTGCCCCCCGCCTTCACCGACCTGCGCGCCGTCCCGGCCTCGCCCGTGCGCCTCAGTCCCGGGCTCGAGGAGTTGCGCGCGGCGATGTTCCGGAAAAATCAAACGCGGCGACGGCCGTAGGCCGCCGCCGCGTGAGCGGTCCAGCGTGCTTACCGCTTCTTCTTCTTGGCCGCCTTCTTCTTCGCCACTTCGAAGTCCCCCCTTCGCGCTCCCGCGCCCGTGATCGCGCACCGGAGGAGTTCCGCTCCGGAACTCAGCGCGCCGGTGCACCTTTCGCGTGCACCGTACCACACGCCGAAGGATGCTAGACGTGCGTTGTGCAATTGCATGCGACGTCGAGCCGACGATTTCCTGCCGCGGGCGTGAGAATTTTCGGAGGCGATCGATGGACGACGACGTGGTGATCCGGCCGCTCACCGCACTCGAGGAGCTGCGCGCCGTGGAGCGGCTGCAGCGGGAAATCTGGGGGATGCCCGAACGCGACGTCGTGCCCGTGCATCACCTCCTCGCCGCGAGCCGCGCCGGCGGGGCGGTGCTCGGCGCGATCGACCGCCACGGCCGCCTGGTCGGCTTCTGCTACGGCTTCATCGGCTGGCGCGACGGCCAGATGCTGTTCTACTCGCACATGGCCGGCGTGGCGGCGGCCTGGCGCGGGCGGGAGATCGGCTTTCGCCTGAAGCAGGCCCAGCGCGCGGCGGCGCTGGCGCAGGGATTGGATCGCATGATCTGGACCTTCGATCCGCTGCTGGCCCGCAACGCCCACTTCAACCTGCACAAACTCGGCGCGCGCGCCCGCCGCTACTACGTGCACTACTACGGTGAGATGGACGACGATCTGAACCGCGGCGTGGACAGCGACCGCCTCGAGGTGGACTGGTGGCTGCGCGATCCGCGCGTCGAGGCGCTGCTGCGCGGCGCACCCCCGCCCCCCGCGCCCGCGGGAGCCCTCCGGCGCATCGCGGTGCCCGCCGACTTCGACGCCCTGCGGCGCACCGATCCCATCCGCGCGCAGGCGGAGCGCTGCCGCACCAGGGAGGCGTTCCAGCGCGCGTTCGCCGAGGGCTACGAGGCCGTGGACTTCGTGGACGGCGCCTACCTCCTGGCGCGCAGAGCGGACGGCGACCGATGAAGATCGAGCGCGCGGAGCTGCGCATCGTGGAGCTGCCGCTGGTCTTCCCGTTCGAGACCAGCTTCGGCCGCGAGGACGTCAAATTGGCCGTCCTGGTGCGCCTGTTCGGAGACGGGCTGGAGGGCTGGGGGGAAGCCCCGGTGATGCGGGCCCCGCTGTACAACGAGGAGACCGCGGGGACGGCCTGGCACGTTCTGGCCGACCACATCCTACCACTCGTCCTGGGCCAGCGGTTCGACCACCCCGCCGATTTTCCGCCGCGGGTCGCCCGCTTCCGCCGCCATCACATGGCGAAGGCCGCCGTGGAGGCCGCCCTGTGGGACCTCTACACCCGACGGGAAGGAATCAGCCTGGCCCAGGCCCTGGGCGCGACGCGGGAGCGGATCGAGGTCGGCGTCTCGCTGGGCATCGAGCCCGATCTGCCCGCCCTGCTGCGGCGCGTGGAGGCCCACCTGGCGCGAGGGTATCGCCGGATCAAGTTGAAGATCAAGCCCGGCTGGGACGTCGACGTGGTGCGCGCGGTGCGCCGCGCCTTCGGCGGGATTCGCCTGCAGGTCGACGCCAACTCCGCCTACACACTGGATCACGTCGCCCTGCTGCGGTCGCTCGACGACTTCGACCTGCTGCTCATCGAGCAGCCCCTCGGCGAGGACGACATCATCGACCACGCCGCGCTGCAGGCGCAGCTGCGCACGCCGGTCTGCCTGGACGAGTCCATCGTCAGCCCCGACGACGCCCGCAAAGCCCTGGACCTCGGCGCCTGCCGGGTGATCAACATCAAGGCGGCGCGCCTGGGCGGGCTGACCGCGGCGCGAGCGGTCCACGATCTCTGCGCGGCGCGCGGCGTTCCCGTCTGGTGCGGCGGTCTGCTGGAGACCGGCATCGGAAGGCTGAGCAACATCGCCCTGGCCGCGCTGCCCAACTTCCGCCTGCCCGGGGACATCTCGGCCAGCGACCGCTACTTCCACGAGGATGTGATCACCCCGGCGGTCGCGCTCAACGCCGACGGCACGATCACCGTGCCCGCGGCGCCGGGACTCGGCGCGCAGATCGAGCTCGAGCGGATCGAGCGCCTGACCACCCGGCGGGAGGCGTTCCGCCCCGCTTGACAGCCCCGGCCCCGATGCTATGATGGCGCCATTAGCGAGGCCACGACGCCTCCGCGCTGCGGAGGCGTCGTGTCGTTTGTGGGGGGATGGGCGATGGCGGAGCAGCATCGCGATCCGCTGGAGCTGTGGGTGGGCACCTGGACGCCGGAGGAGTGGCTGGAGCGGGAGGCCCGCCGCGCCGAGGAGCGCCGGCAGGCGGAGCGCCGCGCCGGGGAACCCGCCCCGCGTCCTGACGCGTGACGGTCCCTCAGCGCAGGGGCGTGTGCTCCAGCTGCCGGAGCAACGCGCCCAGACGCTCGATCTCCCGCGCGTACCCCGCGAGGTCGCCCTGCCGCAGCAGGGCCTGCGCCCGCTCGTAGGCTTCCCGCGCCTGGCGGATGAGCGTCCGCGCCTCGGGGACGGTCCCGCCCTCAGGTGGCGGAGGCCCCTGTCGCCCGGCTCGACCAAGTAGCAGGGCCAGCGCCTCCTCCAGCCCTTCCGCCATGACGATCCGGGGGCCGCTGGCGACGATGACCCGCCGGAGTTCCGGGAGCTGGCTGCGTTCGGCCTGGAGGAACAAGGGCTCGACGTACAGCAGAGCGTCCTCGATCGGGATCACCAGCAGGTTGCCCCGGATGACCCGCGAGCCTTCCTGGTTCCAGAGGGTCAGTTGCTGGCTGATCACCGGATCCTGGTTGATGCGTGACTCCACCTGCATCGGCCCGAAGGCCAGGCGGTCCTTGGGGAAGCGGTAGACGACCAGTTCCCCGTAGTGCGGCGCGTCGTTGCGGGCCGCCATCCAGGCAATCATGTTGTCGCGGTTGGCCGGGGCGAAGGGCAGGATGAGGATGAACTCCGGCCCCGCCTCCGCGCCCAGGCGCATCGTCACATAGTAGGGCTCCACCGCCACGGTCTCGTTCCCGAACAGCTCGGTGGGGATCGTCCAGACGTCCTCCCGGTTGTAGTACACGCGCGGGTCGCGCATGTGGAAGGTGGCGTAGACCTGCGCCTGGATCTGGAACAGGTCCACGGGATAGCGCAGGTGGGCGGCGACCGCCGCCGGCATCGCCGCCCCGGGCTTGAACAGCTCGGGGAAGATGGCGGCGAAGCTGGCCGCGATCGGATCGCGCGGGTCGACGAGGTAGAAGTCCACCGTCCCATCGTAGGCGTCGATCACGACCTTCACCGAGTTGCGGATGTAGTTGATCCCCTCGTGCGGCGTGGCGTAGGGGTAGCGGTCTGTCGTCGTGTAGGCGTCGACGATCCAGACCAGACGTCCGTTCGCCAGGACGATGTACGGATCGCTGTCGTAGGTCAGGAAGGGCGCCAGGCGCCGCAGCCGGGCGGTGAGGGTGCGGGCGAAGAGCATCCGGCTCTGGCTGTTGATGTCCCGGGAGAGCAACAGCTTGAGATCGCCGAAGCGGTAGGCGAAGGCGAGCCGCCGGAGCGGCGTCAGGGCGATGCCCCCCCGCCCGCGGTACGTCGTGTAGACGTTCTCGTCGCCCCGCGGATAGTCCAGCTCCTGGACCCGCGTGTTCGCGATGACGTACTGATCGGTGTGCTCCCCGAAGTAGATCTGCGGCCGGTGGATCGGCAGCTCGGGGAGCGTCGTCGGCGGGATGTCCTTGATGAAGAACTCTGGCATCCCCTCCTCCGAGATGCGGTTCACCGGGCTCATCACGATGCCGTAGCCGTGCGTGTAGACCTGGTGCTCGTTCACCCAGGTGCGGGCCTGCTCGGTGAGCCGGCCGCTGACCAGCTCGCGCGCGGAGAGCATCACCTGGCGCTGGACGCCGCCAATGCGATAGCGGTCGATGTCCACGTCTCCGAAGATGTAGTAGGGGCGCAGGGCCTGCAGCTGGCGGAAGGCGGAGAGCAGCGGCCGGTAGTCCCAGAGGCGGACGTTGTCGATCGTCGCCCGGTTCCGCGCCAGCACCGCCGCGGTGACGGGCGCGGCGACGAAGTCCTGCTCGCGCACCCGCTCCAGGCCGAAGGCCGCCAGGGTGGCGCCGATCCCGTATCGGATGAAGGGGGTCTCGACCGTCAGCTCGTTCGGCGCGACCCGGAACTGCTGGACGAAGCGAGGATAGACACCCAGGCCCGCCAGCCAGGCCGCGGCGATGACCAGGACGGTGAGCACGGCCAGCCGCATCGTCCGCGCCCGGACGTTGGCGAAGAGCAGCGCCGCGGCGACGATGAACAGACCGACCAGCAACCGCAGCACCGGCAGCACGGCATGGACGTCGGTGTAGGTCGCCCCGTAGATCGCGCCCCGGCGGCTGTACTCCAGGCCGTAGCCGTCCAGCCAGAACCCCCACCCCCGCACGAGCAGGATCACGCCGGCCAGCAGGCTGAGGTGCGCCCGGGCCCCGCCAGGCAGCGCCCACACCCCGCGCACCATCAGCGCGGCGTAGCGCGCGTAGTAGCCCGCGGCGACGACGAGGAAGATCAGCACCAGCCAGCCGAACAGCGTGGCCTCCAGCCAGCGATAGACCGGAAGGCGGAAGACGAAGAAGCCGACATCCGCGCCGAACAGCGGGTCGGCCACGCCGAAAGGCCGGGCATGCACGAACTGCTGGAACATCGCCCAGCGCGCGCTCGCCGCCAGACCGACGAGAGCGGCGAGACCGCCGAGCAGCCCCCAGAGGAGGCGGCGCCCGCCGCTGAAGCGCCGACGCAGTCGGCGCCGCGTGACATCAATCACGTCCGGCTCGCTGGCACCCAGCAGGGGCCGCAGGTTGAGGACCAGCAGGGCGAACAGCGCGCCCCCGACGACCGTGGCCACGCCGATGCGGGAGAGCAGCGGCACCCAGAAGACGCGGCGGTAGCCCAGCTCGCCGAACCACAGCCAGTCCGTGTACCAGCGGGCCAGCGTGGGCGCAAGAATGAACACCACGACGAGCAGGACGATGATCCAGGCGCGCAGTCGCATCGCGGCTCCCTGCAGTGGTATTGTCGCCGCCGAGCCGGTTTCCTCTCCGTGCTACAATGAGGGCATGGCGCAGACCCCGGCCCCTGAAGCGCTGACCCGCGACCAAGTCGTCGCGGTGCTCCGCACGATCTACGATCCGGAGATCCCGGTGAACATCTATGACCTGGGGCTGATCTACGACCTCGAGGTCACCGGCTGGGACGTGACGATCAAGATGACCCTCACCGCGGTCGGCTGCCCGATCGGCCCGTACGTGGCGGAGGAGATCCGCAACAAGCTGCAGGCCATCGGCGCCGACAACGTCGTCGTGGACTTCGTCTGGAGCCCCCCCTGGACGCCGGACCGCCTCTCGGAGGAGGGACGGCTGGCGCTGCAGAGCATGGGCTATCCGGTCTAGCGGCCGAACAGCGCCCGGGCGATGCCCCGACCGGCCACGGCGATCAGCAGATACCCGGGCGCCAGGAAGCCCACCGGCACCAGCTTCAGCAGGTCGAGGTAGTACTTGAACCCCCAGCGCAGATCGGGCAGGTACCAGCCGAAGCGCACGTCCCACTGCCAGTAGAAGTAGAGGACCTGCAGCAGGATCCCATACCCGGCCAGCACGCCCACATCGAGCGCCGCCCGCGCGGCGTCCGTCAGCCGGGTGCGCGCGGCGAGCAGCCCGGTGAGCAGCGCGCCGGCACAAATCGCGATCGCCGCGTCGATCAGTCGCTGGTTGAAGACCTGGCGGATGAGCGCCTCCGTGTTGAAGACGCTCAGCGAGTAGGTGTAGCCGCGGCCGGCGAACAGGGCGTAGTCGACGGCCAAGAACGCGGCCGCCCCGACAGCGGCGGGGAGCAACAGCACCTTGCGGCTGTGCAGGGCGAGATAGACGAGCGGGATCGCCGCCAGGCCCGCGGCCAGCGGCAGACGGCGCCGGCGCTCCCGCTCGAGTTTCGCTTCGCGCCCCAGCGCGTACTCATCAGCGATGTCGTCGGCGAAGGAGGCGATGCCGTCCGGGTCGTTCTCCAGGGCGTCCAGGCGCGCGTTGCTGAACAGGGCGGCGAGGCGCGGGTTGCCGAGATAGCCGGCGATGTAGGCGTAGAGGTTGCGCTGCTGCTCCGCCCACCGCCGGGCCAGCCCCGCCGTCTCGCCCTCCAGCGCCTCGACCAGCGGGCGGCCCTGGCTGTGCGCGGGGATGCCGATCCCGAGCAGCGCCGCGACGGTGGGCGCGGTATCCGCCTGTCGCACGTCCCCGCCGTGCACCCCGGCGCGCACACCCGCCCCGGCCAGCACCAGCGGCACCTGCTTGACGACGGTCTCCCAGCCGCCGTGCCCGCCCCGATCAGTGTGGCCGTGGTCCGCGGTGACGATGAGGGTGGTCGTGGCCGGATCGACCGCCTGCCAGAGGGCGGCGAGGTGCGCGTCCACGCGGCGCACGGCCTCGGCATAGGGCTCGCTCGCCCCGCCGAACCCGTGCCCCAGGATGTCCGGGCTGGGCAGGTGGATGAGGACGAAAGCGAAATCGTCGGCCAGCAGGCGCATCGCCCCGGCCACGACGTCGTCGCTGGTCTTGAAGGCGGCGGCGGGGCTGCGGTAGTCGTGCGGGTCGGGGACGAGCGCGCGCGCGTCGAGGTCGGCGCCGAAGAGCATCCCCCAGTCGGGGCTGCCAGCCACCGCCGTGCGCAAGCCGGCGCGCTTCGCGGCGGCGAAGAGATGGTCCACCTTCGCCGCGCCCTTGTACCAGTTGGTGGTCACGCCGCTGATCTCCTGGGTCGCCCCCGAGGCGATCACCGTCCAGCCGGGCAAGGAGAGCGACGGCTCGCCGGTCCAGGCAGTGAAATCGGCCCCTCGCTGGCGCAGCTCGTTGAGCGTGCGCATCCGGCGCGAAGCGTCGAGGCGCAGACCGTCCACCACGACGAGCACGACCCGCCGGCTGAGCGCACTCCCGCTGCCGCCGGTGGGGAGCGGACCGGCGAACGGCGACCGGTACTGCACCACGGCATTCCAGGAGTAGGCCGTCAGCTGCCAGGCGCCGTACCCGACGGCGACGAGGACGGCGATGAGGAGCAGCGGAGCCAGCACCGACCGGATGGCGATCACCTCTGTGTTGGAGACCTCTGTGTTGGAGACCTCGCGCTGTTGAAGAACTGCCCGTCTGTTCGGCGCCGCAGAATCGGGCCCCTGTCCCTTCTCAAACCCGGGCGGCGGCGAACCGGCGGCAGGCATCCACGAAGCGCTGCGCCATCTTCGGCCAAGAGGCGAAGTGCAGGTGGGTGTAGCCGGCGAGCAAGTCGCCCCGGGCGATGCCGTCGCGCCCGCCGGCGATGCCCTCGCCCTCGACGACCCGGCAGGCCAGCGCGCAGGGCGCCCGCAGCTCCAGCGTCGACCAGTGGAACTCATGGCCGCGCACCGCCTCGCCGCGGCGCAGCAGCAGCGTGTCGGCCTCCGCCTCGAGCGTCACGTAGTTCAGGGCGACCGGCCGGCCGTGCATCCGCGCGGCGGCGGGCAGCGCTCCGACCATCTCCGCCCGTCGGGTGCCGTCGATCAGCTCCGCGGCGAGGTAGAGCATCCCCCCGCATTCGGCGTACACCGGCATCCCGCCTTCCACCGCGTTGGCCACAGCCTGCCGCATCGCCACATTCTCGCTCAGGGCCCGGGCGTGGACCTCGGGGAAGCCGCCGCCCAGGTAGAGGCCATCCACCGCGGGGAGCTCGCGGTCGCGCAGGGGGCTGAAGGGCACGAGGTGCGCTCCGCAGGCTTCGAGCAGATCGAGGCTGTCCTGGTAGTAGAAGGTGAACGCCTCATCGCGGGCGATGCCGATCCGCACCGACGGCGGTGCCGCCAGCGGCGGAAAGGCCAGCGGCCCCGGCACGACCACGGGCGGGGCGGTGCGCGCGATCCGCAGCACGGCGTCCACATCGACGTGCGCGGCCACGGCGTCGCCGAGGGCCTCGATCGCCTCGCGCGCCTGCGCGGCGTCGGCGGCCAGGCCGAGGTGCCGCTCCGGGATGCGCAGCCGGTCGTCCCAGGGCAGCACCCCCAGCAGGGGGATGCGCGCGGCGGCCAGGGCGTCGCGCAATGTCTGCACGTGGCGCACGCCGCCCACCCGGTTGGCGATCACCCCGGCGATCGTCAGCCGGGGATCGAACGCCGAGAAGCCGAGGGCCGTGGCCGCGGCGC
>DATLZI010000307.1:0-7605 GCA_035574075.1 bacterium | reverse complement strand
CCCGCCCCGCCATCGCCGGCCCGGCGCCGCCAAAGCCCATCAGGGCGAAGCGGCGCGGATCCTGCCCGCGCTCGATGAGGTAGAGGCGCGCCGCCTGAGCCATGTGCTCGCAGACGATGGCCACGATGCCCCAGGCCGTCTGCACCTCGTCCAGCCCCAGCGGCGCGCCGGCCCGCCGCACCGCCGCCCGCGCGGCGGCCGCGTCCAGAGGCATCGTCCCGCCCAGGAACGCCGCGGGGTCGAAGTAGCCCAGCACGACGCAGGCGTCGGTCACCGTGGCCTCGGCGCCGCCCAGGCCGTAGCAGGCCGGGCCGGGATCGGCCCCGGCGCTCTCCGGTCCTACCCGCAGCAGGCCCATCGAGCCGGCCCGGGCGATCGAGCCGCCGCCGGCGCCGATCTCGATCATGTCCACCACCGGCGTCTTCACCGGCAGCCCGGACCCGGGCTTGAACCGATGGACGCGGGCGACCTCCATCATCGGCGTGATCTTTGGCCCGCCGTCCCGGACCAGCGAGATCTTCGCCGTCGTGCCGCCCATGTCAAAGGCCACGACCTGGGGCCGGCCGATCTCCATCCCGATGTGCCCGGCCATCAGGGCTCCCGCCGCGGGGCCGGACTCCAGCAGGCGCACCGGCAGCGCGCGCGCCACGTCCGGGCCGGCCAGGGTCCCCGAGGACAGCATCATCAGCAATCGGCCGCGGAAGCCCTCTCTGGCCAGCGCCGCCTCCAGGTGGCTGATGTACCGGTCCACCAGCGGGAGGACGTAGGCGTTGGCCACCGTGGTCGAGGTCCGCTCGTACTCGCGGATCTCCGGGCTGACCTCGCTGCTCGTGCACACCGCCAGCTCGGGGAACTCGCGCTCGATCAGGTCGCGCACGCGCCGCTCGTGTTCGGGGTTCTTGTAGGCGTGCAGGAAGCTGACCGCCACGGCCTCCACACCTTCCCGC
Source organism: bacterium (assembly GCA_035574075.1). GTDB lineage: Bacteria > Sysuimicrobiota > Sysuimicrobiia > Sysuimicrobiales > Kaftiobacteriaceae > Kaftiobacterium. The sequence goes on along the minus strand of DATLZI010000307.1, from coordinate 6,658 downwards.
GCCAGGCGCGCCACGGCGCGGCGAACAGCGCGCAGATCGACCGGCACGCGCACCGTCCCGTCCCGCGTGACGCGCTCCGGGATGTCCACGCGCCAGCGCCGCGGGACCAGCGGAGCCGGGTAGCGCAGGAAGAGGTCGTAGATGTCGTAGCGCTGCTCCTTGCCAACCTCCAGCGTGTCGCGGAACCCGGCCGTGGTGAGCAGGGCCGTGCGCGCGCCCTTACGCTCGATGATCGCGTTGGTGACCAGGGTCGTGGCGTGGATCAGCGCGCCGATCTCGGCGACCGCGATGCCCGATGCGGCGCAGATCTCGCGCACGCTGCGCAGCGCGCCCTCGGCGGGATCATGCGGCGTGGTGAGCACCTTGTGCGTGCGGATCGCCCCGCTCGGCTCGTGCAGGAGCACGACGTCGGTGAAGGTGCCGCCGATGTCGAGACCCAGGCGGTAGGCGCCGGCCATCTAGGACTGTCCCCCCCAACTCACCGCCTGCAGCCCAACCAGCCGGTCCACGAGCAGCACGATGACCACGCTCAGCAGGACGCTGACCGTGGACACCGCCGCCGCGGCCGGATCGAAGGAGAAGCGGAGGTAGTCGAAGAGCTGGATCGGCAGCGTCGTATTGCCGACGCTGACCAGGAGCAGCGAGATCGGGAACTGGTCGAAGGAGGTGATGAAGGCGAACAGGGCCCCGGAGATCACCCCGCCCTTGATCAGGGGGAAGGTCACCCGCCGGAACGTGGCCAGGGGACCGGCGCCCAGCGAGCGCGCCGCCTCCTCCAGCGAGCGGTCGAAGCCGACCAGCACCGCGGCCACGGTCAGGAAGACGTAGGGCAGGGCGAGCAGGGTGTGCCCGATGAGCAGGGCGCGCATCCCGCGCGTGCCCAGCCCCGTGGCCAGGAAGAAGATGAGCAACGCGATGCCGGTGAGGATCGCTGGAAACTGCAGCGGCGCGACGATGGCCAGCCGCAGCAGGGTGCGGAAGCGGGCGGAGTGGCGCACCACGTAGAGCGCGGCCATCGTGCCCAGCACGGTGCTGACCAGCGTCACCCAGAACGCCAGCTTCAGGCTGAAGACGAAGCTGCGCAGGAACGGTGCGGTCTGCGCCGCCTTGACGAACCAGCGCAGCGAGAGGCCCTGCGGCGGGAAGGCCAGGTAGTCCCCGGCGTTGAGCGCGGCGAGGACGACGATGACGATCGGCGCGAGCAGGAAAAAGTACACCAGCGTCACGGTGACGCTGAGCAGGAGGCCGCGCCTCATGACCGCGTCCAGCCCATCGCCCGGCCCATGACGCGCAGGTAGACGGCCACGGTCAGGGCGGTCAGGCCGAAGAAGACCATGGAGAGCGCCGAGCCCAGCGGCCAGTTGAAGGTATCCAGCAGCGTCTGCACGATCAGCATCGGCATGACCAGCACGTTGCTGTTGCCAAGCAGAATGGGGATGACGTAGGAGCTCACCGCGAGGATGAAGACGAGCAGCCCGCCCGCCTGCACCCCAGGCAGGGAGAGCGGCCAGGTGACGCGCCAGAAGGCCCGCCAGGGCGAGGCGCCCAGCGAGCGGGCGGCCTGCACGACCTCCGGGGAGATGTTCGCCAGGGCCCCGGCGACGGCCAGGGCCATGAAGGGGATGAAGACGTGCACGAGCCCGATCATCACCGCCGTGGGCGTGCCGATCAGCACCAGCTCGGCGCCGGTGAGGGCCTGCACGACCTGGTTCACCAGGCCCACCCGTCCGAGGAGGATGAGCCAGGCGAACCCGCGCACGACCACGCTCATCAGCAGCGGGGCGATGATCAGCATCAGCAGCCAGCGCTTGCGCCGGGGAGGCGCCGCGGCGATGTGGTAGGCCAGCGGATAGCCGAGGAGCAGGGTGAGCAGCGTGGTCAGCCCCGCCATCCAGAACGTCCGCCACAGCACCCGCCAGTGGAACGAGTCGAGCAGCGCCTGGGCGTAGTTGTGCAGGGTGAACGCCGGCAGGTAGGGCCCGGCTGGCGGCTTCACCAGGAAGCTCATCCGCACCATGTTCAGGTAGGGCACCAGGAAGAACACCGCCAGCAGCAGCAGCGAAGGCGCGATGAGCAGCAGGGGAGCGCGGCGGCGCGCCGCCGGCGGACGGGGCGGCATCACAGTACCCCCTGCGGAGGCACGGCCCAGGCCGCCCCGGGTTCGAAGCTCAAGGCCACCGTCTCGCCGGGGATATAGGCGCGGGAGGGATCGGCCTGCACGCGCAGGCGCAGCCCGCCCGGCCCCTCGATGCGGTAGTCGAAGAGGTTGCCCAGGAAGACGCGCTCCCGCACCACGCCGCGCAGGCGGTTTGGGCGCGCTTCATCGAAGTGCAGCGCTTCCGGCCGCACGCAGATTAGCACGGCGCCCGCCTCCACCGCCCCGGCGCAGGTGAACTCGCCTGCCGCGGTGCGTACGACGAGGTGGCCGTCGCGACGACCGGCCACCGTGCCCGGGATGAAGTTGGACAGCCCGATGAACTCCGCAACCCAGGCGTTGCTCGGCCGGCGGTAGATCTCCTCCGGCCGGTCGATCTGCTGCAGCACGCCGTCCCGCATCACAGCGATGCGGTCGGCGAGGACCATCGCCTCGGCCTGATCGTGGGTGACGTAGATCGTCGTGATCCCCACATCGCGCTGCAGGGAGCGGATGTAGAAGCGCATGTCCTCGCGCAGCTTGGCGTCGAGGTTGGCCAGCGGTTCGTCGAGCAGGAGCACCGCGGGGTTGGTGACCAGCGCCCGCGCCAGCGCCACGCGCTGCTGCTGGCCGCCGGAGAGCTGGGACGGGAAGCGCCGTTCCAGTCCGCCCAGCTGCACCTTCTCGAGGATCGCCGCGACGCGCTGGCGGATCGCCCTGGCGCTCTCGCCGCGCATCTCCAGGCCGAAGGCGACGTTCTGCCACACCGTGAGGTGCGGGAAGAGCGCGTAGCTCTGGAAGACGATGCCGATGTTGCGGCGCTCCGGCGGCAGCGGCGTGACGTCGCGGTCGCCGAAGAGGATCGCGCCGGCATCGGGCGTCTCGAAACCGCCGATCATGCGCAGGGTCGTGGTCTTGCCGCAGCCGGAGGGACCCAGGAGGGTGACCAGCTCACCCTCCCGGATCTCCAGCGTCAGGCGGCGCACGGCGGTGACACCGCCGAAGCGCTTCACCAGTTCCCGCAGCGTGATCGCCGACACGACCCTAGCGGCCGAGGATCTGGCGGTTCCACTTGTTGATCATCTCTTCGCGCGCGCCGGCGTTCACCCAGTCCCAGTCCCAGCGCATGATCTGCCGGATCTGCGCCTGGGTGTGCACGGGGATCTCCGTGGCCAGCTTCCCGGTAATCTTCACCGTGCGGTTGGCCGGCGTCCACCAGAACGATGCCGCCCACTTCTCCTGCACCGGGCGGGAAAGGAAGTAGTTGACGAACTTGAAGGCCAGCTCCTTGTTCGTCGAACCGGCCAGGACGTTGGTGTCCTGCTCGAACATGAAGACGCCCTCGCGCGGGAAGACCCACTCGATCGGGACGCCCTGGTTCTTCAGGCGCGAGGCGGCCGGCGAGTCGAGGATGCCAACCAGGGCCTCGCCGCGGGTGAGCAGGATCTCCATGTCGCCCGAGAAGTCGGTCTGCCGGAAGGGCCGCAGCTCGGCGATCTTGCTGATCGCGAAGTCGATGTCCCGATCGTTGCCGCGGAAGATGCGGGAGACCAGCATCGTGAACATCGGGTTGGCCGAGTTGGCCACGCTGTAGAGGACGAGCTGCCCCTTGTAGGCCGGATCCCAGAGGTCCTTCCAGGATTTCGGGATCTTCGTCACCCGATCGGTGCGATAGGCGATGCCGAGCGGCCCGACCAGCGTGATCACGCCGATGTCGTCCTTGTTGCGCAGCTCGGGCCAGACGTCCTTGAGGTTGGGCACCTTCTCCAGGGTGAGCTTCTCGAAGTAGCCCTCCTTGCGCACGGCGGAGACCCAGGTCGTGTTGGCGATGATCACGTCGAAGGGCGGCGTCCCGCGGCCGGCGGCGCGGATCTTCGCCACCCAGTCGCGCGAGAGCCCCACCGAGAGCTCGACCTTCGCGCCCGTCTCCGCTTCGAATCCGGGGATGATCTCCCGGCGCATGAACTGTTCCCACGGGCCGCCGTAGCTGGTGATGACGAGCGTGCCCGCGCCCGCGGCGCGCGTCGCGCCGACGCCGGACACGGCGAGGATCGTCAGAACGACGAGCCCGGCCAGAACCTTCCTCATCCCTTCCACCCCCTCGGCTTGTGCGTACCTGTCCCCTCCACCCCCTGCGCGATCTCCTCCGCCGCGCGCTTCAGCCGGTCGACGGCCTGCGGCACGCGCGACACCGGTAGCCGGGAGAGCGGCCCGGCCACGGCCAGACCGCCCAGGAGCTGGCCGCGGCTGCGGATCGGCACCGCGATGCCCACCACGCCGGGCGTGAGCTCGCCCACGGAGTGGGCGTAGCCGCGCCGCCGGATGCGCTGCAGCTGCGCGCGCAGCTCCGCCGGATCGGTCGTCGTCCGCGGCGTCACGGCCGGCAGCGGACCAGCCAGCACCTCCGCGGCGGCCTCCTCCGGAAGGAACGCCAGGAGGACTTTGTTCGAGGCGCCGGCGTGCAGCGGCCAGGGCGTGCCCACCGGGAAGGTGAGCTTCAGCGGCGCGTCGCTGGCCACCATGTCGATGACGATCGCCGAGCGGCCCTCGACGACGAGCAGGAAGGCCGACTCGCCGGTCTCCTCGACGAGGCGGCGCAGCCACGGCCGCGCCACCGCCCGCAGGTCCACGCCGGCCAGGGCCACCTGCCCCAGCCGAGCCAGGGCCAGGCTGAGGCGGTAGGCCATGTGCTGCCGGTCGTAGACCAGGATCCCGGTCGCCTCCAGCGAGCGCAGCACCCGGTAGGCGGTGCTGCGCGGCACGCCGAGGTATCGGGCGGCGCGGGCGAGGTCCAGCGCCGGCTCGTCCACGGTGAACCGGTTCAGGAGCCGCACCGCGCGCTGCACCCCCAGCAGGAGATCGGTCGGCTCGTGACGCCGCGGTCGGGGCATCGCCGTCAGGGTTTCCCGATATTCGGAAAAACCATCCCAGGATGTTTCCCGCAGGTTCGCGCGCCGGCGCGGAGAATCCTTCCCCCGTTCGCCATGACCGTCCTCGGCGCCGTGACCATCGGGCAGTCTCCGCGCAGCGACATCATCCCTGAACTTCGCACCGTCCTCCCGCCGGACGTCGAGATCCTCGAGGCCGGCGCCCTCGACGGCCTCAGCGCGGAGGAGATCGCCGCGCTCGCGCCGCGCGACGGCGACGCGGTGCTCGTCACGCGGTTGCGCGACGGGCGGGGCGTGCGCCTGGCCCACCGGCTCGTCGTGCCGCGCCTGATCCGGCAGGTGGAGCGCATCGCGGAGGCGGCCGACGCCGTGCTTCTGCTCTGCACCGGCTCCTTCGAGCCCTTCCGCGCCATGCGCCCGATCCTCTACCCGGAGCGGCTGCTCTTCGGCCTGGCCCGCGCCGTGGCCGCCGGCGGGCACATCGGCGTGATCACCCCCGACGACATGCAGGTGGAGGAGCAGCGGACGCGGTGGGGCGCGATCGCCCGCACCGTCTCGATCCGCACCGCCTCGCCCTACACCGACGCTGCGCGCCTGCCTTCGCTCGGCCGGGAGCTGGCGGATGCGGGGGCGCAACTCCTCGTCCTGGATTCGCTCGGCTACAGCCTGGCGATGAAGCAGGCGGTGCGGCGGGCGGCCGCCCGGCCGGTCTTGCTGCCCCGCACCGTGCTCGCCCGCGCCGCGGCCGAGCTGCTCTGAGCGCGGTCGTGCGGCTTGGCGTCGCGCTGCGCGACCTGCTGCCGCCAGATAGGACGCGCGCCGCCCTGCCCGTCCGGGCGATGGTGGCCCTCGCCGCGCTGGCCGACCGCCTGGGCTACGACAGCCTCTGGCTGCCCGAGGGCCGCGGCCGGGAGGCCTTCGCCCAGCTGGGCGCGATGGCCACCATGACCAGGCAGGCGCGGCTCGCCACGGGGATCATGCCGGTCTTCTCCCGGCCGCCGGCGCTGGCGGCGATGGGGCTGGCCACGCTGGACGATCTCTCCGGCGGACGGCTGATCTTCGGGCTCGGCGCGGGCCATCCGGCGATCTCGGAACGCGGCTACGGCCTGCCCTTTCGCCATCCGGTCACCGCGGTGCGCGAGTTCGTCGAGATCGTGCGGCGGGCGATGCGCGGCGAGACGGTGCGGTACGAGGGCCGCGTCTTCCGCGTCGAGTCGTTCGCCCTGGAGTCGCTCCCCGCGCGCCCGGTGCCGGTGTTCATCGCCGCCCTGCGCCGCCGGATGCTCGCCCTGGCCGGCGAGATCGGGGACGGCGTGCTGCTCAACTGGTCGACGCCGGAGCGCGCCCGCGCCGCATCCGAGGTGGTGCGCGCCGCCGCCCAGGCGGCGGGGCGGCGGCCGGAGGAGGTCACCGTGGCCTGCTTCATCCGGGTCTGCGTCACTGCCCGCCCCGAGCCCGCCCGCGAGGCGCTGCGGCGGATCATCGCTTCGTACGCCGGCCTGCCGGCATACCGCGCGATGTGGGCGGAAGCCGGGTTTGCGGCGGAGATGGCCGAGGCGGAGGCGGCGGCGCCGGCGGGGGCCGCGGCCCTGCGGGACGCCGTCTCGGATCGGATGGTGGACGCCCTGGGCCTGAT
>DATLZI010000306.1:0-3706 GCA_035574075.1 bacterium | reverse complement strand
CGGCCGGCAACTGACCGCTGGCGGGAGCGAGGGCCTGCTCACCGACGGACGCCTCGGGGGGTGGGGCGGCCGCTCCCCGCTCGAACTGCTCCCGGTAGAGCTGGGCGTACAGCCCGCCTTCCGCCAGCAGCTGCGCATGGGTCCCGCTCTGGACGATGCGTCCGCGGTCCAGGACCAGAATGCGGTCCGCCGAGAGGACCGTCGAGAGCCGGTGGGCGATGACGATGCTCGTGCGGCCCGCCATGAGCCGCTCCAGCGCCTCCTGGACCAGCCGCTCGGACCGGGAGTCCAATGAGGCGGTGGCCTCGTCCAGGATGATGATGCGCGGGTCCTTCAGGATAGCGCGGGCGATGGCGATCCGCTGGCGCTCGCCGCCGGAGAGACGGAAGCCACGCTCCCCGACGACCGTGTCGTACCCCGCTGGCAGGCTCGCGATCACGTCGTGGATGTTCGCGGCGCGCGCGGCCGCGACGATCTGCTCCTCGGTCGCGGTCGGGTTCCCGAAGCGCAAGTTCTCCCGAACGGTGGTGTGGAACAGGAACGTCTCCTGGGGGACGACGGCGATCTGCTCCGCGATCCACGCGAGCGAGACCTCGCGCAGGTCGTGGCCGTCGATGGATACCGTGCCGCGGGTCGGGTCGTACAGGCGTGGGATCAGGTAGGTGATCGTCGTCTTGCCGGCGCCGCTCGGCCCGACGAGGGCGACGAGCTGCCCGGGCTCGACGGCGAAAGAGACGTCCGCGAGGGCGAACCCGTCTGCCGCCCCGCTGCGGCCGGGCTCGGCGGCCCGCTCCACAGCTGGCGCCGAGGCGCTGGCACCGTCGCCGCTGGACCATCCGGGATCCGTCGGCCCGGAGGCCGGTTCCCGCTTGGCCGCCGGCCCCGCCGGGGTGGTGCTCGGCCCCGCCTGGACCGGGGCCGCGCCGTCGTAGGCGAACCACACCCCGTCGAACCGGACCTGACCCCGGGCGGGCGGCGGCCGGAGCGCCCCCGGCCGCTCGACCACGTCCGGCTCCAGGTCGATGTACTCGAAGATCCGCTCGAACAGGCCAAGGGACGCGAGGAGATCGATCTGGACGTTGACCAGCTGGGAGATCGGCGTGTAGATGCGCGCGATGTACGCCGTGAAGGCGACAACGCCGCCGACGGTGAGGCTGCCGTTGACCACCTCCCAACCGCCGTACCAGAAGATGAGCGCCGGGCTGACCGTCCCGAACAGCCCGACGAACATCTGGAACCAGCGTCCCACGAGCCCCTGGCGGATCTGGAGCTCCATGAGGGCGCGGTTCGCCTCGCGAAAGCGCTCCAGCTCGAGCTGCTGGCGGCCAAATACCTTCATCAAAAGGATGCCGTTGATCCCCAGGGACTCCTGCATGCGGGCGCTCACCTCCGCCATCCGGCCCTGCGTCTCGCGGGCGATCTGGCTCCGGATGCGGCCCGCGGTGCGGACGGGCAGGATGAAGAGGGGCAGGACGGCGAGGGAGACGATCGCCAGCTTCCAGTTGATGGACAGCATCACCGCGCTGACGGCCAGGACGATGACAACGTTGTTCGCAACGTTCACGAGGGAGCGGGTCACGACCTCCTGCACGCCGTTCACGTCATTGAGCAGGCGGGACATGATCTCGCCGGTGCGGGTGGCGGTGAAGAAGCGGAGGGACATCGCCTGGACCCGCGCGTAGAGGGCGTTTCGCAGGTCATACATGACGCGCTGGCCGATCCGTAGGTTGAGCCAGTTCTCCAGCACCTGGGCCAGGCCGGCGAGCACCGCGGCGCCCACCATCGCGCCGACGAGCGCGGTGAGGCGACCGAGGTCGCCGGCGGGGATGGCATCGTCGATGATCGCCTTCATGATCAGCGGCGGGAGGACGCCCAGGGCCGCCGAGGCGATCACGACGCCCATGATGGCGAGGATCAGCCGCCAGTAGGGGAGAAAACAGGCCGCGACGCGGCGGACGCTGGCGTGCTGCAGGCGCGGGGCTCGGGCGTCCCGCCCCTCGTAATCGATGCGGCCGATGCCGTGCTGGCCCGCGGCCATCATGGCCGGATCACTCCATCGGCGGGGCCGCGCGCTGGCCCGGGTGGTGGGGGGCCGCGGCGGCCGCCACGGGGGTACCTGGGGCCTTACTGCCCGCCGGTCGGCGGTGCCGCCGGCTCGTCCTCAACGTAGATGATCGTCCCCACATGCTCCCCCGCGAGCGCCCGCGTGATGTTGCCGGGTTTGAGGCCGTTGATCACCTGGATCTGGCGGGCGAAGCGTGCGCTCAGCATCATCTCGACGACCCGTCGCTCGACGACGAGGTCGTTGAGATCGCGGCGGATCAGCTCCTGCGCGCTGATCCGCGGGATGAACTCCGCCCTCGGGTTCTTCTTGGGGTCATCCGTGTAGAGGCCGTCCTCATCTTTGATAAAGATCATGCTGCGGCAGCCGAACACCTCCGCGATCAGATACATGCCGCAGTCCGTGCGGTGCTCTGGTACACGCCCGACGCGGGGCGGCGGCTCCCACCAGTGGTAGGAGGGCATCCCCGTGACCACGACGGGGGAGCCGGCAGCCAGGTACATCGGCAGCTCGTCGAACTGCTCCTTGGGGATCCGAATGGCGTTGTATCGGCCCATTAGGGTGGAGATCATGAGGGCATTTTGCTCGGAGATCCCCGCGCCGAGGATGGCCAGGAGGCCGGTGGGCAGCCCGAGGTCGGCCCCGAGGTCGTAGACGTGGCGGGCGCGGGTGCCCGCGCCGACGCCGATGATCAGCTTGTGCCGGGCCGCGTTCTCGCCTAGCTCCTCCACGACGGGGTACACGGCGGCCCGACCCCGGTCGATCAGGCTCTGGGCGCCGATCTTGACCACATTGGCGTCCGGCAGGATGGCGACGGTGTGGCCGTTGTCGCTCTCCCGCAGAGCGCGCGCCGAGGCGAGCGTCTGGGCCGCGAAGCGGGAGGCGACGTGCCTGGCCGCGGCCGGCTGGGCCCCCGGCGGGGCGGTGGTCTCGCTCACTGTCACTCCTCTCGGGTCCGCCCTTCTGGGCGGCGGGTATAGGGCCGTCGCAGGAAACGGCGGGCCCGGCGCGGATGGAGGCCGGGCTCGTGGGTGCCCGCCAGCCCCCCCTCACCCGCGCCCTTTCCCGCGCAGGGGAGAGCGGGCTCATCTGACCTCGGGGTCCGCCCCGCCGGGCGGCAGCCGCTGTTCCCGGCTGGCGGCAATTATACGGTCCGTAACCAGAGCGTGGGACCGGGGTGCTGGTGCGGTCGGCCGAATCCGCACTTCCCATGTCCGCCATTGTGCGCGTTTTCTTGCACCGGGTGTAACCGTGGGCGCGCGGGCGCGTTTCCGGTTTGGGCCCGATGCGGTACCATGAGCTACCCTCCACGCGGTCCCCGACCGACGCCAGTCCGGGCGGGAGCGCACCAACGTGGAGGGCTGGCGAGACCCAGACCATCTGGAGGCTCCCATGGCGTCCCGAATCGTTCTCGTCGCCGTGATCGCTCTGGCGCTCACCGTTGCGGGGGTGCAGGCCCAGCAGGACAGCGCCGAGGAGGGAGGAGGCGACCGCGCGTCAGCCCGCGCGCAGCCGCCCGATGCGACGGCAACCCCGCTGCCCCAAAGGCCACGCCAGGCCTACTTCGAGGCGGGCGGCGAGGTGATGGAGGCGGGCGCCCTCGCGGAGCAGCTCGGGCTGCTGGAGGAGCCCGCTGCCACGGCG
>DATLZI010000305.1:0-4700 GCA_035574075.1 bacterium | reverse complement strand
CCCTTCAGCGCTCCCGCCAGCAGCCCGCGCAGGAAGTAGCGGCCCAGGAAGATGTAGACGAGCAGCGTCGGCAGCGCGGCGAGCAGCGCCCCCGCCATCTGCACGTTCCACTCCACGATCTGGCTGCCGGCCAGGTTCCGCAGCGCCACCTGCACGGGCTGGCGCGCCGGGTTGCCGGTGATCGTCACCGCGAACAGGAACTCGTTCCAGACCTGCGTGACCTCCCAGATCACCACGACGACGAAGCCGGGCATCGAGAGCGGCAGGATGACGTGCCGGTAGATGCCGGCCAGCCCCGCCCCATCGATCCGCGCCGCCTCGACCACCTCGGTGGGCACCGTGGCGTAGTAGTTGCGGAAGATCAGCGTCGTGATCGGGATGCCGTAGACGATGTGCACCAGGGCCAGACCGGCGATCGTGCCGTAGAGGCGCACGTCGAGGGCCCGGCCGAGCCACTGCAGGAACTGCACGAGCGGGATGAGGATGCTCTGGTAGGGGATGAACATCCCGAACAGCAGCAGGGCGAAGACCGCATCCGCCGCGCGGAACTTCCACTTCGCCAGCAGGTAGCCGTTCACCGAACCGAGCACCGCGGCGCCGATCGTCGCCGGCACGACGAGGAGCACGCTGTTGCGCAGGTTCGGCGCCAGCCGGGCGTAGGCCTTGGCGAAGCTGTCCAGCCGCAGCGCGGAGGGCGGCTCCCACATCCGGCTCAGGCTGACCTCCTGGAAGGACTTCAACCCGTTGTTCACCAGCACGTACACCGGCATCAGGTAGAAGGCGGCCAGCGCGATGAGCAGCGCGTACATCACCAGCCGGCCGGGCCGCAGCCGCAGACCGCTCACGCCTCGCGCTCCGCCCGGCCGGTCCAGATCAGGTACGGGACGACGACCACGGCAACCATGAGCAGCATGACGATGGCGATCGCCGCGCCCTCGGCGAAGCGGTTGCCGCGGAAGGTCGTCTCGAACATGAAGATCCCCGGCACGTCCGTGGAGAAGGCCGGCCCGCTGCCCGTCATGGCGAAGACGAGGTCGAAGATCTTCAACGAGATGTGGCCGAGGACGATCACCGCGCTGAGCGTGATCGGGTGCAGCAGCGGCAGGATGACGTGGCGGTAGAGCTGCCACTCCGACGCGCCGTCCGCGCGAGCCGCCTCGCGCAGCTCCTCGGGGATGCCGCGCAGCCCGGCGAGGTACATCGCCATCGTGAATCCCGAGAGCTGCCAGACCGCGGCCAGGACGACGGAGTAGATGGCGATGCGCGGCTCGGTGAACCAGGGCGACTTCAGGCGATCCAGCCCCACCGCCTCGAAGAGCAGGTTCACGCCGGTGGACGGGTTGAGCAGCCAGGACCAGGCCGTGCCGCTGACGATGAACGAGATGGACATCGGGAAGAGGTAGACGTTGCGGAAGAAGCCCTCGCCCCAGATCCGCTGGTCCAGCAGCACGGCCAGGAGCAGCCCCAGCGCCAGGCAGCCGGCCAGGAACGCGGCGGTGAAGACCAGCGTGTTGCGGAGGTCGATCTGGAAGCGGGGATGCTGGAAGAGCTCGATGAAGTTGCGCAATCCGACGAAGGAGAGGTCCGGCACGAAGGAGTTCCAGTTGCTCATCGCCACGTACAGCGTCCAGCCGATGAAGCCGTAGACGAAGACCCCTACGGCCAGCACGGAGGGAGCGACGAGCAGCGCGGAGAGCGCGTAATCACGGCGCAGCCGGAGGCGCGGGAGGCGAACCGGCCGGCGCGGCGCGGAAATGACGGTCGCCATCGTAGGCGGAATTGCGACCCCGTCCGCGCAACTCCTGCCCGCGGCGGGAGACCGGGATCGGCGCGGCGCTCCGCCGCCGCCCAACGCCGGGGGCCGCCGCGACCGCGGCGGCCCCCCGATCGTGGGCGAGGCGCGGACCTACTTGCACATCTTGTTGTCGCGGCAGGCCTTGGCCAGCGCGGTCTGCGCCGCCGAGGCGTTCTTGTTCGTCACGAACAGGTTGAGGATGTCGTTGAAGACGGTGGCGAAGCCCTCCGGCGCCGCCGAGCCGTGCACCTCGCTGGGCACCAGGGCGTTGCGCTTGAAGTCCGCCGCCGACGACTTCAGGTAGGCGTCGAACTTGTTCAGGTCGCAGTCCGTGCGGGCGCAGATCGAGCCCTTCAGCGGGTTGAACGCCTCCTGGCCCTCCTTGCTCCCGGCGACGCGCAGCCAGTTGATCGCCTCCGCGCGGTGCGGCGCCTTCTTCGGCAGGCCGAAGGTGTCGGTGACGACGACGAACGTGCCGCTCGTGCCCGGGGCGGGAGCGAAGCCGTAGTCCGCGTTGGGCTTCCAGCCCTTGCTCGTGAAGTAGCCGGCCGCCCAGTCGCCCATGATCGTCATCGCCGCCTTGCGGTCGATCAGCATCTGGGTCGCGGAATCCCAGGTGCCCGCGGCGTGATCGCTGTTCACGTAGCCCAGGATCCGGGCGAAGGTGTCGAAGGCCTGCTTCACGCCGCTCCCGGTCCAGGACGTCTGGCCGGTCCACAGCCCGCGGTAGCCGTTCGCGCCGAGGGTGGCGACGAGGATGTCCTCGAAGAGGTGCGCGGCCTCCCACTTGTTCTTGTCCCCGAGGGCCAGCGGGGTGATGCCCTTGGCCTTGAGCGCGTCGGCCACGCGGAAGAACTCTGCCCAGGTCGTGGGCGCCTTGAGGCCCTGCTCGTCGAAGATCTTCTTGTTGAACCAGAGGACGTTGCCGCGGTGCACGTTCACGGGCACGGAGTACGGCGCGCCCTGGTAGCTGACGATGTCCACGAGATCCTTGGGAAAGACCGTCATCCACCCTTCGCTGCGGTAGAGGTCGGTGAGGGGCTCCATGTACCCCGTGACCACCCAGGTGGCGGTGAGCTCCTGGCCGCCGTGCACCTGGAAGCTGTCTGGAGGGTCGCCGCCCTGCATGCGCGTCTTCAGGACGGCCTTGGCGTTCGTGCCGGCGCCCCCGGCGACGGTGGCGTTGATGATCTCCACCCCGGGGTAGCGCTTCTTGTAGATCTCGAACATCGCGTTCAGGCCGTCGGCCTCACCGCCGGCGGTCCACCAGCTGAAGATCTCGAGCTTGCGGGCCGCGCCGGCCTGCAGGCTCCCGCCCGCGGAGAGCGTGAGCACCGCGGCCACCGTCAGCGCGGCCGCCACGGTGGTCGTCCACCGCACCCGATCCGCCATCGTCTCGTGCCTCCCTCCGGATATGGAGACTCAGGGGATGTCCCACATCACGCCCGGACGGTCCCACCTCCTTCAGAAGCCTGCGGGAGTTGGCACCGCCACCCTTCTGCGGGGGACGGGAGGCCTCCTCTGCACCGTGGCCGAACTGTGCACACCAGTGCGCAGCGTCGCCGACCGCTTCCGGGACCGCTTCGATCGACCGCCGGAGGTCCGGGCCGTGGCCCCCGGGCGGGTCAACCTGATCGGCGAGCACACCGACTACAACGAGGGCTTCGTCATGCCCGCGGCGATCGGGCTCGAGACGCGGATTGCCTACGTGCCGGTCGACGACCGGCGGGTCGAGCTGATGCTCGCCGCGACCGGCGAGCGGGCGGCCTTCGAGCTCGACCGGATCGGGCCCCGGCGCCGAGCGTGGATCGACTACGTGGCGGGCGTCGCCTGGGCGCTCGGCGAGGCGGGCGTCCCGACGCACGGGCTCCGCGGGATCGTCGCGAGCACGCTCCCGATGAACGCGGGGCTCTCCTCCTCGGCGGCCCTCGAGCTCGCGTCCGCCTGGGCGCTCACGGGCGACGGACCGCCGCCGGTCGACCGGGTGACGCTCGCCCGGATCTGTCAGCGGGCCGAGAACGAGTACGTCGGGGTCGCCTCGGGGCTGATGGACCAGTTCGCCTCGTCGGTCGGCGGTGCCGGGGCGGCGATCCTGCTCGACTGCCGCTCGCTCGAGCATCGCGCCGTGCCGCTGCCGGCGGAGTGCATCCTCGTCGTCTGCCACACAGGCTCGGAACGGCGGCTGGAGGCCTCGGCATACAACCGGCGCCGCGCCGAGTGCGAGCGGGCGGTCGCGACGATCGCCCGGCGCCATCCGTGGGTGCGCTCGCTCCGCGACGTCGACCGGGAGCTCCTGGAGTCGGTCCGCGACGACCTCGACCCGGTCGCGTACCGGCGGGCGGAGCACGTCGTGACCGAGAACGAGCGGGTCCTCGCGACCGAGGCGGCCCTCCGCGGGGGCGACCTCGCCGCGGTCGGCCGCCTGTGGGCCGAGAGCCACGCCTCGCTCCGGGACCGCTACGAGGTCAGCTCGCCGGAGCTCGACGCCCTCGTCGAGATCGCGGCCGCGACACCCGGTGTCGTCGCCGCCCGGCTGACCGGAGCCGGCTTCGGCGGGTGCACCGTCAACCTCGTCCGGCGCGACGCCGTCGGCCGGCTCCGCGCGATCGTCGCCCAGGACTATCCGCGCCGGATCGGCCGAACCCCCCGGATCTGGGAGGTCGAGCCGGTCGGTGGAGCCGGGCCCGTCGAGGCCTGAGGAGGCGTGCGATGGCCGAGCCGATTCGACGGAACGCGACCGGGCGGAGGAGTCGGTCCGCGGCGGTCGCGCCCGGGCCGGTCACGTCGGCGCGGGCCCCGGCGCCGGCGACCCTCTCCCGTCACGAGCTGCGCCACGCCGACGGCCGGCGCCTCTGGATCTACGGTGAGCTGCGCGGCCGGCTCCCCGACGAGCCGGCCGAGGCGG
>DATLZI010000304.1:0-3745 GCA_035574075.1 bacterium | reverse complement strand
GAACACCGATCCCGCCTACGCCCGCCTCGGCGGCCTGGGAGTGGCCGTGGCCAACCCGGGGAGCGAGGTGCTGCCCTGCACGCCGCTGGACGCCTCCCCCGAGGCGGCGCGCGCGGCGGCGCTGGTCAACGCCTTCACGCGCCGCAGCCGCGAGATCATGGACCGCCATCCTGTGAACGAGCGCCGGCGGGCCGAGGGCAAGCCGCCGGGGAACGCGATCCTGGTCCGCGACGCCGGGGATCACCTGCCGGCGGTCCCCTCGATCGTCGAGCGCTTCGGCATCGAGTTCGGCTGCTTCGTCGAGATGCCGGTGGAGCGGGGCATCGCGCGCCTGCTGGGGATGCGGGTGATCGAGGTCCCGCCAAGCGCCCCCGATCGCGAGCGGGGCTACCGCCTTTGGGCCGCCCGCGCCGCGGAGGAGATCCGTCGCCACGGGGGACTGTACCTCCACCTCAAGGGGCCCGACGAGCCCGGCCACGACGGCGATTGCGCCGCGAAGCGCGACAGCATCGCCCTGATCGACCGCGCCTTCTTCGGCGAGCTGCTGCCGCAGCTGGACCGCGACGAGGTGCTCATCGCCGTGACGGCCGACCACGCCACCCCCTGCGGTCTGCGCGGCCACGCGGCCGACCCCGTCCCGCTGCTGATCCACGGCCCCGGGATCCGGCCGGACGCCACGCGCGCCTTCGGCGAGCGCGAGGCCTCGCGCGGCGATCTCGGCCTGCTGCGCGGGGTGGAGATCATGCCGCTGCTGGCCGGCCTGGCGAAAGGCTGAACCCCTGGGGTCTGATCTCCGTCGCGGCGCGAGGCGGCGCGCGGCGACCGCTGACGGATCTTCCTGCCGCCAGGAGCCGATGATGGCCTCGACGAGCGACGACCGCGCGACGGTGCGCGACCTCAAGGATCTGGTGGCCCGATTCGTCCGCCAGCGGGAGTGGGAGCAGTTCCACACCCCCAAGAACCTGGCGATGGGGATCGCGGTGGAGGCGGCGGAACTGATGGAGCTGTTCCAGTGGTCCGACGCCGCGGGCGGTGCGGCCCTGATGACGCGGGGCCGGGCGCGGCGGGCCGCGGCGGAGGAGCTGGCCGACGTCATGATCTACGGTCTGGCGTTCGCCAACCGCGCCGGCATCGACATCGCGACCGCGATCCGGTCCAAGCTGGCCAAGAACCGGCGCAAGTATCCGGTGCGCGCGTTCCGCGGGCGGTACTGAGGTTAGAGCAGCCCTTCCGCGGTGGCCATGCCGACGATCAGCGTGCCCCACAGCAGTTTGAAGCCGGCGACGAAGTCGGCCTGCGTGACCGCGATCGTGCGGGGGCCGCGGCGTTCCACGCCGGGGAAGAGCGTGGCCATGCGGGCGGGCGAAGTGCGCTTGAAGTCCACCTCGAACGTCACCGGCGTCGGCACCCGGTAGGGGGCGATCGCTCCCGCGCGCACCGCCTCGAGGGCCTGGCGGGCGCGATCCCGGATCAACTCCTGCGCCTTGCGCGGCGTGAGGCTGAGCCCGACGAAGCGATCGAAGGCCTCCTTCACCGGGGCGGTGACCACCCCGGGCAGCCGGCGCGCGGCGTCGGCGCAGACCTGGTCATCGCCGGTGATGAGGGCGACCGGCACGCCGAACGCGCCCGCCAGCGCCGCGTTCACGGCCGCCTCGTCCACCGGCTCGCCGTTCATCCGGATCTCGTAGACGAAGCGGCCGAGGTAGGTGTGGTTCAGCAGGCCGTCGCCGCCGCCTTCGCGCTGGTGGTAGCCGACGAAGAAGGCGGCGTCGAAGCCGCGATCGATTCCTTCCAGCTGGCCGAGGAGCTTGTTGCTGCCGCTGAGCAGGCGGGCCGCCGGGTGGAGCTCCTCGACGAGGAGGTTCGTCATCGGCCCGTGGCCGTCGCTGACCACCAGCGCGCTCGCGCCCGCGGCGAGGGCGCCCTCGATCGCCGCGTTCGCCTCCTGCGTCATCAGCCGTCGGAACCGATCGTACTCCTTCTCGCCGGCCTGGACATGCTTGCCCACGGCCACGCCCGTGATGCCTTCCATGTCCACGGAGATGTAGACGCGCACGCGCATCGCCTCCGCCCGGCGGGATTCCACGGGCTCGCTGGTCTCCCTCCCGCCGGCGGCCCGTCGAGGAGCGGGCCTAGGGCCCGGCGAAGCAGGGCATGACCACGACGCCGGAACTCCCCGGGGACGGGGACCGAGGAGCGATGGGCGATACACTCCACCATGGCGAGGGACATGCGGTGCGCGCAGGGGTCGGCGCGTGGATCGTGCTGGTGCTGCTGGCCGTGTTCCCCGCAGGGTCCGGTCTGGCCCAGACCGCGCTCCCGTCGGAACCGGCGATCAAGCTCGGCGCGGATGTGATCCTCGCCGATGTCGGGCCCCTGGCCGGGCGCCGCCTCGGGCTGGTCACGCATCGGGCCGCGACGACGGCTGGCGGCGAGCCGACGATGCAGGTCCTCTCCCGCGCCGGCGACCTGCGGATCACCGCGCTGTTCGCTCCCGAGCACGGCCTGGACGGCTCCTACGACGCCGGGCGCCGCGTGCCGCACGCCATAAGCCGCGGGACTCCCGTCTACAGCCTGCACGGCGGGAGCTTCAGCCCCACGCGCCAGATGCTGGCCCGCGTGGACGTCCTGGTCGTCGACCTGCAGGACGTCGGCGTGCGTCCCTTCACCTACGCCTCGACGATGGTGCTGGTGATGCGTGCCGCCGCCGCCTCCGGCAAGCCGGTGGTCATCCTCGACCGGCCGAATCCGCTCGGCGGGACGATCGTGGACGGTCCCGTCCTCGAGCCGCCGCTGAGCTCCTTCATCGGCATGTATCCCATTCCTTACGTCCACGGGATGACGCTGGGCGAGCTGGCCACGCTCTACAACCGGGCGTTTGGCATCAACGCCCGGCTGACCGTCGTGCCGATGGTCGGCTGGCGGCGCAGCATGATCTGGGCCGACACGGGCCTGCCCTGGACGGTCCCTTCGCCGGGGCTGATCGACCCGGACATCGCGCCGTACTACGCCGCCACGGGCCCTCTCGACGGGACGAACCTCTGGAACGGGGTGGCCACCGAGTCGCGCTTCCGTGTCGTGCTGGCGCCATGGATCGACGCGCCGCGCCTGGCGGACCGCCTCAACCGCTACGGCCTGCCGGGCGTGCGTTTCACACCCTCGGCCCTGCCGCATCCGCACAGCGGGGAGATCTGGCAGGGGGTGCGGCTGACGATCACCGACCCGCGGGCGTTCAGGCCGACGACCACCATCGTGCACGTCCTGGCCGAGATCCGCCGGATGCACGGGAGCAAGCTGACCTTCAAACGGCCGCGCCGCGGCCCGTACCTCTTCGACCTGGTCTGGGGCACGAGGCAGGTGCGGCTGGCGCTGCAGCGCGGGGCGAGCGCGGCGCAGATCATCGCCGCCTGGGCGCCGGAGCTGGAGCGCTTCAAGGAGCTGCGCCGGCCGTACTTCCTCTATGAATAGGGCCCCTGGAACAGGCCCCTCGCGCGCGCCGGCGACGCCCGGCGGCGCGCTGCGCCGCTGTCACACTTCGCCGCTATAAGACGCGCCGCTATAATACAGAGAGGCGACGCGCATCCTTCCCGGGGATGCGGGCTCAGGTCGGGCGGCCGCCCCGCCCCCGGCCCGTCGGCGATGGGGCATCCACCATCAGGGTAGGAGGGTAGCGATGAAGCATCTCGCGCTGGCCGCCGCGCTGGCCGCCGTCGTGGTGCTCGGGCTCCCCGCGGCGGGGCAGCCC
>DATLZI010000303.1:0-6146 GCA_035574075.1 bacterium | reverse complement strand
CGTGCCGCGAGCCGCACACCTGGGAGCCGGCTTCGGCGCGCTTGCGGTCCTGCTCATCGCTGCGAGCGCCATCGCCGCCCGGCGGCGGCCGCGACCGGCCACCGAGCGCTGACCCGGCGGCAGGCGCCGGGTCATCAGGCCGGAGCCGCGGCAGCCGGGTCGGTGGAACGGCCGATGGCCACGCCGAACCCGGGGGCGGCGCCGGGGCGCCACCGCCCGCCCTCGATGGTATAGCCGCTCGTGGGGTCCCCCGCCAGGGCGAAGCACTCGCCGATCTCCGCCTCGGGATCGATGCCCGGGACGGACACGGCGACGTGCGCCGCGGCGGCGTCGATTACCGCCGGGTGCGCGCCGCCCCCCACGTGGACCCGCAGCCCGAAGGCGAGGCACATCCGCGCTACCTGGCGACATTCATCGATCGAGCCGGTCTGGCCGATCTTGATCGCCACCACGTGGGCCGCACGGAGGCGGCACACCTCCAGCGCAGCCGCGACGCTGTTGACGACCTGATCTGCCATGATGGGCACCGGGCTCGCGGCCGTGAGGCGCGCGAGCCCGTCGAGATCCGCGTACTCGATCGGCTGCTCGATCAGGCGCACATCCAAGGGCTCGAGCGCCCGGCTCAGGGCGATGGCGTCCTCCACGGAGTACGCGCCGTTCCCGTCGATGCCGATCCAGATCCGGTCGCCATACGCCTGGCGCAGGGCCCGGATGCGCTCCACGTCCTCAGCGATGCCGGTCCCCAGCTTGACCTTGACGTGGGTGTAGCCCTGCTCCACGAGGTCACCGACCGCTGCCACGAGTCGGTCCGGCGGCTTGATGCCCACCATGCGCACGACGTGCACCTCGGGGAGCGCGGCGCCACCCCAGAGCGCGTAGCATGGGAGCTCTGTCACCTGGCCGAGGAGGTCGTGCAGCGCGATGTCCACGGCCGAGACCGTCGAGCGGTGGAGCCCGGCCGCGTGCAGCCTCTCCAGCAGCGCCGTGCGCGCGAGCGCGTCCTGGCCCACCACCAGCTCGCGGACCGGGCCGCTGAGCTGCTGCTCCAGCTCTTCGATGGGGGTGCCCTTACCGGGCGGCCGGGCCGCGAGCGCGCCGACCCCGACAGCACCGCCCGCGGAGACCTCGACGAGCGCTGCCTGGACCTCGCTTGCCGCGTACGACGCCGTGCGCCACTCCGGGTCGATCCGCGGCATGCTCGCGCGGACCACGCGCAGGCTCTCGATCTTCATCGCACGCCCCCTCCCTCGCCAGTTCCCCGGTCGGCCACGCGCATGACCGCCGACCGCCCCATCACCGATCGGTCGAGTGTAGCCCCGCTGTGGGCGCGCCCACCAGGCCGTGGACCGGAACCGGGGCGCGCGCTTCGTGCGTTCTGTCGGCGCGGGGATTAGAATGGCCCCATCGGATCGCGCGCCCGTCCGGCTCACGGCGCGATGCGCACGGCCGGGGGTTGCGGCGCGTCGGGACGCCGCCAGGCACCAGGAGGGAGGATCACCGTGGGCGAGGGAGTCCGCCTGTACGCAGGGACCCACGAGGGGATGTTCGTCTTCCGCTCGGGCAGGAGCGGCTGGACACCGGTCAGCCAGGCCTTGATCAGCGGCATCATCGACACGGTCTCCGGCTGCACGGGTAAGCCGGAGCAGGTCTTTGCGGGCGTCGCCCACGACGGCGTGTACCGCACGCGCGATGGCGGCCTGCACTGGGAGCGGGTGCTCGCCGGGGACGTCCGCGCCCTGGCAGTCGACCCGACGAATGACGAGGTCGTCTACGCGGGTATGGAGCCGGTCCGGCTCTTCCGGAGCGAGGACAGCGGCCAGCACTGGGAGGAAGTGAGCACTCTGCTCCAGATGCCCCGGGAGGTCCAGGTCAAGTGGTGGTCACCGGTGTCGGGGGCCGGCCATGTGCGGCAGATCTTCATCCATGAAGATGACCCTCGGATCGTGTACCTGGCGCTGGAGCACGGGGGCATCGTCCGCAGCCTCGACCGGTGCGAGACCTGGGAGGACGTCTCCGAGGGGATCGACTACATCGATATGCATATGGTCGCGGCGCTCCCGCACAGCACGAGCCGCTACTACTGCTCCTCGGCGCGCGGCTTCTTCACCAGCGAGGACCCGGCCGATGGCTGGGTCCGAGCGGAGAAGGGCTTCACCCGCGACTACTTCCACGACTTCGCGTTCCTGCCGCCGGCGCGCGAGGGCGGCAACCCGACGATGCTGATCGGCTGCGCCGACCGCTCCCCCGGCTCCTGGGGGCGCCCGGAGCGCGCCAAGGCGGCGGTGTTTCGCAGCGATGACTGCGCCCAGACCTGGCGGCGGGTGACCGGAGGGCTGCCGGAGATCATCACCTCGATGATCTCGACCATCATCCCGCATCCGCTGGACCCCAACGCCGCCCTGATGGGCCTGGGCGAGGTCTCCCGTGGGCACGCCCACGGGGAGGCCGGGCCGGGGACGATCATGATGACGCGCGATCGCGGCGACCATTGGGTGGACCTCGGCATCGAGATCCCCGCGGACCGCGTCCTCTGGGCCGCGCCCGAGTAGCAGGGCGCCGGAGACAGGAGACCCGCTCAGACCCGGGGCCTCGGTCCGCGGCCGGGGCGCCCCGCTCCCGGCGGTCGCCCTCCCGACCGGCGGGCTACTGGGCGCGCGCCGCCCGCTCGCGCAGCGCGGCGTGGACGCGCTCCGCGGTGATCGGCATCGTCGTGATCCGCACGCCAACCGCATCGGTGATGGCGTTTGCGAGGGCGCCGGGCACCGCGGTATTGGTCAGTTCGCCCACCGCCTTGGCGCCATAGGGCCCGGGGCCATCCGCCGGCTCCAGGAGCACCGTGCGGAGCGGGGGCGCGTCCATCTGCGTGGGGATCTTGTACTCCCCCAGACTCAGGTTGGTGACCCGCCCGTCCTCGATGATCAGCTCCTCCATCGCCGCCATGCCCAGGCCATAGATGAACCCGCCATCCAGCTGCCCCTGGTGGGCGATCGGGTTGATCACTGTCCCGACATCGGCCACCACGACCACATCCGTCGGGCGGACCTGGCCGGTGTCCGGGTCGACCTCGACTTCCATCATGTACGCGTAGAAGTTGTAGTCGTGGCCGTCCTCGTGGTGGTGCTCGGCGGCGTCATACGCGCCCACGGCCTCCACCGGCCCGCCCTGGATGATGCGCCGCGCCACCTCCTCGAAGGGCGCTGACTCGCTCCCCGCGTAGAACCGATCGCGCTCCAGCCGCACCTCGCCCGCGGGCCAGCCCATCACTTCCGCCGCCAGGTCCTCCAGCTGCTTCTTGAGGGCGAGCGAGCCGTACCGCGCGGCCTGGCCCACCACATGGGTGGCGCGGCTCCCGCCGACGCCGCCATCCAGCGGCGCCTCCTCCGTCGTGCCGTAGCGGACCGTCACCCGGTCCAATGCCACGGAGAGCGTTGCGGCCGCGACGCGCTTGGCCACCGTGAGCACGCCACCGCCCTGGTCCGGCGCGCCCGAGAGCACTTCGATCTGCGCGTTGTCCAGCAGGCGGACGAGCAGCTCCGCCTTTCCCTGACCGACGTGGCGGTTCCGCATCGCGATCCCACGCCCGCGGTTCGGCGGCAGCTCCGTGGCTCCCCACCGGGTCTCCTCCCGCAACCGTTCCAGGACCTCCACCGCGCGGGGGTTCCGAATCAGGTGGCCGGTCAGGTTGGTCTGGCCGGGGCGGATCGCGTTCTTGAGGCGGAACTCCAGCGGGTCCATCCCGAGTTCGCGCGCGATATGGTCGATGTGCCCCTCCCCCGCCAGGCCGCGATGGGTGGCGCCGGGGGCCCGCATGTTCCCGCCGGGCGTGAGGTTGGTGTAGACGCAGTAGGACTCCAACCGGGTATTCGGCACGTAATAGCCGTCCAGGCACTCCATCCCACCCGCAGCGGTGGTGTCCACGCTCGGCCGCCCACCACCATAGGCGCCGTTGTTCAGATACGCGCGACACTCGTGGGCGATCATGCGGCCCTCGCGGTCGACGGCGGTGCGCAGGTAGTACGTGGCGTAGTGCTGGGGCGCCCCCGCGGCCAGCTCCTCGGCATAGGTCATGACGGCACGGATCGGTCGGCCGGTCGCCTTCGCCAGGTAGTAGCAGGCGAACTCGTCGATGGCCGTGCCCTTGCCGCCGAAGTCTCCGCCGATGAAGTGGCTGTCAACCACGATCTTCTCGGCTGGCAGGCCGAGGGTGCGTGCCATCTGGGCCCGCAGGCCGAACGGCGCCTTGCAGGTGCTGAAGACGCGGACCGTCTCGTTCTCGTCGATCCACACCACGCAGCCACGCGGCTCGATGTACCCCTGGTGCTGCCGGGCGCCGGTGTAGACGTCCTCGACCACCAGGTACGCCTCGGCGAAGATCCGGTCGATATCGGGGTCCCCCTTCTGCGCCCGCGCGTACCCCTGGACGTTCTTGTGCGGGAGCGGACCGCGCCGTCCCGCGGTCCAGTACTGCTCGGGGTTCTCGTGGAGGATGGGCGCGTCGTCGCGGAGCGCTTCCTCCGCGTCGAACACCGCCGGTAGCTCCTCCCACTCCACCACGATCCGGTTGACGGCCTCCTGGGCTGCCTCGGGCGTCTCGGCGGCGACGGCGGCTACCCGCTCCCCTACGTATCGCACCTTTTCGTAGGCGAGCACCGGCCAGTCGTAGATCCAGCGCCCCATCAGGCGCAGCCCGATGTCCTGCCCGGTCAGCACGGCGTGGACACCGGGCACGCTCCGGGCGGCGGAGGTATCGATCGAGAGGATCCGCGCATGGGGATAGGGGCTCAGGAGAAACTTGGCCCAGAGCATCCCGGGCAGGCGGACGTCACCGGTATAGCGGGCCCGGCCGCTGACCTTCTGGGGTCCCTCAATGCGGTACTCCGGCGTGCCGAGGATCTCCGCGACCTCCGGTGTGAGGACGCCAACGCTCCCATGCTCGCCGTGCGAGCTACCGTGGCCGTCATGCATCGCTGCTCTCCGATCCTTGGGATGCTATCAGTGCGGACGGGCCCGTGAATGGCCACGGACTCCGTCACCGGGAACTGTGCGTCGGCCGCGCCTCGGTTATAAACCAGGCCGCCACCTGACGCCAGAGACCCGGACCGGGCTCTCTGCGGACGGCTGAGCTCAGTCCAGCACCGCGCGGACTGCCGCCTCGATGCGACGCTCGGTCGGCGTCACGAGCTCGATCTGCGTGGGCCCCGGCGGGATGGGCACGTCGGGGATGGCCACGCGGCGAGGCGCCGCCCGCAGGAGATCGAACCCCTGCTCCGCCACGGTGGACACGATCTCTCCCGCCACCCCACAGGTGAGCTGGCCCTCATCCACCGCCACCAGCCGCCCGGTGCGCGCCACGCTCTCCAGGATCGTCGTGCGGTCCAGCGGGGAGAGCACCTGGGGGTCGACGACCTCGACCGAGATCCCCTCGCCGGCGAGCCGCTCCGCCACCCGCAGCGCGCGCGGCACCGTGCCCGCGACGGCCACCACCGTCACGTCCGCGCCGGCGCGCAGGACCCGCGCCCGCACCGGCCGGACCTCCTGGCCCACCGGGACCTCCCCGCGCTCTGGGTGGAGGGTCTGCGCGTCCACGTAGGCCACGGGGTCATCGCTGGCGGTCGCGGCCCGCATCAGCTCGTACGCGCCCGCCGGCGTCCCCGGGGCGACGACGATCAGCCCCGGGGCGTTGCAGAGCATGGCCTGGGAGGTCTGGGAGTGCTGCGCCGCCCACCCGGCCCGCAGCCCGACGGACAGGTGGAAGACGACCGGCACGGTGAACTGCCCGCCGGACATGTACCGGATGAGGGCGGCCTCGTTCAGCACCGGCTCCCAGGCGTCGAACATGAAGCTGGCGTTCCCGAACGCGACGATCGGGCGGAGCCCCATCAGGGCAGCGCCGACGGCGGCGCCGGCGAAGCCTTCCTCGGAGATCGGCACGGCGCGCACCCGCCGCTCCCCAAACGCCCGTCCGAACCCGCCCTCCGGCGCGCCCGGACCGCCGAAGCCACCGATGAGGATCGTCCGTTCGCTCTGCTCCATCGCCTCGGTGATGGCACGATTCCGCGCCTCGACGAAGCTCATCTCGGCCACAGCTCACCCCCGGCAAAGATGTGCGCGAAGGCATCCTCCGCCGGGAAGGACGCCCGCCGCGC
>DATLZI010000302.1:0-2879 GCA_035574075.1 bacterium | reverse complement strand
GAGGGCGCGCGGGTGGCCATGTGCGCGCGAGGCGAGGCCGGGCTCCGCGAGGCCGTCGCCGAGGTGCGGCGCGCCACGGGCGGCGAGGCGCTGGCCGTCCCCGCCGACCTGTCTCGCGCCGAGGACGTGTCGCGGGCGCTCGAGGCGGCGGGCCGGGCGCTCGGGGGCATCGACATCCTCGTCGCGAACGTCGGAGGGCCGCCCCCCGGCGGCTTCGACCAGGTGACCGACGCGCAGTGGCTCGAGGCGTTCGAGCAGGTCCACCTGTCGACGGTCCGCCTGATCCGCGGGGTCCTGCCGCACATGCGGGCGCGGCGGTGGGGACGCATCCTGACGATCCAGTCGAGCTCGGTCAAGCAGCCGGTGGACGGGCTCGTCCTGTCCAACGGCATCCGTCCCGGGGTCGCCGGGCTCTTCAAGACGCTCGCCGCCGACCTCGCCCCGCTGGGCATCACGGTCAACCTCGTGCTGCCGGGCCGCATCATGACCGACCGGTTCCTCGAGCACCAGACGGCGCGGGCGCGGGCGGCGGGCCGGACGCTCGAGGAGCAGATGCGGATCGGCGCCGCGGACATCCCGGCCGGCCGCATCGGGACGCCGGAGGAGTTCGCCGCGGTCGTGGTCTTCCTGGCCTCCGAGCGGGCCTCGTACGTCACGGGCACCGCGGTGCAGGTGGACGGCGGGCTCATCAAGAGCAACGTGTGAGCGGGACCGGGGGCGCCCCGCCGCCCCGGCGGGCCTGAGCGCGGAGGCGACGAGGCGGCGCGATGGTGCCGGCGCTGTGGCACGCGCTCCAGGGCTTCCGCGCCCACCGGGGGTTCTTCCTCGCCGCGGGGCTCTCGTTCTACCTCCTGATCTGCGTCATCCCGATGCTGTTCCTCGTGATCGCCCTGGCGGGCTTCGTGCTCACCAGCGAGGCCGCGACGCAGGCCGTGCTGGGGCAGCTGGGGCAGATCATCCCCGTCTACCGTCGCGAGCTGCGGGACCTCCTGGGCCGCATCGTCGAGACGCGGCGACTCTCCGGCGTCCTCGGCACGGTGATCCTCATCCTCTTCTCGACCCAGCTCTTCGCCGCCCTCCGTCTCGTCATGAACGACATCTTCGGCATCCGGCGTGGCCGGGGCTTCCTGCGCGGCATGGTGTGGGATCTCGTCATGGTGCTCGTGATGGGGGTGCTGTTCCTGGCCAGCATCGCCGTGACGGATCTCTTCTTCTGGGCGCGCACGTTCGTGCTGACGCAGGCGCAGGTGCCGCGCGAGTGGATCCGCTGGATGTTCACGCTCCTGGGCGTCACGTTCAGCGTCGCCCTGTTCTTCATCGTGTTCCGGTACTTCCCGAACCGGCGGGTTCGCTGGGGCGCGGCGCTGCTGGGCGCCCTCCTCGCCAGCCTCCTCTGGGAGGCGGCCAAGCAGCTCTTCCGCTGGTACATCCTGTCGTTCGGCGTGTACGACCAGGTGTACGGGCCGCTCGGCATCATCGTGGCGCTCACGATGTTCGCCTACTACACGGGCGTCGTGGTCATCCTGGGCGCGGAGTACGCGGCCGCCCTCGAGGCGCGCTGGCGCCGCGCGCGGTGAGGGAAGGGGGGCGCCGGCCGTCGCCAGGGCGGGGCGGGCTGTGCTAGGGTGACGGACTGACCGCCGCCCGCGGGCGGCGCATCCCGGCGGCAGAGGAGAGGCGGGCATGATGCTACAGGACAGGGTGGTGGCGGTGACCGGCGCCGCGCGCGGCATCGGCCGCGAGATCGCGCTGCTGATGGCGCGGCACGGCGCCCAGGTCGTGGTCAACGACTACGGGGGCGGCGCCGACGGGACGGGCGGCTCCTCGGGCCCGGCCGACGAGGTCGTGAGCGAGATCAAGGGGTTGGGCGGCCAGGCGGTGGCCAACTACGATTCCGTGGCCACGATGAAGGGCGGCGCCGCCATCGTCCAGACCGCGCTCGACCACTTCGGCCGCATCGACGTCGTCGTCAACAACGCCGGCATCCTGCGCGACCGCATGATCTTCAACATGACTGAGGAGGAGTGGGACGCGGTCATCGCCGTCCACCTCAAGGGGTGCTTCGCGGTGACCCGTGCCGCCGCGCCTCACATGCGGGAGAAGAAGTGGGGCCGCATCATCAACATGACCTCGACCTCGGGCCTCATCGGGAACGTGGGGCAGGCCAACTACGCGGCCGCCAAGCTCGGCATCGTCGGCTTCACCAAGGTGGTGGCGCTGGACATGGCGCGCTACAACGTCACCGCGAACTGCATCTCGCCCTTCGCGTGGACGCGGATGATCGGCACCATCCCCACCGAGACCGAGGCCCAGAAGGCACGGGTGGAGAAGATCAAGAAGATGGGGCCCGAGCACATCGCGCCGGTGGCGGTGTTCCTCGCCTCCGATGCGGCCAAGGAGATCTCGGGCCAGGTCTTCGGCGTGCGCGGCAAGGAGCTGATGCTCTTCTCCCACATGCGGCCGGTCATGCGCGTCCACCACGACGGCGGCTGGACGCCGGAGCGGCTGGCCGAGATGTTCCCGGGCACGCTGCGCCACCATCTGGTTCCGCTCGAGACCTCCGGCCAGTACTTCAACTACGACCCGCTCGTGTGAGGCGGCGGGCGCGGCCGTCCCGGTCGTCGCCGGCGGCATGACGGCCGGCGGCGGTCGGCCCGGCGCGCGCGTCGCCCTGCTGGCCGTGGGGGTCGCGCTCGCAGCGGCGCTGCCGTTCACCCCGGCGCTCGACGGGCCCTTCCTCGACTGGGACGACCGCGCCAACATCGTCGAGAACCCGCATCTGCGCGCCCTCGGCCCGGCCGAGCTGCGCTGGATGCTCACCGCGACGCTCCTCGGGCAGTGGATCCCCCTCACGTGGCTGTCGCTCGCCCTCGACTACC
>DATLZI010000301.1:0-2250 GCA_035574075.1 bacterium | reverse complement strand
CCGCCTCACCCGCGACTTCGACGGCGACGGCCGCATCGACCAGTTCGGCTACGAAATCAACGGCAACTGGATGTACTCCCTCATCCCCTACCTCTGGCTCTTCGGCGCGGACATCCTGGACCCTTCCATGACCCATTGCACCATCGACTGCCCGGAGGGGATCGCCGCGATGCAGTGGCTGCGAGACCTGCGCTACCGCTACCACGTGGCGCCCCACGCCTCCGAGTTCACCGGCGCCGGTGGCGCCATCTTCATGACCGGGAAGTTGGGGATGGAGATCAACGGTCCCTGGCGCCTCCCCTTCATGCGGGAGACCGACCTGGATTGGGACATCTGGCATATGCCGGTCGGACCGACGGGCGAGCGCTGGACCCGCGGCACCTGGGACGGGCTGGCGATGTATCGCCGCTCGCGCGTGAAGGAGCAGGCGTGGCGTTTCATCCGGTTCGCCACGGGCCGCGTGGGCCAGCGGATGGTGGCGGAGGCCGGGCGCGCCGTTCCGCCGCGCAAGAGCGAGGCCTACGCGCCCGGGTTCCTGCGGCCGGATACCCCGCAGCACGAGGAGCGCTTCCTGGAGGGGATGAGCTACTTCCGCACGCAGCGGATTCCGCTCCGCTGGCCGGAGATCAACGTGGTGCTCCAGCGCGAGGTGGAAGCGCTGCTCGCGCCGGATGGGGACGCACGCGTGGCCGCGGCGAACATCCGACGGGAGATCGACCGCATCCTCCGCCGGCCGTGACGAGGGAGACGCGATGATCCCGGCGAAAACGGTGTTCCCGGGCCCCGCCCCGCTGCGCCGCCGGCGCCCCGGCTCCGCGCGTCGGAGACGGGAAGCGCTGGAGGGCTACCTGTTCGCCCTTCCGTGGCTGCTCGGCTTCTTCCTGTTCACCGCCGGACCGATGCTGGTTTCGATCCTGATGAGCCTCACGGAGTGGAACGGCATCACCCCCATCTCGCAGATCCGCTGGGTGGGCGGCGAGAACTACCGGCGGCTCTTCACGGACGACCCGCGCTTTCTCAAGGCCCTCGCGAACACGGCCTGGTACGTCGCCTTCGCCGTGCCGCTGGGGACGCTCAATGCGCTGGGGCTGGCCCTCCTGCTCAATCAAGACGTCAAGGGGCAGGCGGTCTTCCGCACCCTCTTCTACTTGCCGTCCGTCGTCTCCGGGGTGGCCACCTCGATGATGTGGCTCTGGCTCTTCAACCCCTCTTTCGGCCCGATCAACTACCTGCTCCGGAAGCTGGGCGTGCCGGAATCCGCCCTGCCCGGCTGGCTAACCGACCCTGCCTGGGCCCTGAAGGCGTTCGTCTTCATGGCGATGTGGGAGGTCGGCAACGCGATGCTGATTTATCTGGCCGGCCTCCAGGGCGTGCCCTCCACCCTGTACGAGGCCGCCGATCTGGACGGGGCGAGCCCCTGGGTGCGCTTTCGACACGTCACCCTGCCGCTGGTGACGCCGACGATCCTCTTCAACGTCATCATGGGCGTGATCGGAAGCTTCCAAACTTTCACGCACGCGTTCATCATGACGGGCGGCGGCCCGAAGGACTCGACGCTTTTCTTCGTGCTCTACTTGTACCAGAAGGCCTTCCAGCAGTTCCAGATGGGCTACGCCAGCGCGATGGCCTGGGTGTTGTTCGTGATCCTGATGGGGTTCACGCTGATCCTGCTGGCGACATCCCGGCGCTGGGTCTATTATGAGGGGGATCGGTGAGACGCCATGCGGATACTCTACGCCACGGACGGATCGGAAGGGGCCGCAGCGGCCGGCCGGCTGCTGGCGCGGCTCGCTCTCGGCCCGCAGGACGCGATTCTGCTGCTGCGGGTCGATTACCCTGAGGAGGAAGAGTTCTTCGGCAAGCCGGCGGAGGCGTTGCCGCGGAACCCGCGAGCGCAGCGCTACCTGCGGCGCCTGGGCGCTTTCGAGCGTGCCCGCGAGGCGCTGCATGGCACCACCGCCCGTATCGAGACGCAGGTGCGCGTGGGTGCGCCGGCGGAGCAGATCCTGGCTTGTGCTCGGGAGTGGTCCGCGGATCTGGTCGTCGTCGGCGCGATGGGCCAGTCGGCCGCGCCGCGCTACTTCGTGGGGAGCGTGGCGGAGCGGGTGCTGCGGCACGCCGTTTGCGATGTGCTCCTCGCGCGGCCGGTGCGGCACGGCCTGGAGCGCGTGCTGGTGGCCGTGGATGGTTCCGCCGTCGCCGTCCGCGTGGTCGCCCGAGCGGCGCTGTTGCCCCTGCCGCCGCAAACGG
>DATLZI010000300.1:0-2356 GCA_035574075.1 bacterium | reverse complement strand
AGACCGATCCGCGCTCCCCGGGGGATAGTGTTGAAGCGGTCGGCGATGACCCGCCGCAGCTGCGCGTCCTCCCCCACTACCGTGCGGTCCATGACGATGCATTCCTCCAGCTGGGCGCCGGGCAGGACGCGCACCCCGCGGCCCAGGATCGAACGCCGGACCACCGCCCCATCGATCGTCGTCCCTTCGCCGATCAGGCTGTCGCGGATCTCCCCGGCCAGGATGCGGGCGGAGGGGCCGGGATAGTGCGCGGTGGTGATCGGCCAGGCGAGGTTGTCGAGGTCGAACGCCGGCTCCGGGCCGAGGAGGTCCATGTGCGCCTGCCAGTAGGCCTCGATCGTGCCGATGTCGCGCCAGTAGCCGGGTTCCTCGTAGGGCTGGATCCCCGGCACGGCATTGGTCAGGAAGTCGTAGGCGACGACGCGGCGGTGGGGCACCAGCTCGGGGATGATCGTGCGTCCGAAGTCATGATCGGTGCTGCGCCGGGCATCCTCGACCAGGGCCTCCAGGAGGACGTCGCGCTCGAAGAGGTAGTTCCCCATCGAGGCGAAGGCGTGCGCAGGATCGCCCGGCATCGGCGCCGGCGCGGCCGGTTTCTCCTCGAAGCGCACGATGCGGCTCGCCGCGTCCACAGCGAGGACGCCGAAGTGCCGGGCCTGGGCCAGCGGCACGGGCCGGGCGGCCACCGTGATCTCCGCGTCGCGCTCGCGGTGGAAGGCGATCATCTGTCCGACATCCATGCGGTAGACGTGGTCGGCGCCGAAAATGGCCACCAGGTCGGGATGGAAATCGCGGATGAGGTTGATGTTCTGATACACGGCGTCGGCCGTGCCCTGGTACCAGGACTCTCCCCACCGCATCTGGGGCGGGACGACGATCACGAAGTGGTCCGGCAGCCCGCCCAGCCGCCAGGCGTTGCGCAGGTGCTCGATGAGGGATTGCGCCTTGTACTGCACCAGGACGTACAGGGCGTAGATCCCGGAGTTCACGAAGTTGCTGAGGACGAAGTCGATGATGCGATATTTGCCGCCGAAGGGCACCGCCGGTTTGCCGCGTTCCCGGGTCAGCGGGTAGAGCCGCTCGCCGCGGCCACCGGCCAGGATGATCGCCAGGACGCGGGGACGGATCACGCGCCGCCGACACGCTCCAGCGCGGCCTGCACGTGGCGGGCCACGTCGGGGAACACGAAGTTCTGCGTCTCGCAGCTCCGCAGGAACTCCTCATCCGCGCTGCTGGGCGGAGTGCCGGCCAGGGCGCGCCGCAGCACCGGCAGCAGCCGGGTGAGGTTCGTGTAGTGGGTGGTGAACCGAGCCTCAGCGTAGTCGCGCGCCGCCCAGGTCGTGATGAGGAACTGCCAGTCCGACGCCTGGAGCAGCAGGAGCTCGCGGGCGGCCTGCGCCAGCACGCGGGTCGCCGCGCCGTCCCGGCCGGCAGCCTCGCGGGCCGCGCTCCAGAACTCTTCCTCCACGCCGTACAACCGCTCCCACGTCCACTCCGTGTCGCGGTTCAACCAGACGCGGTGGTCCCCGCCCTCGCCCCAGGATCCCTCCTGCAGGGCGAGCGTTTCCGCGGGCGGATGGTCGGCGAGAAACGTGGCGCAGTCCACCGGCATGATGCCGCTGTCGGGGAGGCGAGTGAAGACCTCCTCCAGCCAGCGCGGGCCCTCGAACCACCAGTGCCCGAACAGCTCGGTATCGTAGGGGCTGCAGGCCACGACCGGCGTCCGGAGGTGCGCGGCGGCGCCGCTCAGCACCTCCCGCAGCAACCCAACGAAGTGCTCGGCGTGCGCGCGCACGCGCTCCGCCGCCCGGGCCGGGACGTAGGGTTCCTTCGCGCCCAGGTCGCTGCGCGGCGAGGTGACGCGCCAGTAGCGCAGGCCGCCAGGGAAGTGCTTCTTGTGGAACTCGAGGTACCATGGATCGCCCGGGTAACCGGCGTCGCGGCTCCAGACCTGCATCGTCGTGGCCGGGTCGCGCACGAAGGCCACCGCCTCGCCGCGGCCGCCCCGGGAGGCGACGCGGTAAGGGCAGTAGGGACTGCGGTCGCCCGGCAGGCCGGGCTGCGGCGCCTCGCTCAGCGCGCGCAGCGCCGGATAGTAATCCCGGTAGGCTGACAGCGGCGCGCCGCCCCGCGCCAGGTGCACGTCGGTGACGAAGAACTCCAGAGCGAAGGCCGCGAGGTGCTCCTCCAGGCCCAGGCGATGGAATCGCCGCCTGCCGCGCAGCGGGCCCGCCGGCGGCGTCCACTCGTAGCGGGGACGGTAGGCGCACTCGGGCAGCCAAACGCCCGGCGGCCGCCGGCCGAAGTGGCGGGTGTGGGCGGCGACGGCCACCCGCAGCTGGAGGTCGACCGACTC
>DATLZI010000299.1:0-2818 GCA_035574075.1 bacterium | reverse complement strand
CCGCCTGCGCGTGCCGAAGGGGCCCGTGCGGGTGGAGCTTTTGGATCCCGCGGGGGCGGTGGCGGCCTCCGTGGAGCTGGCGCCGGCGGAACCGCCGGTCGCGCGCGTGGGCGAAGTGCAGCTCGTCCATCGCGTCTACGGCGTCTTCGTGCGGCTCGATCCGGGCCTGGAGCTCAAGCCGGGCGAGGAGATCGTGGTGGTCCGGGAAGGACGCGAGGTCGCCCGCACCCGGATCCTTCAGATCACCTCCGGGGACGAGACGTACCCGGCGGGCGCGGCGCGCCTGCCGCGGGGGGACGCGCCGATCCGGAAGGGCGACGAAGTCCGGCGACCCGGCCCATAGGGGGAGACTTTCATGACACGGTGGCTTCTGGTGGGGGCGGCGCTTCTGGCGGCGGCCGGGTGCCGCAAGCGGGAACTTGTCCGCGTCGACACGACCGAGGCGAAGGACATTCCGCGCGAGATCGCCGTGGACAAGCTTCGCGAGGTCCTGCCCACGGCGGAACAGGTCATCTGCACGCTGCCGAGCGAACGGCTGAGGCCGTCCGAGATCAAGGAATGGACGATCTCGAGCGCCTCGGTTCAGATGCGCGTGTCGCGGGGCGAGCCTTTCGTCCTCCCGTACGGGGACATCACGGAGCTCCGGCTCGAGAAGGTGAGCGACGGCCGCTACTGGGTCGTCAAGGTCTTCACCTCGATCCAGACGAACCCCGGGAAGGAGCACTACCAGTTCGTCTGGAAGAACGAGGAGAGCGCCCGCCGCGCGCTGGAGCTTTTTGAGGCGCTGCGCCAGAAGATGTGAGGCGCCTTCACCGCCCCAGGACGAGAATCCCGGCTCCTCCCTCCTCTCCCAGGCAGACGGCCGCCCCGGGTCCCTGAGGATCGAGCGCCCGCGCGATCGGATCCAGCGCGAACGCCTCCGGCTCTTCCGGCGGAATCCGCACGGCGCCGCCGAGCGCGTCGCGCAGGATCGCTTCGGAGCGGGCGCGCGCGAGCGAGAAGAAGGACGCGACCACGGGGGCCGGGCGGCCCGCGTCCTCCCACAGGGCGCGGACGGCGGCGCGCTGGGCGGCCGGGTCGCTTCCGGCGCAGACGGACGCCACGCGCACGAGAGGGCGGCGCCCGTCGCGGGCCAGGACGAGCGCCGCCGCGCCGTCGCGGAAGCGGAGCGGGGGTCCTCCTCTCCGGCGGCCGAACGGGCGGAAGATCGCCCGATAGGCCGCGCCCGTCAGTTCGTGGGAGAAGCTCAGGACCACGACGAGCGCGGCGTCCACGACGCCCTGGGCGAGGTCCTCGACCGCCGCGGCCAGCGCCTGAAGACCGGCCGCGCGGCTCCCGATGAAGGTCTGAAGCGGTCCGGTCAGGCCGAAGGTGAGCGAGAGATGCGTGGCGGCGTTGTTGGCCACGGATTCGGAAAAAAGAAGCGGGCTGGCGAGGCGGGGGCCCTCCCGGTAGGACTGCTCCAGGAATTCGACGCAATAGACCAGAGGGATCTGCTGCTGGCCGACGTACGCCCCCAGGCGCTCGGAAACGCGCACCCCGGCGGCGCGGAAGGCATCCGCCGCGGCGGCCACCGCCGCGCGGGCCGCCTCCCCCGCGCGCCGAAGGCTGTTGGGCTGCGGCAGGCGCGCTTCGAGATCCGCCGGAGCCGGGCCCTCCCACGAGGAAAGCGACGCGGACACGATTCCGGCGGCGCCCCTCACGCTCCCTCCTCCTCCCAGCGGCGCGTGACGAGCACTCCGTTGGCTCCTCCGAACCCGAACGCGTGGTTGAGCGCGATGCGGGGACGGCCGGCGGCCGGGTCGCGCACGAGGTTGAGAGGGCACGCCGGGTCGGGTTCCCGCAGATGGGCCTGCGGCGGAAGGAATCCGCGCTCGAGAGCCAGAAGCGTGAAGCACTGCTCGACCGCCCCCGCGGCTCCGAGGGTGTGTCCCACGAGCGCCTTCGTGGAGCTGACGGGAACGCGACGTCCCGCCTCTTCTCCGAACGCCCGGAGAATCCCTCGCGCCTCGGCGCTGTCGTTGGCCGGCGTGCCCGTGCCGTGCGCGTTGATGTAATCGACCTCCTCGGGCCGGATTCCGGCCGACTCCAGCGCCCCCGCGATGGCGCGGGCGATTCCGGCGCCGTCGGGCCGGGGATGCGTGGGATGATGCGCCTCGGCCGATTCCCCGCAGCCCAGGATCTCGCCGTGCGCGCGCGCGCCGCGGCGCCGCGCGGAGTCGAGCGATTCCAGGACGAGGATCGCCGCGCCGTCGCCGATGAAGAATCCCGAGCGGGCGCGGTCGAAGGGGGCGCACCGGTCGGCCGTCAGCGCCCCGAGGGCGTCGAATCCCAGGTGGATGAAACGTCCCAGGGCGTCGTATCCGCCGGCCAGCCCCGCCTCGGCGGCGCCGGAACGGATCCTCCGGAAAAGCCGGGCGATCGCGCTCACGCCCGTGGCGCAGGCGTTCGAGACGACCTGCGCCTCCAGCGGCCGCCCCAGGAGGTCCACCACCGCCGCCAGCTGTCCGCCCGAGAGGACTTCCCGCAGGCGCCCGGGGCGCGCCCGCGCCGGATCGCGCCGCCGCTCGGCGTGCCAGAGCTCTCCCTGGGAGAAACCCTCGAGGGTGGTTCCGACCACGAGCGGAAGGGGCGGGCCCCCGCGGGCCATTCCGGCGTCCTCGAGGGCCGCCGCGACCGCCCACGCCAGCATCCGCGTCTCGAGCCCCAGCCTCCGGCGGCGGGCGGGGAGGCCCGCGTCGCGAAGGCGCTCGTGGGACACACCCTCGGAGCCGCGGGGGCGGTCGAGCAGTGCTTCACGCTTCTGGCTCTCGAGCGC
>DATLZI010000298.1:0-3315 GCA_035574075.1 bacterium | reverse complement strand
GTGAGCCGCGACATCCGGCGGCTGGGGCTGGTGAAGGTTCCTGCCCCCGGCGGCGGACGGTACGCGCTGCCGTCGGGGGCGCCGCCCCCGACGGACCCGCAGCGCCTGCGCGCGGTGATGGCCGAGTTCGCCCGCGAGGTGCTCACGGCCCTCGACCTGGTGCTGGTGAAGACGGTGCCGGGCGGCGCCGCGCCGGTGGCGCAGGCGATCGACGATGCGGGATGGCCGGAGGTCGCCGGCACGCTGGCCGGCGAGGATACGATCATCGTGGTGCCGCGCGACCGCCGTCGGCGGGGTGTGGTGGCCCGGCGGCTGCGCGCCCTGCTCCCCGCCTGATCGGCCGGCCGCGGCCCTGGTCCGGTGGGGGTATAATGATCAGGACGCATGAGCGACCCAGCCGCGCCGCGGCGCCCGTCGTCATGGTCCCGCCGTCTGGCCGTCGGAGCGGGCACGTTCATCGCCCTCACCCTTCTGGCCGGCGTCCAATACCTGCCGCCGCGCGCCGAGCTCGCCGTGGGGCAGGTCGCCCCGCGCGATGTCGAAGCGCCGCGCACGGTGGACTTCGTGGATCGCGTGCGCACCGACGCCCTGCGGCAGCGCGCCGCGCAGGGCGTGCCGCCCGTCTACAGCCAGTCCCCGGAGATCAACGAGCGGGCGCGCCAGCTGGTGGCGCGCACCTTCGCCGTCATCGCCCGCGCCCGGACCTCGGGCGACCAGCAGGCCGCCGAGATCCTCCGGCGGGAGGCCCCGCTACCCCTCGCCGAGCCGGCGATCCTCGCCGCGCTGACCCTCGACCCGGCGCAACTGGAGACCTCGCGCGCCACGGCCGTGGCGGTGCTGGAGCGGATGATGGAGCGGGGCATCCGCTCCGGCGAGGTGCCGCAGGCCCAGGAGGACGCGCGCATCTACCTGCGGTCGCTGCCCATCGCCGGCCGCGTCCTCACCCTGTCCAGCGCCGTCGTCACCGCGGCGCTTCAGCCCAACCTGATGGTGGACGCCACGGCCACCGAGCTCCTGCGTCGGCGCGCCATGGATGCCGTGGAGCCCGTGCGCGCCCGGGTGCTGCGCGGGGAGATCATCGTGCGCCGGGGCGAGGTGGTCACCGAGGCGCACCGCCAGAAGCTGGTCGCCGTCGGTCTGGTGGCGCAGCCCTTCTCCTGGGCGCGCTTCGCGGGGACGGCCCTCGTCGTGCTGCTGCTCCTCGCCGTCTCCGCGGCCTACATGCGCCAGTACCAGCCCGAGATCTGGGCCGCCGACGCCCTGCTCCTGGTCTGGAGCCTGGCCGTGGTGCTCACCGCGGCGATGACGCGCATCATGGTCACGCGCTTCAATCCCTATCTGCTGCCGGCCGCCGCCGGGACGATGCTCATCGCCGTGCTGCTGCGGCCGCGCCTGGCCCTCTACACCGCGGCGTTGCTCAGTCTGCTCGTGGCCATCGTCGCCGGCGGCGACGTCCGGCTGGGGCTGGTCACCTTCGTCGCCTCCACGGTGGGCGTTTACGCGATCAAGCGGATCAGCCACCGCACCGACCTGGTCAGGGCCGGCCTGCGCGTCGGCGGGGCCACGGCGCTGGCCGTTATCGCGGTCGGGCTGGCCGACCAGCTGCCCTGGTATCCGCACCTGCTGCGGGATGCCGCCAACGGCCTGGGCAGCGGCGTGCTGGTCGGGGTGATCGCCATCGGCGTGCTGCCCTACCTGGAGAACCTCTTCGGGCTGGTCACGCCGATCAAGCTCCTGGAGCTCAGCAACCCCGGTCACCCGTTGCTGCGCCGCCTGCAGATGGAGGCGCCCGGGACCTACCATCACAGCATCATGGTCGCCAACCTCGCCGAGGCCGCCGCGGAAGCGGTCGGCGCGGACAGCCTGCTCGTGCGCGTGGGGACGTACTACCACGATGTGGGCAAGATCCGCCGGCCGGCGTTCTTCGTCGAGAACCAGGTCGGCATCGAGAACCCGCACGAGAAGATGGCTCCCAGCCTCTCTGCGCTCACCGTCTTGGCCCACGTCCGCGACGGGCTGGAGTACGCGCGCGAGCATCGGCTGCCCCCGGCCGTGGCCACCTTCATCCCCGAGCACCACGGGACGAGCCTGATCACGTACTTCTACCATCAGGCCGTGGAGCGGGGCGATCCCGTGGACGAGGAGGTCTTCCGCTACGAAGGCCCCAAGCCGCAGAGCCGCGAGAGCGCGATCGTCATGCTGGCCGACGCGGTGGAGGGGGCGGCGCGGGCGCTGACCCGGCCGACGCCCGATCGCGTGGAGCAGGTCGTGCGGCGCATCATCCGTGAGAAGCTCGACGACGGCCAGCTTGACGAGTGCGATCTCACCTTCCGCGACCTGGACACCATCGCCCGCACGTTCACCCGACTGCTGGCCAGCATGTTCCATCCACGCGTGGAGTATCCGGATCTCGAGCGCGACCTGCCGCCGCGCGCCACCCGTCCCGCCGCGGCGCGTTGAGGTGCGGGTCGCCGTTCTCGTGCGCACCGCCCGTCCCGGGATCCGTCCTGACCGTTTGCGCCGGGTGGTCAGGCACGTCCTGCGGCGTGCCGGCGCCCCGCAACACGCCGAGATCACGGTGGCCCTGGTCACGGACGCGGCGATCCGGCGGCTCAACCGCCGATTCCTCGGGCGGGATCGCCCCACGGACGTGCTCGCCTTCCCCCTTGGGCCGCGGGGCTCCGGCGACGTAGCCATCTCCGTGCCGCGGGCGCGGGTCCAGGCGCGGCAGGCCGGCCACCCCGTCTCCGTCGAGCTGGCCTTGCTCGCGGCGCACGGCGCCCTGCACCTGCTCGGCCACGACGATCGCCGGCCCCGCCAGCGCGAGGCGATGATGCGCAGGCAGCGGGCGCTCCTCGGCGAACTGGGCATCGAGGTGCGGGGATGAGGGTGCGACCGACGGGCCGCTGGGCAGGGTTCGTGGCGGCGCTGCGCTACGCCGTGGACGGGCTGCACTACGCCGTGCGCACCCAGCGCACCTTCCGCATCCAGCTGGTCGGCGCGGCGCTGGTCGCCCTGATCGCCATCTGGCTCCGGCTGGATGCGGACGAAGCGGCGCTGATCGCCCTGGCGATGTTCGCCGTGCTGGCCGCGGAGCTGCTGAACACCGGCGTCGAGGCGATCGTCGATCTGCTGGTCGAACGCCACCAGCACGAGCTGGCCCGGCTGGCCAAGGACATCGCCGCGGCGGCGGTGGTCGCCGCCATCACCGGCGCGGTGATCGCGGGCGCCCTCGTCCTGGGGCCGCCGCTGGCGGCGCGCCTGGGCGTGGCGCCCCTCTGGGCGGAGCGGCTCGCCCGCGGCGGCGCCCTGCTC
>DATLZI010000297.1:0-2000 GCA_035574075.1 bacterium | reverse complement strand
CTCACCGCCCGCCGCGGCGGTCTGCGCTTCTGGGACCTCGCCGACACCGTGGTCTGGGTCGTGCCGCTGGGGAACATCTTCGTGCGCTTCGGCAACTTCATGAAC
Organism: bacterium; assembly: GCA_035574075.1. GTDB lineage: Bacteria > Sysuimicrobiota > Sysuimicrobiia > Sysuimicrobiales > Kaftiobacteriaceae > Kaftiobacterium. The sequence goes on along the minus strand of DATLZI010000297.1, from coordinate 1,895 downwards.
GGCGAGCTGTACGGCGATCCGACGACGCTGCCCTGGGGGGTCACCTTTCCCGGGGTGCCCGCGCCGCGGCATCCCCTGCAGCTCTATGAGATGGTGTTCGCGGCGATCATCCTCGCCGTCACCCTGCCCCGCGCCGCGCGGCGGCGCTTCCCGGGCGAGATGTTCTGGCTCGTCCTGACCCTGACCTCGATCGGTCGGATCCTCCTCGACCTGCTGCGCAGCGAGGACCGCGTCCTGGGCGTGCTCACCCTGGGCATGATCCCGGCCGCCCTGCTCGCCATCGCGGGGGGGTGGATCCTGCTGACGAAGGGCAGGGCTAGCGCAGGACCTGGGCGACCTGCTGCACGAACGCCGTGAGCGGCGCGGGATAGACGCCCAGGACCACGATCCCGGCCAGCGCGGCGAGCAGCCCCACGCCGAGCCAGCGATCGCCGACCACGGCGACCTCCGGGGCCGGGGCGCCGACGAACATCGTGTAGGCCACGCGCAGGTAGAAGTAGATCGAGACCGCCGAGGCCAGCACGCCGACCACCGCCAGGACCGTGAGGTCCGCCTCGAGGGCCGCGCTGAAGAGGTAGAACTTCGCGACGAACCCCGCCGTCGGGGGCAGCCCGGCCAGCGAGACCATGCAGACCACCATCGCCGCCGCCAGCGCCGGCGAGCGGCTGGCCAGCCCGGCGAGATCGCTGATCGCGTCCGCCTCCGCGCCGTTCCGCGTCACGTGCAGGGCCACGGCGAACGCCCCCAGCGTCATCAGCGTGTAGCTCAGCAGGTAGAAGGCCACGCCCCAGGCGCCGCGGTCTGTCCCCGCGGCGACGCCGATCAGCAGGAACCCGGCGTGGGCGATGCTCGAGTAGGCCAGCAGCCGCTTCACGCCGGTCTGCCGCAGCGCGGCCAGGGTGCCCAGAACCATCGTCAGGAGGCTGAGCCAGACCAGGATCTCCCGCCACTGCCCGGCCAGGGCAGCCAGCGCGCCGGGGAAGAGGCGCAGCAGAGCGGCGAAGGCCCCGATCTTCGCGATCACCGCCATGTAGGCGGTGACGGGCAGCGGCGCGCCCTCGTAGACATCGGGGGCCCAGGCATGGAACGGCACGATCGCGGCCTTGAAGGCCAGCCCGATCAGCAGCAGCGCGGCCCCGGCGCGCAGCAGGGCGCCGTCGGGCGACGCGGCGGCGAACCGCACGAGCGCCGTGGATCCCGTGGCGCCGTAGATCAGGGCGATGCCGTACAGGAAGAACGCCGTGCTGAACGCGCCCAGCAGGAAGTACTTCAGCCCGGCCTCCTGCGAGCGCAGGTCGGCGCGCGCGAACGCAGCCAGGACGTAGAGCGGGAGAGAGAGCGTCTCCAGGCCGAGGAAGACCATCAGCAGGTCGCGGCTGCCGGCCATGACCATCGCGCCGAGCGCGGCGATGAGCAGCAGCACGTAGAACTCGCCGGCCTCCAGGCGCGTCCGAGCGACGTACCCGCCGGCCAGGGCCAGGGTCAGCAGCGCCGCGAGCAGCGCGGCGCTCTGCAGCACGAAGGTCAGCCCGTCCCGGATGTAGAGGCCGTTGAAGACCACCAGCGCCTGGCCGCCGAGGCGCGAGGCGACGAGCAGCGCGGCGAGCAGCGCGGCGAGGGTTGGCCAGCGCAGCAGGTGCTGGCGCGCCGGCGACAGGCCGGTGGCCCAGAGCAGGATGACGAGGGCCGCCCCGGCGACGATCAGCTCGGGGGCGAGGGCGCGCAGCTCCGACGCGTCCGGCATCAGCGCCGCACCTCCGCCCGCTGCGCCTGCTGCACCCGCTCCACGAGGGCGCGCACGCTGGCCTCGCTGCGCGCGAGCAGCGGGCCGGGGTACAGCCCGATCCAGAGGATGAGGACGATCAGCGGGACGAACAGCACCAGCTCGCGGCGGG
>DATLZI010000296.1:0-8028 GCA_035574075.1 bacterium | reverse complement strand
GCCGCAGAACGCCTCGTAGTCGATGAGGGCGGTGATCGTCGGCTGCTCCCCGCAAACCGGGCAGGAGGGGTTGCGGTTCCAGCGCAGCGTGCGGATCTCGCCGCTGAGGGCGTCGAAGATGAGCAGCCGGTTGGCCAGCGTATCGCCCCGGCCCAGCAGCACCTTGATCGCCTCCAGCGCCTGCAGCGTGCCCATGAACCCGGCGACCGCGCCGATGATGCCGCCTTCGGCGCACGACGGCACGGCGCCGGGCGGCGGCGGCGTGGGGAAGAGGCAGCGGTAGCAGCCGCGGCCCGGCAGGAAGGTGGTGGCCTGCCCCTCCCACTTCAGGATGCTGGCGTCGATGAGGGGCTTGCCCAGGAACACCGTCGCGTCGTTCACGAGGTAGCGCGTGGGGAAGTTGTCGCTCCCGTTCACGACGACGTCGTAGTCGCGGATGATGTCCAGCGCGTTGTCGCTGGCCAGGACCGTCTGGTAGGTGCGCACGGTGATGTCGGGGTTGATGTCCTCCAGGGTGCGGCGGGCGGACTGCGTCTTGGGCCGGCCGACGTCGTGCGTGTAGTGCAGCACCTGCCGCTGCAGGTTCGTCAGATCGACCCGGTCGCCGTCCACGATGCCCAGCGTGCCCACCCCGGCGGCGGCGAGGTAGAGGGCCGCCGGGCTGCCCAGCCCGCCGGCGCCGACGATCAGGACTTTGCTCTCGAGCAGCCGGCGCTGCCCGGCGACGCCCAGCTCCTCGAGGATGATCTGCCGCGAGTAGCGCTCCATCTGCTCATCGCTGAGCAGCGGCGCGCGGCGCGTCACGGCCATACCCTGCCTCCTGCACCGCGAAAGTGGACTGCCTGGCTACGGAACCGTATTGTAGCACAGTCCGCGCGGTGCGGGGCGCGCCCGGGGCGCGGCGTTACTTGCCCACCGGCCCCCGGGTCAGCTCGGAGATGCTCGACGACTGCCGCACGCCGCGGTCGAACGTCTCCACATCGGCGCGCACCTCGACCGCGCCCACGGCGTACATCGTGTAGACCTGCTTGACGTTCCCCACGATGAGCGCGCCCTCATAGCGCGTCGCGGTGAAGGTGCCGGCGGGGACGGTGACCTTCACCGTCTTGCCGCGGCTGACGACGTTGCTCCAGCCGCCCCGGCCGGCCGGCTCGCCGTTCCGGTAGATCTCGGTGCGGCCGGCGAGGGCCTCGCTGACTCCCACCGTGGCGTACGGCCGGTCGAAGACGATCTCCACGGTGTTCCCGCCCTGGGTGAGGATGGAGACCGCGGTGCGGAAGACCGTGCCCGTCCAGATCGTCATGCTGCGGCCCTGGGGGCCGGCCAGCGAGCTGCGCGTCTCGAAGACATGATACGGCTGCCCGCGGTACGTGGCCACGCCGCTGTAGGTCACGGTCCGCGTCTCCAGCGCGCGGTTCCCGGCGGGGTCGGTCTTCAGGACGCGGTAGGTCCAGACGGTGCCGGATGTGTAGGGCGCGGACGGGGTCGCCGACGGGGCCGCGGTGATGCGGCCGGCTGCGGCCAGGACGGCGACCAGGAGCACGAGCGCACGGAGCAAAGGCATCGGGGGACACCTCCTGTCGCTACGGTCCTGCCCCGCCCGTCCCCCGGCCAGACCAGGGGGTTCCGGCCGGGGCGCCAGACACGCTATCATGCAACGGGAAGCCCCGCCGGGGAGGCGCGCGATGAACATCGAGCACGTGCTGGCCCAGAAGGGCGGCCAGGTCTTCACGATCCGGCCGGAGCAGACGGTGCGGGAGGCGCTGGCCGAGCTGGCCCGCCGGAACGTCGGCGCGCTCGTCGTCGTGGACGGGCGCGGACAGCTGGCCGGCATCCTCTCCGAGCGCGACATCGTCCGCGCCGCGGCGCGGGACGAAGCGCTCTTCGACCGCCCGGTGCGCGAGCTGATGACCCGCGAGCTCGTCGTCGGCGAGCCGGGCGACGACCTGCGGGTCGTTGCGCACACGATGACCGAGCGCCGCATCCGCCACCTGCCGGTGGTCGCCGGCGAGCGCCTGGTGGGCATCATCTCCATCGGGGACGTCGTCAAGGCGATGCGCGACGAGTACGAGGGGGAGATCGACATCCTGCAGATCCGCGTGGCGGCCGAACACCCATGAGCCGTCCCGGGACCGAAGCGCACCCCTTGCGCGTCGCGGTGATCGGCGCGGGGCCCACCGGTTTCTACGCCGCCGAGCAGCTGCTCAGCCGCCGGGACCTCGTCGTGGATGTGGACGTCTTCGACCGCCTGCCCACGCCCTACGGCCTCGTGCGCTACGGCGTGGCCCCCGACCATCAGAAGATCAAGTCGGTGACCGCGGTCTACGACCGCATCGCCGCCCACGTCCGCTTCCGCTTCTTCGGCAACGTCGAGTACGGCCGGCACCTGCGCCTCGAGGACCTGCGGGCCCACTACCACGCGGTAATCTTCTGCACCGGGGCGCAGACCGACCGCCAGCTCGGCATCCCCGGCGAGGATCTGGAGGGCAGCTATCCGGCCACGGCCTTCGTGGCCTGGTACAACGGCCACCCCGACTTCACGGCGTGCCGCTTCGACCTGTCCCAGGAGGTCGCGGCGGTGGTCGGCGTCGGCAACGTCGCCGTGGACGTGGCGCGCATCCTCCTGCGCTCGCCGGAGGAGCTGGCCCGCACCGACATCGCGGACTACGCCCTCGAGGCCCTGCGCCACAGCCGCATCCGCGAGGTGCACATGCTCGGGCGCCGCGGCCCCGCGCAGGCCGCCTTCACGAACCCCGAGATCCAGGAGCTGATCGAGCTGCCCTACGCCGACGCCACCGCCCGTCCGGAGGAGGTGGCCCTCGACGAGGTCAGCCGCGCCGTGATCGAGCGCACGCGGGACCACACCACGATGAAGAAGGTGGAGATCATCCAGAGCGTGGCCGGCCGCGCGGCCAGCGGCAAGCCCCGTCGCCTCGTCCTGCGCTTCCTCGTCTCCCCCACGGAGCTCGTCGGGCGGGACGGCCACGTCGCGGCGGTGCGCCTGGTGCGCAACCGGCTGGAGACGACGTCCGCGGGCTCGGTCGTGGCCAAGCCCACGGGGCAGACCGAGGAGCTGGCCGCCGGCCTCGTCTTCCGCTCGGTCGGCTACCGCGGCGTGCCGCTGCCCGGCGTGCCGTTCAACGAGAAGTGGGGCGTGATCCTGAACGAGAAGGGCCGCGTCCTCGATCCCGAGACGCGGGAAGCTCTGCCGGGGCTGTACACCGCGGGCTGGATCAAGCGCGGGGCGACCGGCGTGATCGGCACGAACAAGCCGGACGCCGCGGAGACGGTGGCGAACCTGCTCGCCGACCTGCAGGCCGGACGGCTGCACTCCCCCGCGGCGCCCGAGCCGGGGGCGATCGAAGCCCTGGTGCGGGAGCGCCAGCGGTACGTCTTCACCTACGATGACTGGCGGAAGCTGAACGAGATCGAGGTGGCCCGCGGGCGGGCGCAGGGACGGCCGCGCGTCAAGTTCACGCGCATCGAGGAGATGCTCGCCGCCCTGGGCCGGGCGTAGGCGCCCCCCCAGGGACGGTCCAGGAACCGCGCCCGCGGGCGACGAACCCTAGCGGCACTCCTCTTCGGGGGCCGCAGGGCGTGGATCCGACAATCCTGCCCTCCAAACTGCAGATCCCACTCCCCCACCCCCAGACCCTCCATCGCGCCCGCCTGACACAGCGGCTCGACGAGGCGCTGCGCCGTCCGGCGACGGTCATCGCGGCGGAGGCGGGGTTTGGAAAGAGCACGCTGGTCGCCTCCTTCCTGGCCGGCGACGGCCGCCCGGCGGTGTGGTACCGGCTCGACCGGGCGGACAGCGATCCGGCGGTCTTCGCCGCGCACCTCCGGCACGGGCTGCAGCCGTACCTGCCGCGCCAGGCGCTGGCCGCCTCCGTCGGCGGTCTCGGCCATGTCACGGACTGGCCGGTGGCGAGCCACCTGCTCTCCGTCAGCCTCCACCGCCTGCGCACCGATGTCCTCATCGTGCTCGACGACTTCCATCTGCTCGACGCGCCGGGGCTCCCGGAGGCGATCGCGCGCCTGATCGAAACGCTGCCGGCGCGCGCCCGCGTCGCGCTGCTCACCCGGAGCCGACCGGCCTTCCCGCTGGCGCGATGGCGGATCGAGGGCCGCCTCGCGGAGCTCGGGACGGAGGATCTCCGGTTCACGGCGGAGGAGCTGCGCGACTTCCTCGTCGGCCTGCACGGGCTGCCTCTGTCGGAGGCCTCGCTCCACCTCATCGGCGCCCGGACCGAGGGGTGGCCGGCGGGGATCGTGCTCGCCCTGCACGCGGCGGTCACGCGGGGTCCGCAGGCGGTGGCCCGGTCCTTGAGCACGCTGTCGGGATCGACGCGCGAGATCTACGATTACCTGGCCCAGGAGGCGTATGCGCGCCAGGCGGCGCCGGTGCAGCGGTTCCTGCTGGCCTCGGCCGTCGTCTCGCAGTTCAGCGTGCCCCTAGTCGCGTCGCTCCTCGACGCCCCGGCCGGCGAGCTCCGGGCGGTCGTCGATCATCTCGAACGCAGCCACCTGTTCATCGTTGCGCTGGACCGGGAGCGCCTGTGGTACCGGTATCACCACCTCTTCCAGGAGTTCCTCAGGCAGGTCGGAGCGGAGCAGGATGAGGAGTGGATCCGCGACCTCCACCGGCGCGCCGCCGCCTGGTGGGAACACGCCGGCGACGTCCACCAGGCGATGACCCATCTCGTGGCGGCGGGGGAGACTCATCGGGCGGCCCTGCTGCTGAGCGCCCACGGGACCGACATCCTCTCCCGCGGGCACCTGGAAACCATCCGCCGGTGGCTGGCGGCGCTCCCGGAGCCCGCCTGGCAGGCTGCGCCGCGCCTGTACTACATCCAGGGACTGGCCCAGCTCATCGCCGGCGCTCCCCGGGAGGCCGTGCGTTCGCTCCAGCAGTCCCGCCCGCTGCTTCGCGCCGCCGGCGATGTCGAGGGAGAGACGATGGCCGTCCGCTGGCTGGTCAACGCCGCCGCCTGGGAGGGCGAGATCGACCTGCTCTCCCGCCTGCTCCCCCAGATCACCGACCTGGAGGCGCGCCTGCCGGAGGATGCGCTGATCCCCCGCGCTCACCTCCACGCGGCGGCGGGCCGGATCGCGCTGTGGACCGGCGATCTCCGGGGCGCCGAAGACCGCTGCCAGAGAGGCCGGGAGGCGGCCGCCGCGAGCGGCGACGCGTACACCGAGATCTGGTGCGCGCGCGCGCTGACCGAACTGCTCATGACCACCGGCAATTTCTCGGAGGCCGCCGGCGTCTACGAGGACCTCATCGCCTCCGCCCGGGCGCGCGACTGGTGGCACGAGGCCGCCCATCTGCACACGGAGCTGGCCGAGGTGGCGCTATCCCTGGGGCGGGCGGACGAGGCCGAGCGCCACCTCGGCGAAGCCCGGCTGCTGCAGGCGACGATCCCCTGCCTTGTCCTGAAGGCCGAACTGGCCCACAAGACCGCGCAGGCCGCCGCGCGACAGGGAGCGCGGGACCGCGCGGAGGCGATCCTGCGGGAACTCCTCGGCCCCGGAGAGGGCGCGACGCCCTATGGGCTCTGGCGCTTTCTCGCCGCGGTAGATCTCAGCGTCCTGCTGGCCGAAACAGCCCCCGGCGAAGCCCTGCGCCTCGCGGAAGAGGCGGTCTCGCAGGGGAATCGGTTCGGGGTCGCCCGCCGCATCCAGGCGCTCCTTGCCGCAGGTCTCGCCGGATCCTCCTCCGAGCGGTGCCTGGACGCGGCGGCGGCCGCGGCCGAATCTTCCGCCCCCCACTGGCAGGCGCTGAGCCTCCTCCACGCCGCGGCCCTGGCTCCCGCCGGGGACCGCCCCGCCTTGAGAGCGCGGGCGCTGCTCGCTCTGCGGGGGCTCACCCCCGAGGGCTGGCAGTTCCTCCTGGCGAGCGCCTCTCCCCAGATCCTCGCCCCCTATCGGGACGATCCGGCGATCCGCGCTCGCGCCGCGCGGCGGGCGGGCCCGCAGATGCCGCGGCTGACCGTCCGCTGCCTCGGTCCGTTCACCGTGATCCGCGACGGCATCCCGCTGGGCCAGGACGACTGGCCGCGGGCGGCGCCCCGCAGGCTGCTGCAGTACCTCCTCGTGCAGGACAGGCCCGTGCACCGCGAGGAGGCGATCGAGCACCTCTGGCCCGGCGCCGAGCCGCAGCGCGGGGCCAATCAACTGCGCGTGGCCCTGGCCCATCTGCGCCGCGTCCTCGAGCCAGAGCGGACCGCCCGCGCGCCGTCGCAGCTGGTGCTCAGTTCGGCGTCGACGCTGGCGGTGGCCCGGGACCGCCTCGATGTCGACCTCGATCGATTTCGCGCTGCCCTCGCCAAAGGCACCTCCGGCCCAGCGGCGGAACGGGCCCGCGCGCTCGTCGAAGCGGTCAGCCTCTACCGGGGGCCGCTGTTCGCCGACGATCCGTACGAGGAGTGGGCCCACGTCCACCGTGAGCGGCTGGCCAGGCAGTTCATCGAGGCGCTGAGATTGCTCGCCGAGGATGAGGAACACCAGGGACGCCACGAAAGCGCCCTCGCGCGCTGGCAGGCGGCCGTGGAAGCCGACCCGTACGCCGAGCAGGCGTACCGCGGTCTGATGCGCTGCTACCTGGCGCTCGGTCGCAGCGCGGACGCGCTGCGGGCGTTCGCGGCGTGCAGGCAGGCCCTCACCGGCATCGACGCCGCCCCCTCCCCCGAGACCCTGGCTCTCCGCGACCTCGTGTCGATCCCGCCCGCCCGTTGACCCGCCCGTTAATCCCTGGCTAACGCCGCCCGGCTAGCGTGGTCCCCACGACCACTTCGGAGGTGTGCCTTGTCGAGGAGAGCGGCAGGTGTGGCGGCGCTGATCCTGGCCGCCAGCATCAGTGGCGTGGCCTGGGCGCAGGCCGCCGGCATGAAGGTGACGACGGTCCTGCAGACGTCGACCACGCCGGCGGGCCAGCCGATCCAGTTCCCGCTGTTCCGGAACCAGCTGATCGCCCGCGTCGTCGAGATCGCGCCGGGCGGGCAGTCGGGGCGGCACATGCACCCGCTGCCGGTGCTCGTCTACGTCCTGGAGGGGGAGTTGACCGTCGAGGCCGACGGACAGCCCGCGCGCACGTACACGACGGGGCAGGCCGCGGCGGAAGTCGTGAACATCTGGCACAACGCTACGAACCGGGGGGCCGTTCCGCTCAAATTCCTCGTCGTCTTCACGGGCCAGGAAGGCCAACCCACAGCGGTCACCCCGTGACGGCCGACCATGCGCCTGGCCTACGATGCGCAAGCTGACGCCCTGAGCCTGGTCTTCAGAGAGGGGACCGTCCAGAGCAGCCAGCAGATGGCCCGGGGCGTGATCGTCAGCCTCGACCCGGAAGGAGAGCCGGTGGCGATCGAAGTCCTCAACGCCCGGCGTTGGATCGGACGCCTGGGGCTCAGCCGGATCGCCATCGACCTGCAGGACCTCTGGCCGGCACCGTGATGGATCCGGCCAGCGAGGCGGCACTGCAACGCGAGGAGGTAGCGAGATGATCCGTATGCGTCGATTGACCGTTCTGCTGGGATTGCTCGTCGTGCTGTCCGCCGGGCAGGCCTCCGCGTCGCACACCGGGCTGCTCTTCGGCGCCTCGTCGCGGGTGGTCGTCACGATGACCGAGTGGAAGTTCTCGCCCGCCACCCTCACCCTGCCGGCGGGGGAATCGGTCGCTCTCGTCCTGGAGAATACGGGCACGCAGTCGCACGTCTTCATGGTCTATCCCGCGCCGAAGACGCCGTACAAGCAGGCCGGCGACTGGTGGGAGTACGTGCTCGAGCGGACCTACTTCCAGGGCATGGGCGAGATCCTCGTCCACCGCCGGTACGACTTCGTCGTCTCCGGGACGCGGCTCGCGGAAGTGGCGGTGGAGCCGGGGAAGACGGTGACCCTCACGTTCACGCCGGTGAAGAAGGGGCGGTTCGAGATCGGGTGCCACCTTCCCGCCGCCGGAGGGAGCCACTACGCCGCCGGGATGAAGGGACTGCTCATCGTCCGGTAGGGGCGATTCCCCTACCAGCG
>DATLZI010000295.1:0-5503 GCA_035574075.1 bacterium | reverse complement strand
GCGGGGAAGCCGGCGTTGGGCATCGCGCACAGCCGCGCCCGCCGCGCGGCGCGGGCCATCTGCTGCATGACCTCGAGGATGCCCTGGCTGCCCACGCTGCAGTTCGCGCCGAGGGCGTCCACGCCCAGCTGCTCGAGCGTCTCGACGATCTCGCGCGGCGCGTGGCCGAGGAGCGTCTTGCCTTCCCGGGTGAAGGTCATCTCCGCGATCAGCGGCCGGTCCGGCGCGGCCTCGCGCGCGCCGCGCACCGCCTCGACGAGCTCGGCCAGGTCGGTGAAGGTCTCCAGGATGAGGACGTCGGCGCCGGCGCGGGCCAGGGCTGCGGCCTGCTCGGCGAAGGCATCGCGCACCTCGTCCGGCGACACGGCGCCGAGGGGCGCCATCGGGCGGCCGATCGGCCCCATCGAGCCGGCGACGAAGACCGCGCGGCCGCTGATCGCCGCCGCCTCGCGCGCCAGGCGCACGCCGGCGGCGTTGATCTCGGCCAGCTGCCCGGCCAGGCCGTGGCCGGCCAGCTTGAAGCGGTTCGCGCCGAAGGTGTTGGTTTCGATCAGCTCGGCGCCGCTGTCCAGGTAGTCGAGGTGGATGCCGCGGACGAGATCGGGCGCGGTGAGGTTCAGCTCATCGAAGCACTCGTCGAAGGGCACGCCGCGGGCGTACAGCTGCGTGCCCATGGCGCCGTCGGCGAGCAGCACCCCCTGATCGAGACGGGCGAGGAAGGCGTTCACACCCCGTTACGCGCTGAGGAGCGATTTGGCAATGATGATTCGCTGGATCTCAGAAGTTCCCTCGCCGATCTCGGTGAGCCGGACGTCCCGCAGGTAGCGCTCGACGTTGTAGTCGGCGATGTAGCCGTAGCCGCCGTGGATCTGCACGGCGCGGTTGCAGGCGCGCGAGCCAGCCTCGCTGGCGTAGAGTTTGGCCATCGACGCCTCCCGGCGGAACGGCTCGCCGCGGTCGGCCAGCTGCGCGGCGCGCAGGACGAGCAGCCACGCCGCGTCAAGCTCGACCGCGGTGTCGGCCAGCATGAACTGGATCGCCTGCTGCTCGGCGAGCGGCCGCCCGAACGCCCGGCGCTGGGCGGCGTAGGCCAGGCTGTCGTCCAGCGCCGCCCGGCCGAGCCCCACGGCCATCGCGCCGATGCCGATCCGCCCCCGCTCCAGCGTGGCCATGGCCTGGGCGTAGCCCTCACCCTCGCCGCCGATCAGGTTGGCGGCGGGCACCGCGCAGTCCTCGAAGATCACCTCGGCGGTGTCGCTGGCGCGCAGCCCCAGCTTCTCCTCCTTCTTCCCGACGCGCAGGCCGGGCGTGCCGCGCTCGACGATGAAGCTCGAGATGCCGCGCCGGCCGGCGGACGGATCGGTCACGGCCATCACGACGTACACGCCGGCGACGCTGCCGTTGGTGACGAAGACCTTGCTGCCGTTCAGCCGGTAGGCGTCACCGCGGCGCTCGGCGCGGGTGGCGATCGCCGCGGCGTCGCTGCCCGCGCCCGGCTCGGTCAGGCACCAGGCGCCGAGCATCGCTCCCCCGGCCAGCGGGGGCAGGTAGCGGCGCCGCTGCTCCGGAGAGCCGTAGTGGAGGATGTGCCCCACGCACAGCGAGTTGTGCGCGGCCACGGTGAGGGCGATCGCCCCGTCGCCCCAGGCCACGCCCTCGACGATCAGGACCAGCTCGACCAGGCCGAGCCCCGCCCCGCCGTACGCCGCCGGGACGGTGACGCCGAGCAGCCCCAGGGCGGCCAGAGGGGGCACGATCTCGTGCGGGAACGTCCCCGCCCGATCCCACTGGCGGCCGTGGGGCCGCAGCTCGGCGGCGGCGAACTCCCGCACCGTGCGGTGCAGCAGGGCCTGCTCGTCTGTCAGCTCGAACCGCACGCTCGCCTCCTAGGGCACCGCCAGCGGCTCGCGGTCGGTGATGATCGGTGCGCCCGCAGCGAGCAGGGCGCGCAGCGGCTTGGGCAGCGCCATCACCCGCCGGTGCGTCTCGCCGTCGTAGAAGCGCAGCTGTAAGCCCCGGGCCTGCAACCGCTGGTCCACCTCGGAAGGCGTCAGGGCGTCCCAGACGGGCGCGGCGGCCGCGGCGACGAACGCCCAGGGGAAGTCGAAGGACAAAATGTACTCCGCGTACGAGCGCACGTCTGCGAAGACCTGGCGCACGGTGTGGTGGATCATCGCGTGCAGCCGGTCGCTGGCGTCGAAGTGCAGCCCGATGGCCTGCGTGACGAAGATGCCGCCGGGGGCCAGCACGCGAGCCACGGCGCGGTAGAACTCCTCGGTGTAGAGCAGCTTGCTCGGCCCGCCCTCCGTGGGATCGGTGAGGTCGGCGATGACGACGTCGAAGCGCTCCGCGGTCGCCTCGACGAAGCGGCGGGCGTCGTCATAGACGAGGCGCACGCGGGGATCGTCGAAGGCGCCCTGGTGCCAGGCGGCGAGGTGCTGGCGGCAGAGGGCGACCAGCTCGGGATCGAGGTCGACCATCACCACCGCGTCCACCGACGGGTGGCGCAGGACCTCGCGCAGCGGCGCCCCCTCGCCCCCGCCGCAGACGAGCACGCGCGAGGGCGCCGGATGGGCGACCATCGCCGGATGGACGAGCAGCTCGTGGTAGACGTACTCGTCCAGCGCTGCGGACTGGATGCGGCCGTCCACGATCAGGCAGCGGCCGAGGTGCTCCAGCTCCTGGATGACGACCTCCTGGTGGGCGGTGCGGACGTGCGCGATGACCGGGCCGGCGCGGTGGGCGTGCACCTCGGCGGGGGTGTAGACGTCGTAGAACCAGACGCCCTTGAGCGGGAACTCCCGCATTCCAGCGATGCGCTCGGTCACCTCCGCCTCCTTCCCCGGTCGGCTAGCGGGCCGCGGCGCCTCATCCCTTGACCACGCCGATCGGGCGCGTGCGGGCGACGCGCCGGCTGAGCCCCGCGGCGTGGCAGACGGCGACCACGTCGGCGACGTCCTTGTAGGCCTGCGGCGCCTCTTCCGCCAGCAGGCCGCGGTCCTGCGCGCGGACGACGATGCCGCGCGACTGCAGCTCGGCGGCGACGTCGCGGCCGGCCAGGGTGCGCACCGCCTGCCGGCGTCCCATCACCCGCCCGGCGCCGTGGCAGGTCGAGCCGAACGACTCGCGCATCGCCTGCTCCGTGCCCACGGCGACGAAGGAGTACCGGCCCATGTCGCCGGGGATCAGCACCGGCTGGCCGACGGCGCGGTAGCGCGCCGGCACCTCGGGATGGCCGGGCGGGAAGGCGCGGGTGGCGCCCTTGCGGTGCACGATCAGCGGCCGCTCCACGCCGTCCACGACGTAGCGCTCGACCTTGCCGATGTTGTGCGCCACGTCGTACACCAGGTGCATGCCGAGCGCCTCGGGGGAGCGGCGGAAGATCTGGCTGAACGCCTGCCGCGCCCAGTGCGTGATCAGCTGGCGGTTGGCCCAGGCGAAGTTGGCCGCGGCGCTCATCGCCGCGAAGTAGCGCCGGCCTTCCGGCGAGCGGAAGGGCATGCAGGCCAGCTGCCGGTCGACGAGGCGGATGCCGTGCTCGCGGGCCGAGCGCTCCGCGACGCGCACGTAGTCCGTGCAGACCTGATGGCCCAGGCCCCGCGAGCCGCAGTGGATGAAGACGACGACCTGACCCGGCTCCTCCAACCCCAGGGCGTGGGCCGCGGCGGCGTCGTAGATCTCGTCCACGACCTGCACCTCGAGGAAGTGGTTGCCCGAGCCGAGCGTGCCGATCTGCCCGCGGCCGCGCTGCTTGGCCTGCGCGCTCACCGCCTCCGGATCGGCTTCCTCCAGCGCCCCGCCGGCCTCGATGGCCTCGAGGTCCTCTGGCCAGCCGTAGCCCTGCTCCACCGCCCAGCGCGCGCCGCCGCGCAGCACGGCGTCCATCTCCCGCGCATCCAGCCGGAGCCGGCCGGTGGAGCCCACGCCGGAGGGCACCGCGGCGAACAGCGCGTCCACCAGCGCGTCCAGGCGCGGCCGCACCTCCGCCTCGGTGAGCGCGGTGCGGATGAGGCGCACCCCGCAGTCAATGTCGAAGCCGATCGCCCCGGGGCTGATCACGCCGTCGTCCAGGTCGAAGGCGGCGACCCCGCCCACGGGGAAGCCGTAGCCCCAGTGGATGTCGGGCATCGCCAGGGCGCGGCCGACGATGCCCGGCAGCGTCGCCGCGTTGGCCACCTGCTCGAGCGCTTCCTCCTCGGCGATCTGTGCTAGCATGCGCTCGTCGGCGTAGACCAGACCGGGCACCCGCATCCCCGGCTTGTAGGATGTGGGGATCTCCCAGCGGTAGTCGTCGATCTTGCGAAGGATGTGCGTCCAGGGTGTGCTCATCCGCGGATCTCGGCCACCGACACGAAGTGTACAACACGAAAGGGCCCTCCGGGACCGCCCCGGAGAGCCCTCGCCCCATCCGGCCGATGGGATCGACCGACGGCTAGAAGGGCATCGCCTCGACGCCCTTGATCTCCGGGACCGCCTCTTTGAGCATCCGCTCCACGCCCGCCTGCAGGGTCATCATCGAGTGCATGCAGCCGACGCAGGCGCCGGCCAGCCGGATCTGCACGATGCCGTTAACGATGTCCACGAGCTCGAGGTCGCCGCCGTCGCCCTGGATGTAGGGCCGGATCGCCTCCAGCACGTGCTCGACGCGCTCGCGGATGTCCGCGGTCTGGGTCTGCACCTCGCTCATCGGTCGCCTCGCTCCTGAGCCGGTCTGCTCACGCCGGCCGGGTCTCGGAGGCCCGCTCCTCGCCCGCGGCCTCCGCCGTCTCAGTCTCGCAGCCGCAGGGCTGCGGCTGACCTGCGTCGTGCCGGGTCCGGAAGGAATGGCCGCAGCCGCACGTCGCCACGGCGTTCGGATTCCGGACGGTGAACCCTTCGCCCATCGTCGAGCGGACGTAGTCGATCTGCGCGCCGGCGATGTACGGTCCGCTGGCCGCGTCGATCAGCACCCGCACCCCGCCCCGCTCGACGACGGCGTCGTCGTCGCGGCGCTCGGTGTCAAACGCCATCCCGTAGGAGAACCCCTCGCAGCCGCCCGGGGCGATGAACAGCCGCAGGTACAGGTTGGGCTGGTCCTGGCTGCTGATCAGCTCGTGGAGCTTGGCCGCAGCCGCGTCGGTGATGGTGATCATGGTGCCTCCATTCTAGGGATTGATGACTGCGCCTGTCAACAAACCCGCGGCGCGGTCAGGCCAGGCGCACCGCGGCGCGGACCAGCGGATCCTCCAGCAGGTGCGCGAGCTCTTTCGCCGTGAGGGCCCGCGGGCGGTCGCGGTCGGCGTCCACGGGGCAGAGGAAGCCGAACGGCTCGCCGCCGGCGTTGATGAACTGGTGCGGGGTGGCGGGCGGGATGACGACCAGATCGAAGGGCCGCACGGCGAAGACGCTGCGGCCCGCAACGACCCGGCCGCAGCCCCGCAGCACGACGATGGTGTGAGCGTGATCGTGCGTCTCGAGGCTGCTGAACCCGCCCGGGGCGATCTCGAAGTAGCGGAGCTGGAAC
>DATLZI010000294.1:0-16877 GCA_035574075.1 bacterium | reverse complement strand
CGTCGTGGACATCGGCACCGTGATCACGCCCGTCTTCTACTTCGCGCGGGTGCACCTGGGCATCGACGGCGGCGTGATGGTGACGGCCAGCCACAACCCGGCGCAGTTCAACGGCTTCAAGCTGGCCCACGGCTTCGGCACACTCTACGGGGAGGAGATCCAGGAGGTGCGCGGCCTGGCCGAGCGGCTGGAGGGGGTTGCTCCGCCGGCCGGCGCGCCGCGGCCGGGCCGGCTGGAGCGGCGGGACGTGGTGCCGGCGTACCTGGCGATGCTGCGGGAGAAGATCCGCCTGGGCCCCCGGCGGCTGCGGGTGGTCGTGGACTGCGGGAACGGCACCGCGAGCCTGGTGGCCCCGCAGGCCCTCCGCCAGCTGGGCTGCGAGGTCATCCCCCTGTACTGCGAGTCGGACCCCCGCTTCCCGCACCACCATCCCGACCCCACGCAGGAGGAGAACCTGCGCGACCTGATCGCTACGGTGCGGCGCGAGCGGGCCGACGTGGGCATCGGCTTCGACGGGGACGGCGACCGCATCGGCGTGGTGGACGAGCAGGGACAGGTCATCTGGGGCGACATCCTGATGATCCTGTACTGGCGGGAGATCCTGCCGCGGCACCCCGGCACGCCGGGCATCGTGGAGGTGAAGTGCTCGCAGGCGCTCTATGAGGAGATCGCCCGCCTGGGCGGCCGGCCGCTCTTCTACCGCACCGGCCACTCGCTGATCAAGGCGAAGATGAAGGAGCTCGGCGCCGTCTTCACCGGCGAGATGTCGGGGCATATGTTCTTCGCGGACGAGTACTATGGGTACGACGACGCGGTCTACGCCGCGGCCCGGCTGCTGCGCATCCTCAGCCGCGCCGACCGGCCGCTGTCGGCGCTGCTGGCGGACGTCCCGCGCTACCCGTCCACGCCGGAAGTGCGCGTCGAGTGTCCGGACGACGTGAAGTTCGATGTCGTGCGGCGGATCACCGAGGAGTTCCGCCGGCGCTTCCCGGTGATCGACATCGACGGCGTGCGCGTCCTGTTCCCCCGCGGCTGGGGGCTGGTACGGGCCAGCAACACCCAGCCCGTGCTGGTGCTGCGCGCCGAGGGCGCCACGCCGGAGGCGCTCGACGAGATCAAGGACGCGATCGAGCAGGCCCTGGCGCGCCATCCTGCGGTGGGGGCGATCGTGTGGTGACCGGGTTCGATCATCTGGCAAGCGGGTTCGATCGTTTGATAACGGAGCCATGACTTCGGGGAGGATTCCTCCGGAAGACGGAGAACCACGTACGCGCCATGCGGGTGGCGGATGAGATGAGTACGCACGCGACTCAGCTGCGCCAGCGGATCGCGGCGCGGGCCGCCCGGGTAGCCGTGATCGGGCTGGGGTACGTCGGGCTCCCCACCGCGGTCTTGTTCGCCCGCCGTGGCTTCCCCGTCGTCGGGATCGACATCGACCGTGAGAAGGTGGAGCGGGTGAGGAGGGGGACCAGCTACGTCGCGGAGGTATCCGACGCCGACCTGCGGGCCCTGGGGGCCGCGGGGGGCGGGGACGGTCCGCGGCTGGCGGCAACCGCCGACTACGACGCCCTCGGGACGGCCGATGCGATCCAGATCTGCGTCCCCACCCCCTGCACCCGCAACAAGGAGCCCGATGTCGGCCACATCCGGGCGGCGGCCGAAGGGATCGCGGCTCACGGCCGGCCGGGGCAGCTCGTCATCCTGCGCAGCACCAGCTATCCGGGGACGACGCGCGAGCTCGTTAAGCCGATCCTCGAATCGGCGGGGCGGACCGTCGGCGAGGACGTCTTCCTGGCCTTCGTCCCCGAGCGGATCGACCCCGGCCGGAAGGACCCTCCCGCGCATCGCGTGCCGGTGGTGGTGGGCGGCGTAGACCCGGCCGGCGCGGCCCTGGCCGCCGACCTGTTCGCCCAGGTAGTGGAGCGGGTCGTCCCGGTGTCCACGGCGGACGCGGCCGAGATGACCAAGCTCCTGGAGAACGTCTTCCGCAACGTCAACATCGCGCTCGTCAACCAGCTGGCGCTGCTGTGCGACCGCATGGGTCTGGACGTCTGGGAGATCGTCGACGCCGCGGCGACGAAGCCGTACGGATTCATGCGCTTCACGCCGGGACCGGGCGTGGGGGGCCACTGCATCCCCGTGGACCCGTACTACCTGAGCTGGAAGGCGCGGGAGTACGACTTCCACATGGACTTCATCGAGCTGGCCGCGCGGGTGAACGACGAGATGCCCTACTTCGCGGCCAACAAGATCCTCAGCGCCGTGCGGCATCCGGCCCGCGGGCTCCGCCGGGACGGGCCGCCCCGCGTGCTGGTGCTCGGCGTGACGTTCAAGAAGGACGTGGCCGACGAGCGCCACTCGCCGGCGGTCAAGGTCATCGAGCTGCTCCGACGCAACGGGGTCGAGGTGGCCTACCACGACGCCCTCATCCCCTCCCTCCGCGTGGATGGAGACATGCTGTCGAGCCGGTCGCTCGTCGCGGAGACGCTCGCCGAGCACGACGCGGTCGTCATCGCCACGGATCACTCCGGGATCGACTACGGATGGGTCGTCGCGCATGCCCGGCTCGTCGTCGACCTGCGCAACGCCACGGCCGCCGTCACGCAGGGGCGCGAGAAGATCATCCGATTGTGAGCCACTACCGCAGGTTCTTCGAGCAGCTCCAGGCTGCTCCACGAGTGACGACCGGCCCCGCCGAGGAGGCGTTCCCGTGGGCCTCGCTGGTCATCCCGGCGGGTGTGCGCACGATCCTGGACGTCGGCTGCGGCCGCGGGGAGTTCATCGCCCAGCTGCCCTCGGGCTACTGGGCGGTCGGTGTGGATCTCATCTGTCCGGGCAAGCCGGCAGTCATGGATCGGTTCGTCCAGGCGAGCGCAGCAGCGCTGCCGTTTTCCGATCTGGCCTTCGATCTTGTCACCTGCTTCGAGGTTCTCGAACAGTTGCCTGAAGGGCCCTTTCGAGAGGCTATCGCGGAACTCCAACGGGTGAGCAAGACGCATCTCGTTATCTCCGTGCCCAATCGGGAAGTGCTGGCGGAGAGCCTGGTGATATGTCCCGGCTGCGATTGCGCCTTCCACCCTTCGTGGCACGTCAGATCATTTGATCCCTTGATGCTGCGCGGACTCTTTTCGGACTTCGAGATGCAAGAATGTCGGGCGGTCGGTCCGCCGGTTCGTTACGGAGGAACAAGAGTGTCGCGTCTTGCTGTTCTCGGCGCTCGGCGCGCGCCTCCGCCCATCGCGGTATGTCCGCAATGCGGCCGTACAGGCTGGAGCGACTCGTCCACGATTGATGAGCTTTCGGTAAACTCTGGGACGGCGGCGCCCCTTCGACGAGCGTTTTTCCTGTTGCTCTTCCGTCACGTCCGCCCATATTGGCTCCTAGCGACGTACGCGAGGCGCACGAGCCTCTCTCACAAGGATGCCGGCGATGGAGACACCAGGGTCTCTTAAACGTTCCGTCAGGGGATTGAACAAAGAGCGGTTGGGCAACCGCGTATTGTACTTTTTCAGCCCTTCCCTCACTGCCCTAGGGGTCGTAGGTATCGGCGTGTTCCCCGTGGTAGGCAACGCATTGGCGCTGGCTCTTGGGATTCCACGTCGTCTCGCTCAGCTCGTGGTTCTCGCTCTGGCCATAGCCATCTTACTCCCTCGTTCGCGCCAGGTCTTTCAGGTGTTTTCGATGCTCATCACGCGAAGGGTCCGCTGGATTGTCGTCCCCGTGTTCACCCTGATCGCCCTGCCAGGTCTGATCAGGATGCGGGAATCCACGTCGTTATCGACCTACGCTGCATGGGCTGCGATCATGGGACTGAGCTGGCTACTGCTCCTCCTGGTGCACTTGCTCCATAAATCCTCGGTCTTGCTCCACAAGCCAGTCCACTCGCCCAACGACGGTGCCTGGGGAAAGACCTTCGGTATGGCGCTCGTTCTAATCATCGGCTCACTGGCCTTGATCGCGTATCTCTACGGCCCGGATCCCGACAATGCTTATATGGCCTTTCGGGGCTCGACCACTGTGGCAGGGACCACGGCCGCAATCCTGGCGGCAATCGCCCTTCTCTTGCCAGATGGGGCGTGGAGACCGATCGGGCTCTTCTTTGCGGTGTATCTCAATTTCATCGCGACCTCCCGCACGGGGCTGCTGCTGCTCTTCATCTTGGGAGGCATCGCGCTGTGGACGCAGAGACATGTGCTGATGAGGAATCTCGTTCTGGTTCTAGTATGTGGCGTCCTGGTCATTCTCCTAACCGCTACCAACCGATACTTCCCTTATGCTTCCAGTCGGCCCGGCCCCGAAGGAGCGCACGTCATTTACCTCACAGAACGCCTGACCGACTGGGAAGGCATCCAGCACCGCTACACGAGGATCCTCCGAATCGGTCGTATCCCTGCCCCCCTCTTTCCCCGGCGTACCCTGTCCCCCGAGCCCCAAACGAGGATCCTCCGAATCGGTCGTATCCCTGCCCCCCACCTGCCGCCAGACGTCATCAAGCGTTTGGAAGAGAGCGGCGAGGGGGACAGCCGCTGGATCATCTGGTCGGGAACTCTCGCGGCCATCGCTGGCAGGCCATGGGGGAACTGGCCAATGCCCTTTGCTGATGCCACTCAGATCTACTGTGGGCGTCCTCCAATCTGCCCCTATCCCCACAATCTCGTTCTCGAAGTCGGCTACCATTTCGGGTGGCTCGCATTGGGTATCATGGTGTCAGGGATCGCACTGCTAGCTTTCCGCGCGCTGAGGGCAGCCGGGGAAGGGGATCTCCTCGTCCGCCTCTCCAGTATCGTCCTCCTGGGGCAGCTGGGACTTGCGCAATTTTCCGGGGACCTTCGTGACCATGGATTAGTTCTGTTCTCTGCTGTTCTTTGGACGGCGTTTCGTTACAGCTCGCCTTCCTTGGACTTGACGGTGCCCGTTCGAGAGAAAGCAAATACCGCATTGTCCAGATGAGGCCGCCCGGTCGCATGACTCGAGTAGTTTCGACCCCGCAGCGACTCTCTCTTACTTCCAGTTTCAGGGCGCAGACCTGGATCTCGGCCACGATTGTCTTGGTGGGCACCACGCTGGCCAGCAAGGCCCTGGGGTTCCTGCGCGACGTGCTGGTGGCGCGCTACTTCGGAGCCTCGGGCCAGGTGGACGCCTTCATGGTGGCGGTGGCCATCCCGACGCTCGTGGGGGGGATGGGCTTCGCCCTCTCGACCTCGCTCATCCCGGCCTTCCGGCGCGTGCTGGCCGCGGAGGGCTACGAGCGGGCGCGCGCCCTGAGCGGGACCGCGGTCGTTCTCACCCTGGGGTGCTCGCTCCTGCTGATGCTGCTCATCATCGCCGCCGCCCCCGGCCTGGTAGCCGCCTTCGCCCCGGGCCTGGGCGCGGCGGACGCCGCCCTGGCCGGGACGCTGTTGCGCTGGCTGGCGGTGCTGGTGGTGTGCGTGAATCTCTTCTACGTGCTCAGCGCCATCTACAACGCGATGGAGCACTTCACCATCCCCGCGGTGACAGATCTGGCTTCGAACGTGGTGGTGCTGACGGTGCTGGTCCTGCTCGCCGGGGCGTGGGGCATCCGGGCGCTGGCCGCGGGCATGGTGGCGGGCAACCTCCTGGTCATCGCCGTCCTCACGGCGCCGGTGCTGCTGCGGGGCTTGCTCGCGGCGGCCCGGCTCTGGTCGCCCGACGTGCGGCGCCTGGTCGGGCTGGCCGCCCCGGTCTTCGCTATCGAGGTCCTCGCCCAGGGGGCCACCCTGATCGAGAACTACTTCGGGACAGGGGTAGGTACGGGCGTGGTCGCCTCGCTCGGCTACGCCAAACGCCTCACCGTCATGGTGGTCGCTCTGGTGGGGACGAACATCGCCCGGGCGGTCTTCCCGGTCCTGGCCCGTCTGGTCTCGGAGGACGCCATCCCCTCCGCGCGCGACCTGTTCACCAAGCTGGGGCACCAGTACGCCATCACCTTCGTCCCGCTGAGCGTCCTGTTCGTCTTCTTCCACGAGGCGGTCGTCCGGCTGGTCTTCGCCCGCGGGGCCTTCGACGCCGCCGCCACCATCCGGACCGGGGCGGCCTTCCTCTATTACTCCGCCGGGCTGGCGCTGGCGGCTTTCCTGCCGATCCTGCTGCGCACCTGCTACGCCTTCGCCGACGCCCGCGCGCCGCTCGCCGGCACCCTGGGGCAGCTGGGGGGGATGGCCGTCCTGAACGTGCTGCTGGCGCCCAGGCTCGGCGCGGCCGGCATCGCCCTCGCCTCGAGCCTGGCCCTGCTGCTGCCGGTGATCGTGATGGCGCGCGCCATCCGCCGGCACCTGGGGGGCCTGGACGTCCGGGCGCTGCTGCGGACGGCGGCGCTGGCGGCGGCGGCCGCGGCCGTTGCCCTGGCGCCGCTGCTGCTGGCGGCGCGGCTGGGCATTCCGGCCACGCCCGCCTCGATCGTCCTGCAGTCCGCCGTCTACACCGGTGCCTACGTTGCGGCGGCCTTCGCGCTGCTCCCGGGGGAGATGCGCAGCCTGATCGCCACGCTGCGTCGCGGGCAATGACCGCGCCCCTGCCCTTCGTCTCGGTGATCCTGGTCTGCCGCAACGAGGAGCGGCACATCGGCCCCTGCCTCGACTCCCTCCTGGCGAACGACTACCCGGCGGACCGGCGCGAGATCCTCGTGGTCGACGGGATGAGCACCGACAGCACACGCCGCATCGTGGAGGACTACGCGCGGCGCCACGCCGGCATCCGTCTCCTGGACAACCCGGGCCGAACCATCCCGGCCGCCATGAACCTCGGCATCGCCCACGCCCGGGGGGAGATCATCCTCAAGATGGACGCGCACTCCACCTGCCCCCCGACGTACATCGGCGCCTGCGTGCGCTACCTCATGGCGTACGGGGCCGACAACGTGGGCGGGGTGGTGCGCATCGTCCCGGGGGCCGACACGTTGGTGGCCCGCACGATCGCCCGTGTGCTGGCGCACCCCTTCGGCTCGGGCAACGCCTATGTGAAGGTCGGCGCCGCGCAGCCCCGGTGGGCCGACACCGCGGCCTTCGGCTGCTACCGGAAGGCGGTTTTCGAGCGGGTCGGCCCCTGGAATGAGCGGCTGGCCGGATCCTCTGACCTGGACATGAACGCCCGCCTCCGAGCGGCGGGCGGTCGGATCCTCCTGGTGCCGGCGATCGAGGTGGAATACCGCGCCGACCGCGACCTGCGGGCCTTCTGGTCTCACAACTTCGCGGACGGGGTGTGGGCCACGTACGTGTTGAAGTTCGGCAGCCGCGCCTGGTCGTGGCGGCACTGGATCCCGCTGGCGTTCCTCCTGGCCCTCCTGGCGGGCGCCCTGGCCGCGGTGGTCGATCCGGCGCTGCGCTGGGGGATAGCAGGGATTGCCGGCGCGTACGTCCTATTGAACTTCCTTGCATCGCTGCATCTCGCGTGGCGGGCGCGAGATGCCCGGGTGGTCCTGGCGGCCCCCGGGGTGTTCGCGCTCCGCCACCTCGCCCACGGGCTTGGGGCCCTGTGGGGTCTGGTGCTGGCCGGGGTCCCGGGCGTCCACTGGAAAGGGCGGCGCACTAGAGAAGCCTGACATGCTGAAACGGGCCTTCGATCTCGCGGTCTCGGCAGCGGCGCTGCTCCTCCTCGCCCCGCTGCTGCTCCTGCTGGCCCTGCTGATCCGGCTCGACAGCCCCGGCCCGGTGTTCTACCGCGGGGAGCGGGTGGGCCGCGGCGGCCGCACTTTCCGCATCTTCAAGTTCCGGACGATGGTGGCGGACGCGGAGCGGCTCGGCGGCCCCTCCACCGCCGACGATGACCCCCGCATCACGCGGGTGGGGCGCTGGCTGCGCAAGCGGAAGCTGGACGAGCTGCCGCAGCTGCTCAACGTGCTGCGCGGCGAGATGAGCATCGTCGGGCCCCGACCGGAGGTGCCGCAGTACGCGGCGCTGATGACCCCGGAAGAGCGGGCGCTGATCCTCTCCGTGCGGCCGGGGATGACCGACTGGGCATCGCTGTGGGACATCGACGAGGGCGCGCTGCTGGCGGGCAGCCCCGATCCGGAGCGCGTGTACCTCGAGCAGATCCGGCCGGTGAAGATCCGCCTGCAGCTCGACTACGTGCGGCGGCGCTCCCTGCTCGTCGACCTCCGCATCATCGGACAGACCCTGGCGGCCGTCGTCGGACGGCGGAAGGGACGGTCATGGGCGACCACGTGACCACATCTGTAGTGGGCCCGGCGGCCGGCGCGCCGACCACCGCTTTCCTGTTCGGATGCTGGCGCGACATGCTGCGCATCCGGATGTTCGAGGAGCGGGCGGGCGAGCTGGTGGAGGCGGGCGAGATTAAGACCCCGTGCCACCTCTACATCGGGCAGGAAGCGATCGCCGTGGGGGTGTGCCGCGCGCTGCGGCGCGAGGACTACGTCTGGGGCGGCCACCGTTCCCACGGCCACTACCTGGCCAAGGGCGGCGACCTGCGGGCGATGATGGCCGAGCTGTACGGGAAGGCCACGGGCTGCTCCCGCGGCCGGGGCGGCTCCATGCACCTGGTGGCCCCCGAGGTCGGGGTGTACGGCACCGTGCCGCTCGTCGCGGCGACGATCCCCCTGGCCGTCGGCACGGCGCTGGCCAGCCGTCAGCGCGGGGACGGCCGCGTCTCGGTGGCCTTCCTGGGCGATGGCGCGACGGAGGAAGGGCACTTCCACGAGTCGATGAACCTCGCCGCCCTCTACCGGCTCCCCGTGCTGTTCATCGTGGAGAACAACTTCTACGCCAGCCACATGCACCTGCTGGAGCGGCGCCGGGCCGACAACATCCTGGCCGCCGCCGACGCCCACAGCGTTCCCGGGGCGGTGCTCGACGGCAACGACGTGATGGCGGTCTACGAAGCCGCCGCACGCGCCGCGGCCCGGGCCCGGGCGGGAGAGGGGCCCACCCTGCTGGAGTGCCGGACCTTCCGCTGGCGCGGCCACGTCGGGCCGTCCTGGGACATGGACGTCGGCGTCAAGCGGAAGGACGAGCTGAAGGACTGGCTCCCCCGGGATCCCGTGGCCCGCCTGCGCGCCCGGCTGGCGGAGGCGGGCGTGGAGGAGGCGGCGTTCACCGCGGCGGAAGCGGAGCTGCGCGCCGAGGTCGAGGCCGCGGTGGAGTTCGCGCGGCGCTCGCCCTATCCCGACCCGGCCACGCTGCTGGACCACGTGTACACGGCACGGGAGGCGGAGGGCTGATGCGCCGCCTCTCCTACGCCCAGGCCATCCGCGAGGCGCACGCCCAGCTGCTGGCGGGCGACCCGCGGGTCTTCCTGCTCGGCCAGGGGGTGTGGAGCCCGTGGTACGCGGGGACCAGCCTGAAGGACCTGGACAAGGAGTTCGGGCGCGACCGCGTCATCGACTCGCCGGTTTCGGAGAACGCCGTCACAGGGGCCGCCGTGGGCGCGGCCATCGCCGGCATGCGGCCGATCGTGTTCCATCCCCGGATGGACTTCATGCTGCTGGCCGTGGATCCTATCGTGAACCAGGCGGCGAACTGGGCCTACCTCTTCGCCGGGGCCGTCGCCGTCCCCGTCGTCATCCGGGCCGCGATCAACCGCGGCGGGGAGCAGGGCGCGCAGCACTCGCAGGCGCTGCAGGCCATGTTCGCCCACGTGCCCGGCCTCAAGGTGGTGATGCCGAGCACGCCCTACGACGCCAAGGGGCTGCTGATCTCGGCGGTCTACGACGGCAATCCCGTGATGTACATCGACGACCGCTGGCTCTACGAGGAGCAGGGCGACGTGCCGGAGCCGATGTACCGCGTGCCGATCGGTCGGGCTGCCGTGCGCCGCCCGGGCCGTGACCTCACCATCGTGGCCACGTCCTTCATGGCCGTCCAGGCGGTGCGCGCGGCGGATCGCCTGGCCTCGGACGGGATCGAGGCGGAGGTCATCGATCTGCGGTCGGTCAAGCCCTGGGATCGGGAGACGGTGTTCGCCTCGATCCGCAAGACGGGTCGCCTGCTCGTGGCCGACGCCGCCTGGCGGACGGGGGGGTTCGCGGCCGAGGTGGCCGCCTCCGCCGCGGAGGAGGCCTTCGAGGCGCTGCGAGCGCCGGTGGCCCGCGTCTGCCTGCCGGACGCACCCGCACCGATGAGCGCGCCCCTGGAGCGCGCGTACTATCGGACCGCCGACGACATCGCGGCCGCCGCCCGCCGGCTGGCCGCGTCCTGAGGAGCCGAGATGGCTTATCGCGTACCTTTCGTGGATCCCCGCACCCACTACGCGCGGCTCAAGGCGGAGATCGATGCCGCGATCGCGGACTGCCTCAGCCGGGGCGAGCTGATCTACCGCGCGCACCTCCGGGCGTTCGAGGAGCACTTCGCCGCCTTCGTCGGCACCCGCTACGCGGTGGGCCTGAACAGCGGCTTCCACGCGCTGCACTTCGCCCTGCTGGGGACGGGCATCGGGCCGGGCGACGAGGTGATCGTGCCGGCCCACACGTTCGTGGCGAGCGTCTCGGCGATCGTCCACTGCGGCGCGCGGCCGGTCCTGGTGGACGTGCAGCCCGATTACACCGTGGACCCGGATCAGGTGGCGGATGCGGTGACGCCTCGGACCCGTGCCATCATGCCCGTGCACCTGAACGGCCGCATCTGCGACATGGACGCCATCGACGAGATCGCCGACCGTCATGGCCTGGTGGTGATCGAGGACGCGGCCCAGGCGGTGGGTGCGACCTACCGAGGCCGGAAGGCCGGCAGCCTGGGGCGGGCCGGCTGCTTCAGCTTCTACCCGTTCAAGATCCTGGGCGGCTTCGGGGACGGCGGCGCGCTGACCACCGACGACCCGCAGATCGCCCGGGCGGCCTCCCTGCTGCGCTACAACGGCGAGGACCGGGAGACGGGCGAGTACCACATGCACGGTTACACCGCCCTGCTGGACAACGTGCAGGCCGCCGTCCTCGACGTCAAACTGAAGCACCTGCCGGCCTGGATCGCCCACCGGCGGCTCATCGCGGAGCGGTACCGGGCGGGGCTGGCCGACCTGCCGGGGCTACGGCTCCCGCACTTCCCCGAAGACCACCAGCGGGACGTCTTCCAGAACTACGTGATCCGGCTGCGGGAGCGGGACGCGCTGCGCGAGCACCTGCGGGCGCGGGGCGTGGAGACGCTGGTGCACTGGCCGAAGCCGATGTGGGCGCATCCGGGCCTGGGGCTGCCCGCCCGGCACCTGCCCGAGACCGAGCGCATCTGCCGCGAGGTGCTCTCCCTGCCGATGAGCGCGGAAACCACCGTCGAGCACGTGGACATCACCGTGGCCGCCGTGCGGGAGTTCGTCGAGCAGGTGGCGCCCCGGTTGCCGGCATGACGGGCCCGCCGCGGCCGCCGGTGTCCGCGAGCCGGTCCTCGAGACGGCGGCCCGGCCGCCCCATGGTGTCACAGCCGTGAAGGGATGAGCCGGAGCTACGTCACGGTCACTGAGCTGCCGGGGTCGGGAGCGACGCCCGAGCAGCTCAGCATGCTGTACACCCGGTACCGGCTGGCGGCCGCCCACGCCGCGGGGCGGGAGGTGCTGGAGGTGGCCTGCGGTCCCGGGATCGGGTTGGGTTACCTGGCCCGGTCCGCGGCGCGGGTGGTCGGGGGGGACTACGACGAGGCGCTGCTGCGGCAGGCCAGGGCGCACTACGGCCCCCGCGCGCCGCTCGTGCGGCTGGACGCCCACGCCCTGCCGTTCCGCGACGGCGCCTTCGACGTCGTCGTCCTCTACGAGGCCGTGTACTACCTGGCGGCGCCGGAGCGGTTCGTCGGGGAAGCCCGCCGCCTGCTCCGTCCCGGTGGGACCCTGCTCATCAGCACGGTGAACCGGGCGTGGGACGGTTTCAATCCCAGCCCCTTCGCCGTGCGGTACCTCGCCGCCCGGGAGCTGCAGGACCTGATGCGCGACGCGGGGTTCGCCGTCCAGCTCTACGGCGCGTTCCCGGCCCGGCCGCACAGCCGCCGGGACCACGTGTTGCACGCCGTGCGCCGCGCCGCCGTCGGGCTCCATCTCATCCCCGGCAGCATGAAGGGCAAGGAGGTGCTCAAGCGCCTGGTCTACGGCCGCCTGGTCCCGCTGCCGCCCGAGGTCGTCGAGGGGATGGCCCCCGCCGCCGAGCTGGAGCCGCTCAGGCCGGAGCACCCGCCGGGTCACTTCAAGGTGCTCTATGCCGTGGGACAGCGGCCATGACGCGACCGGGGACCGCCCGCCGCCTCGTCCTGGTCGCCGGCGATATCGGCCTGATCGCGGCCGCCGTCGGCGCGGCCGCCTGGCTGCGGTTCGACGGACGCCTGCCGCCCGAGGTGATCGCCCAGTTGCCGCTCACCGCGGCGCTGGGCATCGCCGTCTACCTCGCCGTGTTCATCGCCACCCGGATGTACGCGCTCTCCTGGACCCGGCTGGACCTGGTGGACATGCTGCGGGTGCTGACGAGCGTGACGCTCGGCTGGCTGGGCTTCGCCGCCATCGTCATGGTCCTCCGGGCCATGGGCGGCCTGGCCGGGTTCTCGCGCGCGCTGCTGCTCCTGGACTACGTGCTCACCTTGCTCGGCATCAGCGCCTTCCGGCTGGCGCCCCGCATCTACCGGAGCCTGACGGTCCCGCCGTCCGGCGGGCGGCGCGCCCTGATCGTCGGTGCCGGGGCGGCGGGGGAGCAGCTGGCCCGGTCGCTGCGCCAGACGCCCGGGTCGGGCTACTCGGCGGTCGGGTTCATCGACGACGATCCGGCCAAGGCCGGGACGGTGCTGCACGGGCTGCGCGTGCTCGGATCGCGGGAGCGGATGGCGGAGGTCATCCGCGCGCACGGCATCGAGGCCGTGCTGGTCGCCATCCCCTCTGCGCCGTCCCGCGTCATCCGTCGATTCGTCTCCGCCGCCCGCGAGGCGGGGATCGGCGAGATCCGCATCGTGCCGGGGCTCGACCAGCTGCTGAACGGCCGGTTGAGCTTCACCGACCTGCGCGAGGTGCAGCTGACCGATCTGCTGGGGCGGGAGGTCGTGGCGATCGACCGGCCGGGCGTGGAGGCGTGGCTGCGGGAGCGGGTCGTCCTCGTCACGGGCGGGGCAGGATCGGTCGGCGCCGAGCTCTGCCGCCAGATCGCCGCCGCCCACCCGCGCGAGCTGATCGTGCTGGACCAGGACGAGACCGGGCTGTTCTGGGTGGAGCAGGACCTGCGGGCCGAGCAGCGGCCGGTGACCGCGCTGCTGGCCGACGTCCGCGACCGGGACCGGATCCGCGAGATCCTGGCCCGCGTCCGCCCCCACGTCGTCTTCCACGCGGCCGCGTACAAGCACGTGGGGCTGATGGAGCGCCATCCCGAGCAGGCCGTCGCCACGAACGTGCTGGGGACCCTGGCCGTAGCCGAGGCGGCGGTGGACGCCGGGGTGGAGCACTTCGTCCTCATCTCGACGGACAAGGCCGTGAACCCCACCTCGGTGATGGGGGTCAGCAAGCGGGTCGCCGAGCAGATCTGCCTGGCCCTGCAGCCGCGCGGTCCCACGCGCTTCATGGCGGTTCGCTTCGGCAACGTCCTGGGCAGCCGCGGCAGCGTCGTGCCGGTGTTCCAGGAGCGGATCCGCCGCGGGGCTCCCCTCATCGTGCGCGGTGAGAACATGCGGCGGTACTTCATGGCCACCTCCGAGGCGGTGCAGCTCGTCCTGCAGGCGGCGGTGATGGGGCAGGGCGGGGAGGTCTTCATCCTGGACATGGGCGAGCCCGTCCGGGTGGTCGATCTGGCCCGGGAGCTGGTCCGCCTGTCCGGCCTGCAGCCGGATGCGGACGTGCCGATCGTCTTCGCCGACCCTGAACCGGGGGAGAAGGAGTACGAGGACCTCCTCATGGCGGAGGACGGCACCCTGGCCACCATGCATGACCGGATCTACGTGGCTCGCCCCGGTGCCGCCGTGTCGGCGGCCGACGTTCTGGCCGGGGTGGACCGCCTGCGCAAGTGCGCCGAGGCCCGGGACGTCGCCGGCATCGTGGCAGAGTTCAGGGCCCTGGTCCCGAGCTACCAGCCGTCCAGCCTCCTGACCGCCCAGGCCGCAGCCCCGGCCACCGCGCCGGTCCCCCGGGAGCCGGGAGGATGAAGGCGATCATCCCCGTGGCGGGATACGGCACGCGGCTGCGCCCGCACACGCACACCCAGCCCAAGGCCCTGATGCATGTCGCCGGTAAGCCCATCCTGGCCCACATCATCGACGAGCTGGCGCAGGCCGGCGTCACCGAGGTGGTGCTCGTCACCGGCCACCTGGGCGACAAGATCGAGGCCTTCGCCCGGGGGCGCTACCCCGAGCTGCGGCTGCACTTCGCGGTCCAGGAGGAGCCGCTCGGCAACGGGCACGCCGTCTACGTGGCGCGGGAGCACCTGGACGGCCGCCCGGTGGTGCTCGTCTTCGGGGACACGATCATCAAGGGCGACCTGGCCGGCCTGCTGGCGCGCGGTGAGTCGCTGGCCGGGGTGAAGGAGGTGGACGACCCCCGGCGCCTGGGGGTGGTGGAGGTGGACGGCGCCGGCTACATCCGCCGCTTCATCGAGAAGCCGGAGCGCCCGCCCACCAACCTGGCGCTGATCGGCGTCTACCTCATCCGCAACTCCGCGGCGCTGAGGGCGGCGCTGGAGCGGCTGGTGCGGGAGGACCGCCGGGCCCGCGGCGAGTTCTGGCTGGCCGACGGCCTGCAGCTGATGGTGGAGGGCGGCGAGCGGATGCGCACCTTCCCGATGGAGCACTGGTACGACTGCGGCACGGCCGAGGCGCTGCTGGCCGCCAACCACGATCTGCTGGAGCTGAGCCCGCCGGAGGCGCCCCCGGCCGCCGACACGTCGGTGATCATCCCGCCCGTCTCCATCAGCCCCGGCGCGGAGATCCACGGCTCGGTGATCGGGCCGCACGTCTCCATCGCGGAGGGCGCGCACGTGACGCACTCGGTGATCCGGGACAGCATCGTGAACGCCCACGCCGAGGTCGCCGACGCCCTGCTGGAGCACTCCATCGTGGGGGAGCGGGCCATCGTCAAGGGCCGCCCGGCCCGGGTCAACGTCGGCGACTCCTCCGCCATCGAGCTGACGTGAGCGCGCCACGGTCGCACGGCCGCGGCGGGGCATAGTACCCTGGGATTGGTGGATCGATCGTCGATGCCGATGGGGAGGGCGCGCTGACGATGGGAGATCAAGCGTACCGGGCGCTCCAGGAGCTCCAGGCCGCGGTCCGTCGCGACCCGGACGTGCTGGCGGTCATCCTCTTCGGCAGCGCGGCGAGGGGCGAGCGGGGGCCTGCGTCGGATCTCGACGTGTGCCTGGTGCTGACACCCGAGGCCGCACGGGCCGGGAAGAAGGCGATGGGCGAGAAGCGTCTCGACTACCTCGGGCGCTTCCCCTTCGACATCCAGGTGTTCCAGCAGCTCCCGGTGTACATCCGCCCGCGCGTCCTCCGCGACGGGCGGGTGCTCCTCGTCAAGGACGAGGCGCAGCTGTATGATCTGGCCTACCGCACGATCAAGGCCTTCGACGACTTCCGCGCGGCCTACGACGAATACCTGGCCCAGGTGGCCCGTGCTCGATCGTGAGCGCGTGCTGGCGAAGCTCGACGACCTGGATCGCTACCTGGCGGAGTTGCGCCAGGTGATCCCATCGAACTTCAACGAGTACGGGACGGTCGCCGTCAAACGGGCCTGCGAGCGCCTCCTGCAGATCTCGATCGAGACGGTGATGGATGTCTGCGCCCTCCTCTTGGAGGAGGATTTCCGTCGGACGCCAGGAGGACCTCGTGGACAAGGCAGAGGGTCAACTGCTGGAACTCAGAGCAAGAATAAGTCCTCCGAGCCCGGTCTTTCCGTTGACACCCCTTTCCGCCCCACGGTAGAATGACTCGTTGCCATGAAGACGGTCCTCCCGCTCGACTACCGGAAGACGCGGCGGTGGCACGTGGTGGACGCCGACGGGCAGGTGCTCGGCCGGCTGGCCACGCGCGTGGCGGGGCTGCTGCGCGGCAAGCACAAGCCGACGTTCACCCCGCACCTGGACGCCGGCGACGGCGTCATCGTGATCAACGCGGAGAAGGTGCGGGTGACCGGCCGCAAGGCGGAGCGCAAGACGGTCTACCGCCACAGCGGCTACCCCGGCGGGCTGAAGGCGGAGCGGCTCGGCACGCTGCTGCGGACGACGCCGGAGCGGGTCATCACCGACGCGGTACGGGGCATGCTGCCGAAGACGGCCCTGGCCGAGCGGATGATCCGCCGGCTGAACGTGTACCGCGGGCCCGAGCACCGGCACGCGGCGCAGAAGCCGGTGCGGGCGGACGCGGAAAGCGTGAGGTGAGCGTGAGGTGAGCGCGGCGGCGGTCCAGGCGGTGGCCGGCGGCACGGGGCGGCGGAAGAACGCCGTGGCCCGCGTGCGCCTGCTGCCGGGCAGCGGCAAGATCATCGTCAACGGGAAGCCGGCGGAGCAGTACTTCGCCCGGCCGGCCCTGCAGACCATCCTGCAGCAGCCGCTCGCGGCGGCCAACGCCGCGGGCCGCTACGACGTGGTGGCCACGGTCACCGGCGGCGGCCTGTCGGGGCAGGCCGGCGCGGTCCGGCACGGCATCGCCCGGGCGCTGGCGCGCAGCGACGAGGCGCTGCGGTCCCCGCTGCACAAGGCGGGGCTGCTGACCCGCGACCCGCGCATGAAGGAGCGGAAGAAGTACGGCCGCAAGCGGGCGCGGAAGGGGTTCCAGTACTCGAAGCGGTAACCGTAGACGCACGGGAGAGGAGCAGGAAGGCAGGGATCCGGGCGACCGGGGCCCTGCCTTCCTGCGTTCAGGGCGCAGGTCTACCGCCTCCGCGGGAGCGGGCAGGGGTGGGATACCACACGGCTCGAGGCGGGCATGCGACCGACGGCGCTCCTCACGCTCCTGGCGATCCTCACC
>DATLZI010000293.1:0-7816 GCA_035574075.1 bacterium | reverse complement strand
CCCTCAACTAGAGCGCTAAGAGGTGAGGCCCGTGCTCGAACTGGACGCGCGCAAGCAGGAGATCCTCAGGGCGGTCATCCGGACCTACGTCTACGACGCCGAGCCGGTCGGCTCGGAGCGGGTGGCCCAGCTGCTGCGCATGCGCGTCAGCCCGGCCACGATCCGCAACGAGATGGCGGCGCTCGAGGAGCTCGGCTACCTCACCCATCCGCACACCTCCGCCGGTCGCGTCCCCACCGACCAGGGCTACCGGCTCTACGTCGATCTGCTCCTCCGCGAGGAACAGCCCAGCCCGCGCGAGCGCAGTGCGCTGCGGCGCGCCCTGTCCGAGTTCGACGAGCGGGATCAGCTCGCCGGCGCGGCGGCGCACGCCCTGGCCACGATCACCGACTACGCCTCGGTGGCCAGCGCGCCGGCCCCGGACCGGCAGCTCTTCAAACACCTCCACTTCCTGCCGCTCAGCCAGACGCAGATCATGGCCGTGATCGTCACCGACACGGGGGGGATCTACGGCCGGCCCTTCGACGTGCGCGAGGCGATCGCGCCGGAGGCGCTCGACCGCCTCTCCCGGGTGGTCAGCCAGGCGCTGCAGGGTTACGCGCTGGACGAGATCACCGAGGACCTTCTGGCCCAGATGGTGCACGAAGCCGCCTGGCAGCAGCGCATCCTCCTGGCCATCCTGCAGTGGCTGCGGGAGCGGTTGCGCGCCGTGGCGGAGCGGCGTGTCTACATCGAGGGGACGGCGAACATCCTCAAGCAGCCCGAGTTCCGCGACGCGCGAGCGGCCGGCGCCGTGCTCGCCGCGCTGGAGGATGAGCAGGTCGTCGCCGAGCTCCTCAGCGCCGCTGGGCCGCGCGACGTCTGGGTGACGATCGGCAGCGAGCACCGCCGTGAAGCCCTGCGCGGCACCAGCGTTGTCGCCGCTCCCTATCGGGTGCGCGGTCGACCGGCCGGGGCGCTGGGCATCGTCGGCCCGACCCGCATGCGCTACGGGCGGGCCATCGCCCTGGTGCGCTACCTCGCCAGCAGCCTCAGCGAGATCCTCGGCGACGCCTCCTGAGTGATGCGCGACTACTACGCCATCCTGGGCGTGGATCGCACCGCTTCCCAGGAGGAGATCAAGCAGGCCTTCCGACGGCTGGCGCGCGAGCACCATCCCGATGTGCGCAAGGACGATCCCCAGGCCGCCGAGCGGTTCAAGGAGATCAACGAGGCCTACCAGGTGCTCAGCGATCCCGAGCGCCGCGCGCAGTACGATCGCTTCGGCACCGTGCCGGCGGGGCCGATGCGGGAGAGCGGGTTCGGGCCGTTCGAGGACATCTTCGAGATGTTCTTCGGCCGGCGCGAGCGGGTCGCCCCGGACGCCCCCGAGCGCGGCGCCGACCTGCGCTACGATCTCGAGCTGACGCTGGAAGAAGCATCCGCCGGGGTCGAGAAGACGATCACCGTGACGCGGCTGGAGACGTGTCCGTCGTGCTTTGGCACCGGCGCCGAGCGGGGCTCCGCCCCCGAGGTCTGCCGGACGTGCAACGGGATGGGCGAGGTGCGGTACTCGCAACGCACCCTCTTCGGTTCCGTCACGCAGATCGGCACCTGCGGGGCCTGCGGCGGCACGGGGAAGGTGATCCGCCATCCCTGCCGCCACTGCGGCGGCGGCGGGCGGGTCGAAGCGGAGCGCACGGTCACGGTGCGCGTGCCGCCGGGCGTGGACGAGGGCACGCGGCTGCGCCTGACCGGCGAAGGGGAGAGCGGCGTGCGCGGGGGCGAGCGCGGCGACCTCTACGTCGTCGTCCACCTCCGTCCTCATCCCGTCTTCGAGCGTCGCGGTCGGGACCTGTTCACCGCCGTCCCCATCTCCATCGTGCAGGCGGCCCTGGGCGACGAGGTGACGATTCCCACCCTGGAGGGTCCCGTCAGACATCCTGTCCCGGCCGGGGTGCAGCCGGGTACGCGGCTCACCCTGCGCGGCAAGGGCATGCCGGACATGCGCGGCGGCCGCGGCGACCTGCACGTCCGGCTGGACGTGCGCGTGCCCACTGACCTCTCCGAGGCCGAGCGCAAGGCGCTGCTGGCGTTCGCCGAGCTCCGCGGCGAGAAGGTCAAGCCCCAGCGCAAGAGGCTCTCCAGCAAGGTGAAGGACCTCCTGTCGTGACGGCCGGCTGATGCGGTGGCTCGAGGTGACGATCACCACGTCGGCCGCCTCGGCCGAGGCGGTCGGCGACATCCTCCTGGTGCTGCGCAGCGGGGGGGTGGCGGAGGAGCCGCTGCGCGGCGGGCTGGTCCGGGTGCGGGGATACCTCCCCGCGGGGCCGGCGGCGGCCGCGGCCCTCGAAGCGATCGCCGCGCGGGTGCGCGGCCTCGCCGCGGCCGGTCTCGATCCCGGGCCGGGGACGATCGACGTCCGCTCCATCGAGGACGAGGACTGGGCCCGCGCCTGGAAGGCGCACTTCCGACCGTTCGCCGTCGGCCGCCTGTGGATCGCGCCGACCTGGGACCGCACCCCCCCGCCGGCGGGGGCGGCGGTCGTGGCCATCGATCCGGGCATGGCCTTCGGCACCGGGCTGCATCCCTCCACCCGCCTGTGCCTGATCGCCCTCGACGCGCGGCTGCGCGGGGGGGAGACGGTGGTGGATGTGGGCACCGGCTCGGGCATCCTCGCCATCGCCGCCGCGAAGCTCGGCGCCGCTCGCGTGCTGGCCCGCGACACCGATCCGCTCGCCGTGCGGATCGCGCGGGCCAACGTCGCTCACAACGGCGTCGCCGATCATGTCGCGGTCGACGAAGGCGCTTTCCTGGAGGGTGTCCCCGACCGGGCCGACGCCGTGGTCGCGAACCTCACCGCCGACGCCCACCTGCGCTTCGTGGCTGCGGCTCGCTCCGCCCTCGCGCCGCAGGGCTGGCTGGCGGCCTCGGGCATCGTCGCGGCGCGGCTGCGCGAGGTGGAGACCGCCGCCGCCGACGCCGGGTTGGCCGCCACAGAGACGCTGGCCGACGGCGAGTGGCGCTGCCTCATCCTGCGGGCGGCTCCCTGAGGTGCGGCGCTTCTTCGCCCCGGAGGGCGCGCGCGGCGGCCGGATCGTCCTGCGCGGCCGCGAGGCCTACCACCTGGCGGTCGTGCTGCGTCTGCGGCCGGGCGAGCGCGTGATCGCCGTGGACGGCGCCGGGCGGGAGCACGTGGTCCAGCTCACCGCGGTCAGCGTGGCGCAGGCCGAGGGGGAGGTGCTGGAGATCCGGCAGGGTGCGGCGGCGGTCGTGGAGGTCACCCTGGTGCAAGGTGTCCCCAAGGGCGCGAAGATGGACGCCGTGATCCGGATGGGCACCGAGCTGGGCATCCGCCGCTTCATTCCCGCCCTGACCAGCCGCGCCGTGGCCGAGGGACGGGGCCGCGCGGAGCGCTGGCGGCGCATCGCGGTCGAGGCGGCCAAGCAGTCCCGCCGCTCGGAGGTGCCGGAGGTGCTGGACCCCATGCCGTTCGCCGCGGCCCTGGACCATCTGGAAGGGTGCGACCTCGTCCTGGCGCTGTGGGAAGGGGAGCGCGCGCGCAGCATCGCCGATGTGTTGGGCGGGGCGGCGCCGCATCGCCTGGCGCTGCTCGTGGGCCCGGAGGGCGGATTCACGGCGGCGGAGGTCGAGGACGCGGTGCGCCGGGGCGCGCACGTGGTCTCCCTCGGCCCGCGCATCCTGCGCACCGAGACCGCCGCGCTGGCGGCGGCGGCGATGGTACTTTACGAATTCACCCTCCGGCGCGTATAATCCGGCAAGAAGTCCGCTCGTCGTTCGCGACCATTAACGGTACCCCGGGAGGGACCATGGCGCGCGCAGGCCAGCTGTCCACATCGCACGGAGCCCGCTCCACCGGGCTCCGTTCTTCATGACCGCCTTCCTCGTCCTCGAAGACGGCACCACGTTCGCCGGGCGGCGCATCGGCGCGTCCGGCGGCGCAGGGGAAGTCGTCTTCACCACGAGCATGACCGGCTACCAGGAGGTCCTCAGCGATCCCAGCTATCGCGGGCAGATCGTGACGATGGCCTACCCGCTCATCGGCAACTACGGCTTCCATCCCCAGGCCTGGGAAGCGGCGGGACCGCACGTCGCCGGTTTCGTCGTGCGGCATGCGCACCGCGGTCTGGACGCGTTCCTCCGCGAGGTGAATGTCGGCGGGCTGGCCGAGGTGGACACGCGGGCCGTTGTCCTGCACCTGCGCAGGCACGGGCTGCAGCGCGGGGTGATCACCGAGCGCGCCGGCCCGGCGGCCCAACGCGCGGCGCAGCAGGTGCCGCCGGTGGGTGAGCGCGACCTCGTGGGCGAGGTGTCCACGCGCGCCGTGCGGCGGCTGCCGGGAGATGGGCCGCGGATCGTCCTCATCGACTGCGGGGTGAAGGCGGGGATCGTGCAGGCCCTGCAGCGGCGGGGATGCGAGGTCGTCCTCGTGCCGCACACCATCTCGCCCGCGGCGATCGAGGCCCTCGCCCCCGCCGGCGTGCTCGTCTCGAACGGCCCCGGCGATCCCGCCGTCCTGACCCTGACGATCGGCACGGTGCGCGCCCTGCTCGGCCGCTACCCGCTGCTGGGGATCTGCCTGGGCCACCAGCTGCTGGCCCTGGCCCTGGGCGGCAGCACGTACAAGATGCCGTTCGGCCACCGCGGCAGCAACCAGCCCGTGCTGGAGCCGGCCACAGGGCGCGTGATGATCACCACCCAGAACCACGGCTACGCCGTGGATCCCCGCCTGCCGCCGGAGGTCGAGATCACCCATCTGAACCTCAACGACGGGACCGTGGAGGGGCTCCGTCACCGTACGCTGCCCGCCTGCTCCGTGCAGTTTCATCCGGAAGGGCGTCCCGGTCCGTCGGACGCCGAGGGCGTGTACGATCGCTTCCTGGCGATGATCGCGGGAGGAGCGCATGCCGCGGCGCGCTGACCTGCGCAAGGTTCTCGTCGTGGGCTCCGGTCCGATCGTCATCGGCCAGGCCGCCGAGTTCGATTACTCCGGGACGCAGGCCTGCCGGGCCCTCTCGGAAGAGGGCATCGAGGTGGTCCTCGTCAACAGCAACCCGGCCACGATCATGACCGACGTGGAGGTCGCGGACCGCGTCTACCTCGAGCCGCTCCTGCCGCACGTCGTGGCGCGCATCATCGAGCGCGAGCGTCCCCAGGGCCTCCTCGCCACGCTGGGGGGGCAGACCGGTCTCAACCTTGCCCTGGCGCTCACCGAGGAGGGCATCCTCGACCGCCACGGCGTGGAGCTGCTCGGCACGCCGATCGAGGCGATCCGGACGGCGGAGGACCGCAACCTGTTCCGCGAGGCGATGCTCCGTCTGGGCGAGCCCGTGCCGCCCGGCCGCACGGCCACGACGGTGGAGGACTGCCTGGCCGCGGCGGCGGGGATCGGCTATCCGGTGGTCGTGCGCCCGGCCTTCACCCTGGGCGGCACCGGGGGCGGCATCGCCGACGATCCCCGGCAGCTGGCCGCGGTGGCGGCGGAAGGGCTGCGCAGCAGCCCGATCGGGCAGGTGCTGGTCGAGCGCTGCCTGCTGGGCTGGAAGGAGCTCGAGTACGAGGTGATGCGCGATGGGGCCGGCAACGCGATCACCGTGTGCAACATGGAGAACATCGATCCGATGGGCGTGCACACCGGCGACAGCATCGTCATCGCCCCGTCGCAGACCCTCGACGACACCGACTACCAGCGCCTGCGCAGCGCCGCCCTGCGCATCATCGCCGGCCTGGGTATCGCCGGCGGCTGCAACATCCAGTTCGCCCTGCACCCGCAGGGCCGCGAGTACTACGTCATCGAGGTCAACCCGCGCGTCTCGCGCTCATCGGCGCTGGCCAGCAAGGCCACAGGGTACCCCATCGCCCGCGCCGCGGCGAAGATCGCGATCGGCCTCCGGCTGGACGAGATCCGCAACCGCGTCACCGGCGCGACGACCGCGGCGTTCGAGCCCGCCCTGGACTACGTCGTGGTGAAGATCCCGCGCTGGCCGTTCGACAAGTTCCCGGAGATGCCCCGCCGCCTGGGCACGCAGATGCAGGCCACCGGCGAGGTGATGGCGATCGGCCGCACGGTGCCGGAGGCGCTCCTCAAGGCGGTGCGCTCGCTGGACAGCCCGGCGTGCGACCTGCGCTGGCCGGGCGGCGGGCGCTGGACGGAGGCAGAGCTGGACCGGCTGCTGGCGGAACCGACCGATCTGCGCCTCTTCGCCATGGCTGAGGCGCTGCGCCGCGGGCGATCCCGCGCCGCGGTCGCCGCGGCGACGGGCATCGACCCGTTCTTCGTCGAGCAGATCGAGGCGATCGTCGCCGCGGAGTGGGGCCTCGCCGCGGGCGCGCTCACCCTGGCCCAGGCCAAGCGCCTGGGGATGTCGGACGAGGCGATCGGCGACCTGCTCGGGCTGGACGCCGTCGCGGTGCGGGCGCGGCGGCAGGCGATGGGGCTGCGCCCCGTCTTCAAGAGCGTGGACACCTGCGCCGGCGAGTTCCCCGCCCAGACGCCGTACTTCTACTCGACCTACGAGATCGAGGACGAGGTGCCGCCCGCGCGGCGACCCGCGGTGCTGGTCCTCGGCGCCGGCCCGATCCGCATCGGCCAGGGCATCGAGTTCGACTACGCCACCGTGCACGCCGTGAAGGCGCTGCGCGAGGCGGGCTACGAGGCGGTGATCGTCAACAACAACCCCGAGACGGTGAGCACCGACTTCGACATCTCCGACCGGCTGTACTTCGAGCCGCTCACCGTGGAGGATGTGCTGCACATCGCGGAGCGCGAGCGCCCGCTGGGCGTCCTGGTGCAGTTCGGCGGGCAGACGGCGATCAATCTCGCCGCGCCGCTCGCCGCCGCCGGGGTGCGCGTGCTCGGCACGTCCGTGGCGGCGCTCGACGTCTCGGAGGATCGCCGCAAGTTCTACGCCCTGCTGCGGCGCCTGGACATCCCCTGCCCGGAGGGCGGCGCGGTGACCAGCGTGGAGGAGGCCCGGGCGCTGGTGCGCCGGCTCGGCCTGCCCGTACTCGTGCGGCCGTCGTACGTACTCGGGGGACGGGGGATGCAGGTCGCGGAGACGGAGGAGGCAGCGCTTGGCGCGGCGGCGCGGGCGCTGCGCGCCGCGCCCGGCTATCCGGCGCTGATCGACCGCTACGTGCCGGGGATCGAGCTGGAGGTGGATGCGGTGGCCGATGGCAGCAGCGTGCTGATCCCCGGGATCATGGAGCACGTCGAGCGGGCGGGCGTGCACTCCGGCGACAGCGTGGCGCTCTTCCCGGCGCAGAGCCTCCCCGGCGCGGTGATCGACCGCGCGGTGGAGATCGCCGCGCAGCTGGGCCAGGCCCTGGCCGTGCGCGGTTTCCTCAACGTGCAGTACGTCTACGACGGCCAGCAGCTGGCCGTCCTGGAGGCGAACCTGCGCAGCAGCCGCACCGTGCCGTTCGTCAGCAAAGCTGTGGGGCTGCCGCTCGTGCAGCTGGCCACGCGCGTCATGCTCGGCGACGCGCTGGCCGATCTGGGGTTCGCCGGCGTGCACCGTCTGGCCCCCCCGCCGCGCGTCGCCGTCAAGGCGCCGGTCTTCTCCATGGAGAAGCTCACCCGGGCGGAGGCCGCGCTCGGGCCGGAGATGCGGTCCACCGGCGAGGTGATGGGCCTGGCCGCCCACCCCGGCGCCGCGCTGCTCAAGGCCCTGACCGCCGCCGGGGTGCGGGTTGACGCGCGCACGGTGCTCGTCTCGCTCGCCGACGACGACAAGGCGCAGGCCGCGGAGGTGTTCGCGGCCTTCGCCCGCGCCGGCTTCCGCCTCGTCGCCACGGCGGGCACGGCGCAGGCGCT
>DATLZI010000292.1:0-9530 GCA_035574075.1 bacterium | reverse complement strand
AGCGCGGTAGAGGTGATCAACGGGGCCCCCGACGCCCCGGCCCAGCACGCGGCCCGCGCCGTCGGCGATCAGGCACGTCGTCGAGGACGCGCCGCCGTCGATCCCGGCGACCAGCATCGCGGCGCTCACGGTGCCCCGCGGCGCAGCGCGTCCACGAAACGGCGGGTGAGGAACAACGCGTCCGTGATCGCCCGACCCACGACCACCGCCCAGGCGCCCGCGCGGAACGCCTCGCGCACCTGCTCCGGCGTGTGGTAGCGTCCCTCCGCCACGACGGGCACGCGCAGCGTCCGGCACAGCTTCCGCAGCAGCGTGAGGTCGGGCTCCTCCGGCGGTGGCGCGGTCCCCGTGTACCCGGCCAGCGTCGTGGCGACGAGGTCGGCGCCGAGGGCCGCCGCGCGCTCGCCCTCTTCCACCGTCGCCACATCGGCCATGACGGGACGCCCCAGTTCGGCGCGGATGCGCGGCAGCAGCTCCTCCAGGGGCTCGCCGGCCCGCGGGCGCGCGGTGGCGTCCAGGGCGATGATGTCCGCGCCGGCCGCGGCCACCACCGTGGCGTCGGCGAACGACGGCGTGATGTACACCGGCATCCCCGCCGTCCAGACCTTGCGGATCCCGATGATCGGCACGGCGCCAACCGCCTGCCGCACGGCGCGGATGTCCTCCTCGCCGTTCAGGCGCAGCCCTGCCGCGCCCCCGGCCACCGCGGCCCGGGCCAGGGCAACGATGACTCCCCTCTCGCGCAGGGGGTGACCGGCGCGCGCCTGGCACGAGACGATGAGACCGCCGCGCAGATGCGCCAGGGTCATCCCTTCACCGCCCCCGCGGTGAGGCCGCGGATGAAGTGCTGCGAGAGCAGGACGTACAGGGCGATAACCGGCACGGCGGCCAGCGTCAGCCCGGCGAAGAGCAACGCCCAGTCGGTGTAGTACTGGCCGAAGAACGCCGTCATCCCCAGCGGCAGCGTCTTCAGGCGGTCCGACTGGATGAAGACCAGGGGGAAGAAGAAGTCGTTCCAGATCGGAATGAGGTTGTAGATCGCGACGATGACGAGGGCCGGCCGGACCAGCGGCAGCATCACCCCGCGGAAGATCAGCCACTCCCCGGCGCCGTCGATGCGCGCCGCGCTGTCCAGGTCGGCCGGGAGAGCGCGGAAGAAGCCGGTGAGGATGAAGACCGCGCTCGGCAGCCCCGAGGCGGCGTAGGTCAGGATCAGCGCCCAGGGCGTGTCGAGCAATCGGAGGTTGCGCATCAGGATGAACAGCGGGATGATGCCCAGGCGGATCGGCAGCATCAGGCCGCTCAGGAAATACAGGTAGAGGGCGTCGTTGCCGGCGAAGCGGACGCGGCCGAGCGCGTACCCGGCCATCGCGCCGAAGACCAGGATGATCAGGAGCGAGGCCAGGGTGACGACGACGCTGTTGCGGAAGTACAGGGCAAAGCGCGCCTCCACCCAGACCCGGCTGAAGTTCTCCAGCCGCCAGACCACGGGCAGGCCGAAGGGGTTCTGGAAGATCTCCCGCGTGCTCTTGAAGGCGGACAGCGCCATGATCACCATCGGCGCCAGCACCAGGACGGCATTCGCCAGCAGGACGGCCTGCGTGGCTAGCTTCCCCGGCCAGCGCCCGGTCATGCCAGTTCCACCTCGCGCCGGCGGAGCAGGACGGCGGCCAGCGCGGAGACCGTGACCAGGACGAGGAACATCAGCAC
Organism: bacterium; assembly: GCA_035574075.1. Lineage (GTDB taxonomy): Bacteria > Sysuimicrobiota > Sysuimicrobiia > Sysuimicrobiales > Kaftiobacteriaceae > Kaftiobacterium. The sequence continues at coordinate 7,820 of DATLZI010000292.1, read as the reverse complement.
GGCGATCGCCGAGCCGATGCCGATGTCCTGCAATCCGGTGTCCACCTCGCCGAAGGCCAGGCGGTAGAAGAACAGGCTGAGCACGTCGGTGGAGCGGTTCGGCCCGCCCGAGACCCCCTGCACGACGTAGGGCAGCTCGAACCAGTTGAACGACCCGATGAAGGTGAGCAGGACGATGATCGTCACCGCCGGGGCAAGCAGCGGGAAGATGACGTGCCGCGTGAGCTGCCACTCCGTGGCGCCGTCGATCCGGCCAGCCTCCAGGTACTCCTCCGGCACGGCGTTGATCCCGGCGAGGAAGACGATGGTCGGAAACCCCAGCCAGCGCCAGGCGTTGATCAGCGTCAGGGTGAGCAGCGCGGTGGCCGGGTCGCCCAGCCACGGCCGGGCCCAGGCGCCGAGGCCCGCGCCGGCGAGCAGCCGGTTCACGATGCCAAAGACCGGATTGAGAAACAGCGCCCAGAGGAAACCGACGATGACCAGCGAGAGCGTCACGGGCAGGAAGAAGATCACACGGTAGATCTTCGCTCCCCGCGGGCTCCGCGCCAGGAGGAGAGCCAGCGCCAGCGCCGCGCCATTCTGCACGACCATCGTCACGCCGAAGACCAGAACGTTGTGCCAGAAGGCGTTGCCCAGCAGCTGCGAGTAGGGGAAGGTGGCGAAGAGCCGCGCGAAGTTGGCCAGCCCGACGAAGCCCCGGCGGCCGATCCCCTCCCAGGCGTACAGGCTGAAGGCCAGCGCGGAGAGGATCGGGTAGGTGACGAAGATCGCGAACAGGGCGGTGGCCGGGGCGAGGAAGACGATCAGCCACAGCCGCCGCGTGGCGCGCAGGCTGAGGGGCGGCCGTCGGCGGGACGGGGTGGAGCGAGGGGCGGGCGGAGCGACCTCCGCCCGCCCAGCTGCGCTATCGCCCGCGGAACGGTTCGAACCAGGCACTGAGGCCTCGGGTCACCTCGTCGCCCACCTGTTCCGGGGTCTTCTGCCCCGCCATCATCGCCTGCAGCGCGCTCTGCAGCAGGGTCGAACCCGTCGGCGCCTGCCAGCGGAAGCCGACCAGCATGATGTAGGGCGTGGCCTTGCGGTTCATCTCCTGGACGTGCTTCAGCACGGGATCCTTGATCACGACGCCCGGCACCGCGGACATCTGGGCCAGCAGGTCGGTGAACATCTGGCCGAACTCCCGCGTCGCGGTGAAGCGGATGAACTTGATCGCCGCGTCCTTGTACGCCGTCTTCGCGTTCACGCCGTAGTTGCCGTCGTTGAAGGAAGAGACCCAGGGCACCTGGCCGGCCTTGGGCGGCGGGGCGGCGAAGACGTCGAACTCCAGGTTGCGGTTCTGCGCCTTGAAGAAGCCGATCTCCCAGGAGCCGCCGATGAACATCGCCGCCTGCTCGTTGAGGAAGAGCTGCTGCATCGTGGCGTAGTCGACGCCCATGAAATTCGGGTGCAGGTAGGGCCGTAGCTCCAGCATCCGGGCCAGCGCGCCGGTGTAGGCCGGATCTTTGAAGCTCGTGTGGCCGGCCATCACCGCGTCGAAGAAGGTCGTCCCGCCGTAGAAGTTCGGCAGGATCGCCCCCGACATCACCTCCAGCGTCCAACCCTCTTTGCCGCCGTTGGCGAAGGGCAGGATGCCCTTGTCCTTCAGCGTCTTCGCCACCGCCAGGAACTCATCCCAGGACTTCGGCACCCCCACCCCGGCCTGGGCGAAGAGCTTCTTGTTGTAGTAGATGACGATGGTCTGGCTGGCGAAGGGCACGCCGTACAGCTTGCCGTCCTTGCGCCCCCGCGCGCCCTCCAGCATCTGGCGGGAAAAAGTCCGCAGCTCTGGCACCTGCTCGAAGGTCAGCGGCTCGATGAACCCGGGCGCGGCGAACGTCTCCAGCCCGCCGTAGGCCCGCAGGTGGATGATATCCGGCCCACGTCCCGCGGTGAGCGCGGAGGAGAGGATCGTGTTGTACTCGGTCTGCCGGAACGGCACGAACTCGACCCGGATACCGGGGTTGCGCTGCTCGAAGACCCGGATCATCCGGTCGTAGGCCCACTTGTCCTCGGTCCGCCAGCTCCAGAACGTGAGCCGGACCGCGCCCTGCCCCCTGGCCGACGCCGGATAGAGCGTTGCGACGAGGAGCAGCACGACCAGCCCAACCAGCCATCGCCGCCTCAACGGACACCCCTCCCTGAAGCCTGCCATGGAAACCGATTACCGGGTTCGCCTCCGGGGGCAAGGGACCTCTCGGTGGCGGGGCCCGGCGGTCGGCGCGCCAGCACCGCGGGAAGGCCGAGGGGCAGGAAGCGATTGCCGGCCGGCGGAAATCCCGGTTTGACATGACTGAACCTTTCGCCGCCGGCTTCGTGCGCGCGATCAACGCCAACCGCACGCTCAAGGACGAACTGACGGCGGCGGTGCGGCGCCAGTCCACGCCGCGGCGCATCGCCGTGACCCACCTCGTTAACCCGCGGCAGGCCTTCTTCCGCTGGATCCACCCGGAGATCCAGCCCTCCCCCGAGCGGGCGCAGGTCATGCTCGCCGGCACGGGGTTCCACGACCTCTTCGGGCACCTGGTCTCGAGCGAGGAGTTCGTCGAGCAGTTCGTCGAGTACGAGGGGATCGTCGGGAAGATCGACATCTACGACGACGTGCCGGTGGAGCTGAAGACGACCTCTTCGATGCCCGACCTCCCGCGGCCGTCGTACGTCGATCAGCTGGCGATGTACTGCACGATGACCGGCCGGTCGCAGGGCCGGCTGATCATCTACCGCCAGACGCACTTCGGCGGGGAGCCGGCCTTGCGGGCGTTCCGGGCCGGCTTCTCGGATCTGCCCGCCATCCGGGCGGAGATGCTCCGCCGCCGCGATCTGCTGCGCGCGGCGCTCGAGCGCCGGACCGCCGGCGAGCTGCCGCGCTGCGAGTGGTTCGGCCGGCACTGCGACTACGAGGCGTTCTGCGGGTGCGACCAGGCGCCGGCGGCGGGCCGCGTCGTTCCGGACGGGGCCTGCATCCTCGAGCGGGACCCCGCGCTCGAGACGACGCTCGGCGCGGCGCTGGCCTCGCCCGTGGCGCGTCCCCGCGGCTTCCGCCTGAATGACCTGGTCTTCCCGCGCCGGTCAGCGTTCGAGCGCCAGACGCCGCCGGAGGACGAGGAGGCGGAGCCTTCGCTCGAGACGCGGCTGCGCGAGCTCGAGCGGCGGGCGTTCCGCGAGACCCTGCAGGACACCGTGCGCTACGGCATCCGCGGCGCCTACAGGACGATCCCTGTGACGCTGCGGACCCTCAGCGACCGCGTCGGCCTGTTCCAGGAGATGCCGACCCGCCTGAGCACGACCCGGCTCCGAGAGATGGTGGACCGGCGGCGGCTCGTCACCGCCTTCCCCTGGATCTTCGACCGCCTGGCGTTCGAGTGCGCCCTCAGCGACCGGGCGTGGGGACGGGTCGTGCTCTACTACGAGCTGCTGCCGGACGACAAGTTCATGGTCTACGATGTCGCCTTCGCCGACCTGTCGGCGATCCATGCTGAGGCGGAGCGGCGCCTGGCGCTCCTGGAGACGGAGGCCTCGCCCGCGCTCCTCCCGCCCTGCCCCAGCTGGATGGCCCGGACCTGCCGCTACCGCGACCGCTGCGGCTGCGGCGACGCGGCTTGAGCGGGCCGCGTGTAGAAGTCGCCGAAGACGATCTCGTAGACCCACGGCGAGAAGAACGGGGGCCCGAGCCGCATCCATGCGGAAGGTATAGGGCGGCGCGAGGGCCATCGCCCCCGCACCGCTGGTACCAGGGATCGCCCTGCCGACGATCCTCCGGCGGCGGGCACCTCCTGCCTACGGCGCCGTCCCCTCGCGCAGGGCGAAGGCGACGACCTCGGGGAGCTTCATCGCCTGCCCTTCCTGCCAGGCGGCCTCGAAGGCGCCGCCCGCCAGGGCCGTCTTCAGCTCGGCGATCAGCGCCTCGTAGCGGTCGCGGATGAAGGGGGGCGGCGGGACTTTGAGCTCGTCGCGCACCGCCGCGGCCGCGGCGAAGAGGATCGCGGCGCGCCGCAGGGCGCCCTGCCGCAGCGCGATCGCGGCCAGCCCGACGAGCGAGATGCCCACCCCGCGCCGGTCGCCCAGCTCGTGGCGCAGCACCAGGCTCCGGCGGAACAACTCTGCGCCGCGCTCGTACTGCCCCTGCTCCCAGGCCAGGATGCCGAGGTTGCTCTCGGAGAACGCCACGCCCCAGCGGTCTCCCAGGGCCTCGAAGACGGCCAGCGTCTCCTCGAAGATGGCGCCGGCGCGCTCGTACTCCTGGCGGTCGCGCAGCACCAGACCCAGGTTCTGCAGGACGAGCGCACCGCGCACCTTGTCGCCCAGCGCCCGCAGCTGGCGCACGCTTTCGCTGAGCAACGCCTCCGCCTGGGCGGTGTCGCCCTCGCCGCGGGCGACGAGACCAAGCACGGCCAGCGCCGCGGCCGTGCCGACCTGATCGCCGCTCTCGCGGCTGAGCTGCAGGCTCTCCGCGCCCAGCGCCCGGGCCTTGCCGTAGTTCTCGATGCGGCAGGCCTCGAAACCGAGGATGTTCAGGCAGGTCGCCGCCCCGCGGCGGTCGCCCAGCCGGCGCGAGAGGTCGAGGCTTTCCTGGCCCAGACTGGCCGCCCGCGCGAAGTCGCCCTGGAAGAAGGCGAAGTTCGCGGCGCCGTTCAGCGCCTTGACCCGGGCCGGGGATTGCTCGGCGCTGCGCGCCAGCATCGTCTCCAGCCACTCCCGGCCCTCGCGCCAGTGGCCCCGGATGTCCCAGAACGTCGTCAGCGCGCCAGCCAGCCGCAGCCCATGCGCGACGCCGTCGGGGCCGTCGCGGCACCAGGTCAAGGCCGCGCGGAGGTTGTCGTGCTCTTCCTCCAGCCGGTCCAGCCAGCGCTTCTGCTCGGCTCCCGTGAGGTGCGGCTCGGCCTGCTCCGCCAGCACCAGGTACCAATCGCGGTGGCGGGTGCGGACCGCGGCCTCGTCATCCTCCGCGCGCAGGCGCTCCAACCCGTACAGGCGCACCGTCTCGAGCAGGCGATAGCGCGGCGTCGGTCCGGTGTCGTCGAAGACAACGAGCGACCGCGCGACGAGGCGCGCCAGCGCGTTCAGGACGTCGACGTCGCCGCGGCCGCAGATCGCCTCCGCCGCCTCCAGCACGAAGCCTCCGGCGAAGACCGCCAGCCGCCGCAGCAGGGCGCGCTCCTCCGCGGCCAGCAGATCGTAGCTCCAGTCCAGCACCGCGCGCAGCGTCTGGTGGCGGGGCACCTCGGTGCGGGGCCCGGTGGTCAGCAGCCGCAGCCGATCGTCCAGCCGCGCGGCGATCTGCTCCACGGAGAGCGCCTGCACCCGCGCCGCGGCGAGTTCGATCGCCAGGGGGATGCCGTCCAGCTGGCGCACGATCTGCGCCACCGCCGGCGCGTTCTCCGCCGTGAGCACGAAGCGCACCTGGCTGAGGACGGCGCGGTCGACGAAGAGGCGCACCGCCGCCGTGGCGGCCACCGCCTCCAGCGCGGCGGCGCGTGGATCGGGCACGGGCAGCATCGCGATCGGATACGTCACCTCGCCCGGGATCCCCAGGCGTTCCTGGCTCGTCGCCAGCACGCGCAGCCGGGGACAGGCGTGCAGCATCGCACCGATCACCTGGGCCGCGCCCTGGAGGAGGTGCTCGCAGTTGTCCACGATGAGCAGCAGCTCCTTCGGCCGGTGGACGTCGACGAGGGTCTGCAGCAGCGGCCGGTGCGTCTCCTCACGCACGCCCACGACCGCGGCGATGGCCGCGGGCACCAGCGCCGGATCGCTGAGGGCCTCGAGGGCCACCAGCCACACGCCGTCGGGGAACCGCTCCACGACCTCGGCCCCGACCTGCAGGGCCAGACGCGTCTTGCCCGCGCCGCCGGGGCCGGTCAGCGTGACAAGGGGTGCGGTGCGCAGCAGCGCGGTGACCTCGGCCAGCTCGCGCTCCCGGCCGATGAAGCTGGTCAGCTGCCGCGGCAGGTTGTTCGGGAAGGCTTCGAGCGATCGCAGCGGCGGAAATGTCTCCGCCAGTCCCGGGGCCACGAGCTGGAAGATCCGCTCGGGCTGGGCCAGATCGCGCAGGCGGTGGCGGCCGTGGTCGCGCAGCGTGACGCCCTCCGGCAGCCCGCCCTCGACGAGGGCGCGCGTGGCGTCCGAGAGGAGGATCTGCCCGCCGTGGCCCGCGGCGAGCAGACGCGCCACGCGGTTCAGGGTGGGGCCCAGGTAGTCGCCGTTGGACGATTCGGCGGCGCCGGTGTGGATCGCCATCCGCACTCGCAGCCCGTCCGGCACCTCCCAGGCCGCGCGCTGCAGCTGTTCCTGGGCCCGGCGCGCCGCCTCCACCGCGTCGAGGGGATCGGCGAACGCCGCGTAGACGCCGTCGCCCACGGTCTTGAAGATGTGGCCGCGGCGGGCGGTGATCGCCTCGCGCAGGATGCTCTCCTGCGCTATCACCGCCCGGCGCATCGCGTCGGCGTGCGCCTCCCACAGGCGCGTGCTGCCCTCGATGTCCGTGAAGAGGAACGTAACCGTTCCGGAGGGGAGGATCGGGATCACAGTGGTCCGGATTCCGCGCCGGGTGCGCCAAATCCCCCAGGAGAAGCAGGCCCGCCGGCCCCGTTCCGAATCAGGTCTTGACCCGGCGCCGAATCGGGCATACTAGAAGGGATGCAGTCATCTTCTCAGGAGGTGGCACACCCATGCGACGGACAGCCCTCACGACCCTGATCGTGATGGCGATCCTGATTCAGCTCTTCGCGGTGCAGGCCCCGGTATCGGCGCAGGTCGTTCCGCCCAGCCGGAACTCGGTCACGTTCAGCATCGCCACGTTCAACCCGTCCCTGTACTCCCTGGGCTTCTCCTGGCCGGTGGCTCCCGCCTGGGACCTGCTGCTGAGCTACAGCTGGCAGACCGTCGCCGGCACCACCGGCAGCCTGACCGGCATCGGTGCTCGCTACTTCTTCCCCCTCCAGGGCTCGACCGCCAGCGCCTTCCTCGGCGGCGGCTTCTCGAGCGTCGCGCTGAGCGCGCCGGGCTCGCCGACCGTGAGCGCCTCGGGCCTCTTCGTCAGCGGCGGCCTCGTGGCGCCCCTGGCCCAGCGCATCAACGGCTACGCCACGGTGAGCCTCTTCTCGGCGGGCGGCACCTCGAACAACGTCATCGACCTCGGCGCGCAGTTCCGCCTGGCGCCGCAGATCTCGGCGCAGGTCGGCTACGTCAGCTTCAGCGGCGCCTCGGCGCCCTACGTTGGCGTGACCGTACACCTCCGCTAGCGATCGGCGCGGGGCGGGGCCGTGCGGAGAGGACGGCGGACGACGCCGTCCTCTCCTGCTTCCGGCGATAGGAGGCGCCCCGCCGGGGTGCGAACTTTCAGCGTATGGAGATCTTCCGACCCGAGGACGTCCCCGCTGAAGAGCCGGAGAACATGCCCGGCGTGAAGATCCGCTGGGTCATCGACCGCCGGCGCGGCGCCGAGAACTTCAGCATGCGCGTCTTCGAGCTGGCGCCCGGCGCGGCCACCCCGTTGCACGACCACTGGTACGAGCAGGAGATGTACATGCTCGAGGGCCAGGGCGTGCTGGTCGGCGATGGGGGCGAGCGACCGCTCGAGCCCGGCCAGGTGATGTGGGTGCCGCCCTACGAGCGGCACCAGATCCGGAACACCGGGACGACGCCGATGAAGTTCATCTGCTGCGTGCCCCAGCGGAAGCCCTAGCGCGGCGCAGGGCCGCGGCGAACAGCGCCGGCGCCAGAGCCGCCGCGCCCGCGGCGAGCACGAACGGCCAGCGGTACGCGCCCGCGCGGTCGAAGGCGAA
>DATLZI010000291.1:0-16651 GCA_035574075.1 bacterium | reverse complement strand
CCCGCCGTTCGTCCCGGAGGAAGAGCGACCGGCCGTCCTGGAGATGATCCGGCAGGTGGTCTCCGGGGGCAGCATCGTCGAGCGGGAGGTGATCCGCCGGCGCAAGGACGGCTCGCGGATCAACGTCAGCGTCTCCGCCGCGCCGCTGCGCGGCGAGGACGGCGCGGTGGTCGGTCTGGTCGCGGTGCTCGCCGACATCACATCGCGCAAGGCGGCCGAGTCGGGGATGGAGCGGCAGCTGCAGCGCCTGGCCGCGCTGCGGGCGATCGACAGCGCGATCGCCGGCAGCCTCGACCTGACCGTGACGCTGGACGTCATCCTGGAGCAGGTCACCACCCAGCTCGGGGTGGACGCCGCGGACATCCTGCTCTTCAGCCCGCGCACGCAGATCCTGGACTTCGCCGCCGGGCGCGGCTTCCGCACCGACGCCCTGCGCCACACGCACTTGCGGTTGGGCGAGGGGCACGCCGGCCGCGCCGCTCTGGAGCGCCGCATCGTGGAGGTCGACGACCTGATGGGCGCGCCCGGCGACCTGCGGCGGGCGCCGCTAATCAGCGCAGAGGGGTTCCGCGTCTACGTCGCTGCCCCGCTGCTGGCCAAGGGCGAGGTGAAGGGAGTCCTGGAGCTGTTCCACCGCGGCGCGCTGCAACGGTCCGGGGAGTGGATGGACTTCCTGGCCACGCTCGCCGGCCAGGCCGCGATCGCCATCGACAACGCGTCGCTGTTCGAGGGCCTGCAGCGCGCGCACCTCGAGCTGACCCTGGCCTACGACACCACGCTGGAAGGCTGGTCGCGCGCGCTGGACATGCGGGACCGCGAGACGGAAGGCCACACCCGGCGGGTCACCGACCTCACGCTGCGCCTGGCCCGGCGGTTGGGCCTGGCCGACGAGGAGCTCGTGCATATCCGTCGCGGCGCGCTCCTGCACGACATCGGGAAGATGGGCATCCCGGACAGCATCCTGCTCAAGCCGGGCCCGCTCACGGATGAGGAATGGGCGGTGATGAGCGCCACCCCGTCTACGCCCGGGACCTGCTGGCGGCGATCCCCTACCTCCGCCCCGCCCTGGCCATCCCCTCCGCGCACCATGAGCGGTGGGACGGCAGCGGCTATCCCGATGGGCTCCGCGGCGAGCAGATCCCGCTGGCGGCGCGCATCTTCGCCGTCTGCGACGTCTGGGACGCGCTGACCTCCGACCGCCCCTACCGGTCGGCCTGGCCGCGGGAGCGGGCCCTGGCCTACATCCGCGCGCAGGCCGGGCGGCACTTCGACCCGGCCGTGGTGGAGGCGTTCCTGCAGCTGATCGCCGAGATGCCTGAACCCTCGCCATCGGGGGCACGGTAGAGCAGGGGTCGATTTTCCCGTGCTGGGCAGAGGGGGACGCCCGGGGTCGCCCCGGCGCACTGTGACGTCCGCGGAAACCGAGCGCCTGCTGAAGGCCATCATCGACGCCGAGCCGGAGTGCGTGAAACTCCTGGCGCGCGACCACTCCATCCTGGAGATGAACCGCGCCGGGTTGCGCATGATCGAGGCCGACGACCGTAGCGACGTCATCGGCCGCTCCGTGCTGCCCCTCGTCGCACCCGAGCACCGCGCGGCGTTCCAGGAGGTGCACCGCCGCGCCTTCGAGGGCCATCCCGGCAGCCTGGAGTTCGATCTCGTCGGCCTGAAGGGCACCCGACGGACGATGGAAACGCACGTCGTTCCGGTGCGGGACCGCGAGGAGGCCATCGTCGCCGTGCTGGCCATCACACGCGACGTCACGCACCTGAAGCAGGCGCACGCCGCGCTCCGGCGCGGGGAAGCGCTCTTCCGGGCGCTCGTCGAGCACAGCAGCGACGCCATCGTCCTGCTGTCGGCGGACGGGGCGATCCCGTACGCCAGCCCCTCGACGCAGCGCGTCCTGGGGCTCGCCCCCGCGGCGCTGGTCGGCCGCAGCGTCGTCGACCTGGTCCACCCCGAGGACCAGCCGGCCCTCCTCGCCCTCATCTCGACCCGGCGCGATGCGGGAGACGCCGGCCGCACCGAGGCGCGGATGCGGTCGGGGCGCGGCGGGTGGATCTGGACGGAGATCGTGGCGCAGGATCTCCTCGAGGAGCCCGACGTCAACGCCATCGTCCTTCACGTGCGCGATATCACCGCCCGGTGTGAGGCCGAACACGCCCTGCGCGAGAGCGAAGCGCGCTTTCGGACGCTCACCGAGCAGGCCCCGGACATCATCTTCCGCTATCAGCTCGCCCCTGCGCCGGGATTCCAGTACGTCAGCCCGTCGGCTGCGGCCATCACCGGCTACACGCCCGAGGAGCACTACGCCGACCCTGAGCTGGGGCTGAAGATCACCCATCCCGACGACCGCGCCGTGCTGGAACGCATCCTCCGATCGCGCCAGGTCCCATCAGCCCCCCTCACCCTGCGCTGGACGCGCAAGGACGGGGGCGTGGTCTGGACGGAGCAGCAGCTGGTGCCGGTGCGCGACGCCGCCGGCCAGGTCGTCGCCGTGGAGGGCGTGGCGCGCGACGTCACCCGGCGCCAGGAGGCCGAGGCCGCGCTGGCCCGATCGCTCTCCCTGCTGCGGGCCACGCTGGAGTCCACGACCGACGGGATCCTTGTCGTGGACGAGGCCGGCCGGATCGTGGACGGCAACCGGCGCTGTGCCGAGCTGTGGCAGATCGCGCCGGAAGCGCTGGTCCCGGGCGCGGACGCCGCCGCCGTCCTCGCCCCGACCCCGCTGAAGGATCCCGACGCCTTCCGCCGCACCATCGCCCTGCTGCAGGCCGACCCCGAGGCGACCTCTCACGACGTCATCGAGTTCGCGGACGGCCGGGTCCTGGAATGCCACTCCCAACCGCCGCGCGTCGGCGGCGTCCCCGTCGGCCGCATCTGGAGCTTCCGCGACATCACCGAACGCCGGCGCACGGAGCAGCAAATCCTCCGGCAGCTGCAGGGTCTGACCACGCTGTACGCCAGCGCCCAGAAGCTGTCGCAGAGCCTGCAGGTGCAGGAGCTGGCCGAGTTCATCGCCTCCACCGCGCGCCGGATGTTCGGCGCGGCGCTGGCCTGGGTGGGCCGGGCCGAGGCGGACGGCACGGTGCGCATCCTCAGCGCCTCCCCCGACGACAGCTACACCCGCGAGCTGCGCCTGCGCTGGAACCTCCCCCCCGCGGAGGAGACGCCGTCCGCCCGCGCGCTGCGCACGGGCTTCCCGGTGATCGTGACCCGTCCGGCCGAGGAGCTGCCCGCCGGGCAGGCGGCCCGCTTCGCCGCCCGCGGCTTCAAGGCCGGCGGCGCCTTCCCGCTGATCAGCCGGAGCCGCCCCTTTGGCGTCCTGGCCCTCTACAGCGACGCGCCGGATTTCTTCGCCGACGGCCGGATGGACATGTACCAGGCGTTCGCCCACCAGGCCGCGGCGGCGCTGGAGAACGCCCGTCTCTTCGAGGAGAGCCAGCGCCGGGCCAGCGAGTTCGAGGCGCTCTACGAGACCGCGCAGATCCTCTCCATGCAGCAGGACCTGCGCGGGGTGCTGCAGACGGTGATCGATCGGGCCGGCGCCCTGCTCGGGGTGGGCGGCGGCGCGATCCACTTCTTCGACCCTGTCCGGGAGGAGCTGGAGGTGGTCGTCGTTCGAGGCTTCCCGCTCACCGTGGGCGCGCGCCGGCCGGTGACGGTAGGGGTGGCGGGGGCGGCGGCCCGGCAGCGTGAACCCATCGTCGTTGACGACTACGCGCGGTGGGAAGGGCGGAACCGGGAGCTGGACACCTGCGGCATCCGCTCGGCGATCGGCGTGCCGATGGTGTACCGCGGCGAGTTGATCGGCGTCCTCACCGTGGGGGAGCGGGGCGAGCGGACCCTTCCCTTTACGCCCGACGATGTGCGATTGCTCACCCTCTTCGCCGCGCAGGCGGCCAGCGCCGTGCACAACGCGCGCCTCTTCGAGGAGGCGCGCCGCCGCATGGACCAGCTGCAGGCGCTGCACGACATCGACACCGCGATCACCAGCTCGATGGATGTGCGGGTCACCCTCACGGTCTTCCTGGACAAGGTCACGGGAACGCTGGGGGTGGACGCCGCCGATGTCCTGCTGCTGAACGAGGCCAGCCAGACCCTGGAGTACATCGCCGGCCGCGGCTTCCGCACCTCCGCCCTGCAGCACTCCCGGCTGCCGCTGAGCCGGGGGTACGCTGGACAGGCGGCCGCACAGCGGCGCACGATCGTCGTTCCGGACCTAGCCGCCGCCCCCGGCGAGTTCCACCGCTCGCCCCTGCTGCGCGAGGAGGGGTTCGTCTCCTACGTCGCCTGCCCGCTGATCGCCAAGGGCCAGGTGAGGGGCGTCCTCGAGCTGTTCCACCGCTCGCCCCTCGCCCCCGCCCCGGAGTGGCAGGCCTTCCTCGCCACGCTGACCGGCCAGGCGGCGATCGCGATCGACAACGCCACGCTGGTCAGCGATCTGCAGAAGGCGAACGTGGATCTCACCCTCGCCTACGACACCACGCTGGAAGGGTGGTCCCGGGCCCTCGACTTGCGCGACCGGGAGACCGAGGGGCACACGCAGCGCGTCACGGAGCTGACCCTGCGGCTGGCCCGGGCGATGGGTGTGCGCGAGGAGGAGTTGATCCACATCCGGCGGGGCGCGCTGCTGCACGACATCGGCAAGATGGGCATCCCGGACAGCATCCTCCTCAAGCCGGGGCCGCTCACCGAGGAGGAGTGGGCGATCATGCGACGGCATCCCGTCTTCGCCTTCCAGCTGCTGCATCCGATCCCTCATCTGCGCCAGGCCCTGGACATCCCCCTCTACCACCATGAGCGGTGGGACGGCGCCGGCTACCCGCAGGGGCTGGCCGGGGAGCAGATCCCGCTCGCCGCGCGGATCTTCGCCGTGGCCGACGTCTGGGACGCTCTGCGCTCCGATCGCCCGTACCGCGCCGCCTGGGGCGAGACCGAGGCGCGCACCTACATCGCGCGCGAAGCCGGCCGGCAGTTCGATCCCCGCGTCGTGGAAGCGTTCCTCCGGATGCTCGGCGCGGAGGGGTGACCGGGAAACCCGCCGCGGAGGTGGAATCCCTCCCACCGGAGGTGCGCGATGGCCCCGGGAGCACGTCCTGGAGATGACCGCGCCGCGGCCGCCGGGGATCTTCCCCCTCTGCGGCGCGGCGATGCGGCGCCCGGCGCGGCCATCGGGCGGGGGACCGATTGGCGCCCGGGTCCACGCGTGCGGTAATGCGATCAGATGGCGCTGCTGCGGTCGATCCTCCTCGCCCTGTCCCGCCATCCCGGCGCGCGCGCGGTGGCCACCCGCTCCCGCCTGCTGCGGCCGGTGGTGCGGCGATTCGTGCCCGGCGAGACGATGGAGGCGGCCTTCGCCGCGGCGGCCGAGCTGCGGGAGCGCGGCATCGCCGCCACGCTCGACCTGCTCGGCGAAGCGACGACCAGCGTGCAGGACGCGCACCGCGCGGCGGAGGCCTACCTCGAGCTGCTCGGAGCGCTGGCCCGCCGCGGGCTGGACGCCCACCTCTCCCTCAAGCTCTCCCAGCTGGGGCTGGACCTCTCCGCGGACCTGGCCGGCGAGCTGCTGGAGCGGATCGCCCGCACCGCGGAGGAAGTCGGCACCTTCGTCCGGGTGGACATGGAGGACAGCGCGCATCTGGTGGCGATCCAGCAGGTCTTCGACCGCGTGTGGGATCGGGGCCGCCGGAACATCGGCATCGTCCTGCAGGCCTACCTGTACCGCACCCCTGAGGATGTGGATCGCTACCTGGCGCGCGGCGTGCGCATCCGCCTGTGCAAGGGAGCCTATGCCGAGCCGCCGTCCGTGGCCTATCCCCGCAAGCGGGACGTCGATCGGGCCTTTGCCGCGCTGAGCGAACGGCTGCTCGCCTCCGGGCTCCCGCACGCCATCGCCACGCACGACGAACGGCTGATCGACCACGCGCGTCGGTTCGCGGAGCGGGAGGGAATCCCGCGGACGCGGTTCGAGTTCCAGTTCCTCTACGGGATCCGCCGGGACCTCCAGGAACGCCTCGCCGCCGAGGGGTACCGCGTGCGGGTCTACATCCCGTTCGGCACGGCGTGGTACCCCTACGTCATGCGCCGCCTGGCCGAGCGCCCGGCCAACCTGCTCTTCCTGGCCCGCCACGTCCTCCGCGGCTAGCGGCCACCTTCCCCGACAGACCCCAGCCCGCGAGCGGCGCGGCCCGGCGCGGCAGCGGGCCGGATCGCGGCCGCCTCGCCGCGCCGCAGGGCGCTGACGTTGACCTCGACGAGGTGGCGGCGGTCGGCGGGGAAATGGCCGGCCAGGGCCTGCGCCACGGACTCGATGGCCACGACGGGACGGACAGCGAGCAGCGCGCCGAGCAGGACGATGTTGGCGACCTGCGGCTGGCCCAGCGCTCGGGCCTCCGCCGCGGCGTCCACAGCGACAACGGTGATGTCGGAGCGGCGGGCCGGCCGGTCGACCATCGAGCTGTGGACGACCAGCACCCCGCCGGGACGGACGCGGGGCTCGAACTTATCCATCGAAGGCCGGTTCATCACGATCACGGCGTCAGGGTCGGCGACCACGGGCGAGCCGATCGGCTCGTCGGCGATGACAACGGTGCAGGTCGCGGTTCCGCCGCGCTGCTCCGGACCGTAGGACGGCATCCAGGTGGCCTGGCGGCCTTCGAGGATCGCCGCCCTCGTCAGGATCTCGCCGAGGAAGAGGATGCCCTGTCCCCCGAAGCCCGCGATGATCAGCTCCAGCAGGGTCATCGTCAGCCGCGCCTCTGTCGTCCGTCGGGCACGAGCTCGCCGAGCGGGAAGGCGGGAATCATGGTCGCCTCCAGCCAGCGCTGCGCGTCCAGGGGAGTCATCCCCCAGGCCAGCGGACAGGTGGAGAGGAGCTCCACCAGCGAGAACCCCGCCCCGTCGAGCTGGGCCTGGAACGCCTTGCGGATCGCGCGCTTCGCCCTGGTGATGCGCGCCACGCCGCAGAGCGCCTCGCGCGCCAGGTAGGCGACCCCGTCCAGCGTGGCCAGCATCTCCGTCACGCGCAGCGGATAGCCAGCGGTGGCCGGATCGCGGCCCAGGGGAGTGGTCGTCGTCCGCATCCCGGGCAGGGTCGTGGGGGCCATCTGGCCGCCGGTCATCCCATACACCGCGTTGTTGATGAAGATCACGGTGATCTTCTCACCGCGGGTGGCGGCGTGGACGATCTCCGCCGTACCGATCGCCGCCAGGTCGCCGTCGCCCTGATAGGTGAACACCACCCGGTCGGGCAGCACGCGCTTGATGCCCGTGGCCACCGCCGGGGCGCGGCCGTGCGCGGCCTGCTGGAAATCCACGTTGAAGTAGTTGTAGGCGAAGACGGAGCACCCCACCGAGGCCACTCCCACGGCGCGCCCGCGCACGCCCAGCTCGTCGAGCACCTCGGCCACGAGCCGGTGCGCCACGCCGTGCGTGCAGCCCGGGCAGTAGTGCATCGGCGCGTCGGTCAGCGCCGCCGGCCGGGCAAAGACCTGCTTCATCGGACCCCCACCTCCGCGGCGAACCGTTCCAGCTCGGCGAGGAGCTCGGGCGGCGTGGGGATCGCCCCGCCCATCCGCCCGTAGAACCCCACCGGCGCGCGCCCCGCCACCGCCAGGCGCACGTCCTCCACCATCTGGCCGGCGCTCATCTCCACGGTGAGGATCCCGCGCACCCGCGCCGCGGCCTCGGCCACGGCGGCGCTGGGGAACGGATAGACGGTGATCGGCCGCAGCAGCCCCGCCCGGAGACCCTTCGCCCGGGCACGATCCACCGCGGTGCGGGCGATGCGGGCGACGAGCCCATAGGCGGCCACCGCGACCAGCGCGTCGTCCAGGCGGTAGGCCTCCCAGCGCGCCTCCGCTTGCATCCGCCGGTACTTGTCCTGGAGCCGCCGGTTGTGCGCCTCCAGCGCCTCAGGCTCGAGGTGGATCGAGGTGATGACCCGCGGCGGGCCCTCCCCGGCACCGCGGGTCGCCCACGCCGGCGGGGTGCGCGTCGGCGTGGGATCATCGTGGAAGACGACGGGCTCCATCATCTGGCCGGTGATGCCGTCGGTGAGCACCATCGCCGGGTTGCGGTACCGTTCGGCGAGCTCGAAGGCCAGCGCGGTGAGGTCGGCCGCCTCCTGGATCGTGGCCGGCGCCAGCACCAGGTTGCGGCCGTCGCCGTGGCCGGCCGATTTCGTAGCCTGGAAGTAGTCGGCCTGGGAAGGGGCGATGTTCCCCAGGCCCGGTCCGCCGCGCATCACGTTGATGATCACGCAGGGCAGCTCGGCGCCGACGAGGTAGGACAGGCCCTCCTGCATCAGGCTGATCCCCGGGCTGCTCGTCGAGGTCATCACCCGCGCCCCGGCTCCGGAGGCGCCGTAGACCATGTTGATCGCGGCCACCTCGCTCTCGGCTTGCAGGAAGACCCCGCCATGCTCGCCGAGGTGCCGCGCCATGTACTCGGCGATCTCGCTCTGCGGCGTGATCGGGTAGCCGAAGTAGGCCTGCACGCCGGCGCGGATCGCGGCTTCGGCGATCGCCTCGTTGCCCTTCATCAGGATGCGGTCGCGGAACGCGGTGGCCATCGCTCATCTCACCCCGACGCGTTCAGCTCTGAAGACGGTGATCGCGGTGTCCGGGCAGACGATGGCGCAGGCCGCGCAGGAGGTGCAGCGCGCCTCGTCGACCAGCACCGCCGGATAGTAGCCCCGGGCGTTCAGCGCCTCGCTCAGCGCCAGCACCTGGGGCGGGCAGGCGGCCAGGCACAGGGCGCAGCCCTTGCAGCGGTCGGCGTCGATGACGATCTTGGGCATCAGGCCACCTCCAGCTCCCAGGGCGGCAGGAGGTGGAAGGTCAGCGGCAGGATCTCACCGGGCAGCCTCACCGCGCCGGCCAGCGGGGCGGCGACCGCCGTCCAGACGACCGGCAGCGCCATCCGGGCGGCGGCAGCGCTGACGATGGCGTATCCGTCCTCGATGACCTGGGGCGTCGTGGCCAGGCCGAGATGGGGGTTGGCGACCAGACCCACCACGGGCAGGTCTGCCGCTGACTCCAGATCGCGCCGCGCGGCGGCCATCCCCTCGGCTGTGCGCATGTACGGGCGATAGGGGTTGACGACGAGATAGACGCGGGCCAGCCCGCGCAGCGCGGGGGCCAGTTGCCGCAGCACCAGGGCGCCGTGGCTCTCGCCGCCCGCGTCGCACACCACGTCGCCGTCCCCGGCTGCAGCCAGCTGCTCGGCCACCAGCAACGGCAGGTCCACGAAGTCCCACTCCGGCCCGGGGGCGACCAGCCGGACGCCCGCGGCCTCAAGGACCGCCCGGGCGTCCCGGGCGCGGAAGTAGGGGTCGACGACGTCGAGATCGAGAAGGGTGACCGGACATGGTCGAGCGGGGCCGCGGGCCAGCGCCAGCGCGCGGTTCAGGGCCACTTCGGTCTTGCCGCTGCCGAACGGCCCGACGAAGACCTCCACCCGACGGCTCACTGGACGGAGCACCTACCCCCATCGTATGGGGGCCGCCCGGCCGGCGGTATCGGGTGGCGGTCCGATGGGCCGCTCCTACAGGTAGCGGAGGGCGCGGGCCTCGCGTTCCAGCGTCTCGCGGAACGCCGGGGCGGCGATCTCGATCAGGCGGCGGGCCCGCTGGCGGATGGTCTTCCCGTAGAGGTCGGCCACGCCGTGCTCGGTGACGATGAAGCGGACGTGGTTGCGGGTGGTGGTCACCCCCGCGCCCGGCTTGAGCATCGCCACGATGCGGGAGACCTGCCCGCCCAGGGCGGTGCTCGGCAGAGCGATGATCGGCACGCCGCCCGGCGAGCGCGAGGCGCCGTAGATGAAGTCCAGCTGCCCGCCCACCCCGCTATATAGCCGCGGCCCGATGCTGTCCGCGCTCACCTGACCGGTGAGGTCCACCTCGATCGCCGAATTGATCGCCACCATCCGGGCATTCTGGGCGATGACGAACGGATCGTTCACGTAATCGGTCGGGTGCAGCTCGATCACCGGGTTGTCGTGAATGAAGTCGTACAGCCGCTGCGTCCCCAGGACGAAGCCGGCCACCACCTTCCCCGGGTGCAGCGTCTTGCGCTCCCCCGTGATCACGCCCCGGGTGATGAGGTCGATGATGCCGTCGCTGAACAGCTCGGTGTGGATGCCGAGATCCTTGTGGTTGGTCAGGCGGGCGAGGACGGCATCGGGGATCGCGCCGATGCCGGTCTGCAGCGTCGCGCCGTCGGGGATGAGGCCGGCGACGTGCTCGGCGATGCGCTGGGTAACCTCGTCGCTGGCCCCCATCCTGACCTCCGGGAGGGGATAGTCCACGGGCACGATGTAGCTCAGCTTGCTGACGTGGATGAAGCTGTCCCCCAGGGTGCGCGGCATGCGCGGGTTCATCTCCGCGATGATCATCTTCGCCGCCTGCGCGGCGGGTTTCGTGATCCCCACCTCGATGCCGAAGGAGCAGAAGCCGTGCTCGTCCGGCGGTGAGACGTGCACCAGGGCCGCGTCCAGCGGCAGCTGACCCGTGCGGAACAGCCGGGGGATCTCGCTCAGGAAGCAGGGCGTGAAATCGGCGCGCCCCTCGTTCACCGCATCGCGCACGTTGTCGCTGATGAACAGGGTGTTGACCCGCAGGTGCCGCTCCATCCCCGGCGCCACGTACTCCGCCGGGCCCACGGTCAGGACCTGCACGATCTCGACGTCCTGCAGGGCGGGGGCTCGCCGCACGAGGGCGCCAAGCAGCGTCTGCGGCACGGAGCAGTTCCCGGTGAGGAAGACCCGCATCCCCGGCGCGATGAGACGCACCGCCTCTTCCGCCGAGACGATCTTTGCGGCCTCCGCGCCGGTCGGCGCCTTCACGGCCGCACCACCGCGGCCGCCAGCGCGGCGCAGCGGAGCAGGGCGTCCTCCACGCCGCGCTCTCCGATCAGCAGGAGGTAGGGCAGCACCGCGTTGCTCCAGGCGTGACTGGCGGTGCGGGCCACGCGCGCCGGGACGTTCGGGACGCAGTAGTGGATGACCCCCTCGGCGATGAAGACCGGGTCGCGGTGGGTGGTCGGGCGGCTGGTCTCCACGCAGCCCCCCTGGTCGATGGAGAAGTCGATGATCACCGCGCGCGGCCGCATCGTGCGCACCATCTCGCGCGTCACCAGCACGGGAGCGCGCTGCCCGACGACGTAGACCGCGCCGATCAACACGTCGGCGAACGCCACCGCCTTGGCGATGTGGTAGGGGGTGGCGAGCATCGTGACGACGCGCCCGGCGCAGGCCGCGTCCAGCCGCCGCAGACGGGCGGGGTCTTTGTCGAGCACCGTGACCTGCGCCCCCGCGCCGAGAAAGGCGCGGGCGGCGTTGCTGCCCACCACGCCGGCGCCGAGGATGACGACGTTCGCCGGCGGCACCCCGGGGATGCCGCTGAGGAGGATGCCCCGGCCCATCTGGTCGGGGTCCGGCAGCCCTGGCACGTGCGTCTCCAGCAGTCCCCCGGCGATGACCGGGGCCAGGCGTCCGGCCACCTCGCTGGTTGGCTGCAGGACGGGGAAGGCGCCGTCCTCGGTCTGGATCATCTCCGCGGCGATGGCCGTCACCCGGGCCCGCCGGAGGGCCTCCCGCAGATCGGGCGAGGCGACGCTGAGATGGAGGAAAGCGAGCAGCGTCTGGCCGGCGAAGAAGGCGTGCTCGTCGGCCGTCGGCCGCGATACCTTCACCACCACGGCGGCCCGCCGCCAGACCTCCTCCGCCGAGTAGACGACGAGGGCGCCGGCCTGCCGGTACTCGTCGTCGCTGAAGCCGGCAGCGGCGCCCGCCCCGCGCTCGACCAGCACGCGGTGGCCGCCGCGGACCAGCGCGTCAACGCCCGGGGCGCTCAGCCCGACGCGATGCTCCCCCGGGCGCACCTCTCTGGGGACCCCGAAGTCCACGCCCGATGCCTCCTGCCCACCTCAGCGTAGGCAGCCGCCGGCCGCCGGGGCAATCGGGCCGCGGCCGGATGGCATCTCGGTCAGCGGGGGAAGACGATCCTGGCCAGCGGTGTTGAGGAGCGCACGGCCGTGGACATCCGCGAGGCGTCAGTACCCGCGGCCGAACGCCGCGCGCGGGACGGTCGCCAGCACCTGCTGCTGGTAGTAGACGGGGCCGCCGTCGTCGGCCGTGACCGCGGACGGATAGCGCGTCGAGACGAACAGCGCGTAGATGTTCCGCGCCGAGACGGCCAGGCCGAAGTAGTCGCCGATGAAAGCGTTGCGGGTGCAGGGGTTCTCGTGGGCGGCGCAGGCCATCTGGTCGATGCCGTCGATCGTCTGGTCGGGCTGCTCGGGGTCCCAGGTCAGGTCGTTGATCCGCACGTTGCGGATCACGCCGCCGACCGGCTTCGCCCCCGCGCCATCGTCCTTGAACGCCTGCAGCGAGACGTCGAGGCAGAAGTTCTCCCGCCCGACGTGGGCGCGGATGATCCCCCGCTCGTCGGGACAGGCCTGGCGCCGGTCGTAGAAGGCCACGACGACGGCGCCGTTCGGTCCGGCCGCGATCTGCGGTTGGAACTGGTCCGTGGGTTCGTTGGCGTTGTCGTTGACCCGCAGCGGCTCGGACCAGGTGACGCCTCCGTCCGTGGATTGGGCGAACTGAATGTCCATCTGCGCCCCATCCCACTCCTCCCACACCAGGTAGACGTGGCCGGGGAAGGTCGGGCTGGCCGCGAAGTGCTCGACGATCCCGTCGCGGAAGGTCGTGTTCGGCAGCATCCCGGTCGGCACGACCCCCACCGTGGCCACCTTGACGAACGGCGACCAGGTCTCGCCGTCGTCTCGCGAGCTGGCCACGTACAGCGTCGCCGGGGTGGCGCAGCAGGGTGGGAAGGCGGCCACGGCGACGTAGATCGTGCCGGCGGCGTCGATCGCCGGATAGACGTAGGTGGCCGCCGGACCGGTCTGGTTCGCGGGCAGGGTCAGGTCGCGCAGCACGCTCATCGTCTGGCCGCGATCCTGTGACCGCGCGAAGCGCACCCTCACCGTGAAACCGTTGAAGACCGCCCAGGCGCCGTAGACGTGATCCTGATAGGGGTGGCCGGGGATGTGGTTCACGGCGATCCACTGCTTGTCCTCGACGCCGCCCACCGTCTTGGACGACTGGCGCGGCACCCGATCGATGTAGCGCCCGCCGTTGCCCAGGATCCACGTGCGGCCGAGATCGTCGCTGTAGGAGAGCCCGATCGCGGCGTCCGGGTGGAGATGGTTCGTCCACCAGGGGTTGAAGGGCAGGGTGAGCTGGTAGGCGCGGCCCTGGGTGTCGAAGTCCACGTTGGGATCGGTGTTGTTCATCCACGACGGCGGCATCGCCTGCGTGCCGAGGGAGACGCACTCGTACCCCTGGACGATGGTGTTGCCCGCGGGCCTGCCGTTCACGATGGTGTACGAGCCGAGGTGGAAGATGTAGAAGGTGCTGAAGGTCTCGAAGAAGACCTTCGAGGTGCCGACGAGGTTCTCGGTCCCCGGCTGCACGGCCAGCCACGACTCGGAGCGGTTGCTGTTGTACAGACCGGGCCGGCACGTGCCGGCGAGCGGCGCCGTCGCCCCGGCCGGCACCGGATAGCCGCCGCCGGTGAACGGCGCGCTGGCCACCTGGTTGGTGACGCGAACCGCACCGCTCCACCCCGTCGCGGCAGGCGTGGACGCCGTGGCGAGCAGCAGGCTCGCCGCGGCGGCAGCGACCAGCAGGCCAAGACGTCTCCGCATCACCGGCCCACCCTCCTCTGCCGCAACGCCGGGATGGCCCCGTAGTTCGCGGCGGCGGTTCACCCTCCTGCGCGGGCTAGCGCGGGAAGCGCACCTTGCAGCGCAGCCCGGCCGGCAGGCGGTTGCCCGGATTGGGGAGCTCGAGCCGCACGCCGAACGTGCCGCTGGACGCGTCGGCGACGCGATCGGCCACGGCGACGCGGGCGGCGTAGGTCCCGCCGACCGGCGCCTCGGGACGGACCTGCGCGCTCATCCCAACGCTGATCGCCCCGAGCATCGAGACCGGCGCGAACACCTCCACGCGCAGCGGATTCAGCTGGGCGAGGCGCACCAGCGGGGTCTGGCCGCCGGCCAGCTCGCCGGGGTTGAGGAACCGTCGGACCACGACCCCCGCGATCGGGCTGCGGATCGTGCGCAGAGCCAGCGCGGCCGCGGCGCGCTGGGCCTCCAGGCGGGCGAGCGCCTGGGTCTCCCTCGCTTCCAGCAGAGCCATCTCGGCCAGGATCTTCTCGCTCTGCGCCTCGTCGTTCTCCTGCGCGGACAGCGTGCCTTCGCGGTGCATCTGCTGGCTGCGGGCCGCGCGCCGGGTGGCCAGCTCGAGGCGCGCCTGGCTGGTCTTGATCGGCGTCTCCATCGCCGCCCGGAAGCGGGCCGCCTCGAGGGCGGCGCGCTCCAGGCTCGCCTCCAGGGTGGCGACGACCTGTCCTTTCTCGACGACGTCGCCCCGGTCCACGGCGACCGTCTCGACGAGCCCTTCGATCGGCGCGCTCAGCGAGACGACCATGTTGGGCTCGATCACACAATCCAGCTCCGCAGCAGCCGGCCCGGCCGCGGCCGGGAGCAGCGCGGCGGCCAGGACCACCGCGGCGAGACCGATCACGATGCGATGTGCCTTCATGTCACGCTCCTCCATCACTCCCGCCGGCCGGAAAAGGCCAGCGCGGTGTCAAGCTGCTCGTCCACCTTCAGCAGATCGCGCCGCATGCGCGCGTGCAAGCGCTCGGCGGTGCGCTGGGCGCGACGGACGGCGAGCCTCCCCAACCCCAGATGCGCCAGCCATCGGCCGAGCCGCCCGCCGTAAACCGTGAAGAGCTCATCCTGGAGCGAGACGATCGCCTCGTAGCTGCCCGGATCCCCCTGCCGGCCGCACCGTCCGAACAGCTGCCGGTCGATGCGGCCGGCTTCGTGCCGCTCGGTGGCGATGACGTGCAGGCCGCCGCGCGCTCCCACCCCCGGCCCGAGACGGATGTCGGTCCCCCGGCCGGCCATGTTCGTCGCCACGGTGATCTGCCCGAGCCCGCCGGCGCGGGCGATGATCTCCGCTTCTTCGCGGTCCTGGCGAGCGTTGAGCACCTGGTGCGCCAGGCCCCGCGCGGTGAGGATCGCGCTGAGGTGCTCGGAGGCCGCCACCGATCGCGTGCCGACGAGCACGGGGCGGCCCGAACGATGCACCTCGGCGATGCGGTCCGCGACCGCCGCCCAGCGCGCCTCGCCGGTGCGATAGATCCGGTCGGGGAGCGCGCGGCGGCGCAGCGGCCGGTTAGGCCGGATGGACACCACAGCCAGCCCGTACACCGCCCACAGCTCGGCCGCCACCTCGCGCGCCGTGCCGGTCATCCCCGCCAGGCGCAGGTACCGGCGGAAGAAGCGCTGATAGCTGATCCGCGCCAGGGCGTCGTGCGGGTTCGTAAGGGGGACGCCCTCCTTCGCCTCGATGAGCTGGTGCAGCCCGTGCTCCCACGACCGGTCCGGCATCAGCCGTCCAGTGAACTCGTCGACGATCGCCACCTTCCCGTCCTGGACGATGTAGTGCCGGTCGCGCTCGAAGAGGTACAGGGCGGTCAGCGCCTGACGGACGAGCTCCTCGCGGCGGTGACGCGCCTGCCAGAAGCCGCCGAGCGGCTGGGCCATCTCGGTGAGGTGCGCCTCGCCGGCCGCGGTGTAGCGGATTGCGCGCTGCGCGCCCTCGATGACCACGTGCCGCCCCGGCTCGAGGCGCCGGGCCAGCGCCAGCGCCGTCTCGTACATCCGCTGCTCGGGCGCCCCCTCGCCCCCGCCCGAGATGATCAGCGGGGTGCGGGCCTCGTCCACCAGCACGCTGTCCGCCTCATCGACGATGGCGAAGTGCAGCCCGCGCAGCAGCAGCCGACGGGGGCGCGCTCCCTCGCCGAGGAGGCGTTCCAGCTGCAGGCGCAGCCGGCTCGGCTGGTCGCGCAGCGCGATGCGGTCCTTGAGGTAGTCGAAGGCCACCTCTTTGTTCGTGCCGTACGTCACGTCGCAAGCGTACGCCGCGCTCCGCGCCTCCGGATCGAGGCCGTGCACGATGGTCCCAACACGCAGGCCGAGCGCGCGGTAGATCGGCCCCATCCAGGCCGCGTCGCGGGAGGCCAGGTAGTCGTTGACGGTGATGACGTGCACCGGGATGCCAGCCAGGGCCGCGGTGCAGGCCGGCAGCGTGGCGGCGAGCGTCTTCCCCTCGCCGGTTTCCATTTCGGCGACCATCCCGGCGAGGAGCACCCGGCCGCCGATCACCTGGACGTCGTAGGGTCGCTCGCCGACGGTGCGGGCCGCCGTCTCCCGGACCAGGGCGAAGGCCCGCGCCACGAGGTCCTCGCGGAACCCCTCGGCGCGGAGGCGCGCGCGCAGCTCCGCGGCCACCTCCCGCAGGCGGCGATCGCTCATCTCGGCCAGCGCGCGGCCCGCGCGTTCGACCCGGCCGGCGATCGCCTCCCAGCGGCCGGGACGGCCGCGCCACCGCCGGACCGCCTCGCCGGCCAGACGTCGGCCCGTGCGGTCCAGCCATCCCTCGCGCGGCTCCTCGCGCTCCGCGTAGGCGCCCCGCGGGATCGGCAGCACCACGCTAGACATGGAAGCGGGAGAGGAAGAGGCGGCGCAGGCGGCGGTACCACTGCGCGGCCAGCGGCTCCTCGCCG